>SSGY01000061.1 GCA_008017145.1 Neisseriales bacterium
AAATTTGGATGAACTACGTTTCATCGCGATAGACAATATTGATACTCTAAACGAAGATCAACAAATTGAACTGTTTGATTTATTTAATCATATAAAATTAAATAATCGAGACAATTATTTATTAACTAGCTCAACAATTAATCTTAATAACTCTAAAATTCGGGTTGACTTGAAAACTCGGATTTATTCTGGGCTTGTATTTGGACTTAAAAACCTCAATGAATCAGAACTACTCAGCGCACTAACTATCTATAGTAATCGCGAAGGTATCAAAATTGGTGAAGCAGAATTGAAATACTTACTCCATCATTATACACGCAACTTAGGCAAATTAATTCAACTAATCATTAAAATTAGCAATGCAGCACTGGCTCTAAAAAAAACTATCACAATTCCACTGATCAAACAAAATTTAGAATAGTCAGAATAGAGACCAGTATTCTGACAGACATGCTTTTCGCTAATTCATCTATATTCAAAATGGCATTGTCGCAAGGCTTCCTATGTACCTTTCGTTACATTGGATCGCCTTGCATTAGTTCCTAGCTCAATGGCTGATAATTAGTTTTTATTGGTCGTTTTCGCCATAAGCTTAGCAGCAATACTTCGTGCAACATCTGTAACCTCAGCTGGTAAACCACCGATTTTATCAATCACATCATGTACCGATGCGGATAATTCAGCACCATGATTAGCTTTATCAACAAAAGATTTTAGCGCTACCAACGCAGCATCAGGATCATTACGCACAACCATTGCTTGAGCTTTGATTACTTCATGAAAATCACGATCACTCCATTTCGGTTCCAGTTCACGCGCTTTATGAACCAAAACTCGAATCACAAACTCTTGTACTTTGTTACGTTGAGCCTGAATTAAAGCAATAAAGCGAAATAAAGCTTCAACTTTATTTTTTACTGGCAAATTACGCTTTATTTCTGCCTGATAATTTTTCATTAACTCATCACGGTCAAGTTGTGTCATGCTTGGTGTGTAACGTGGAGCGCCAGTATCAGTTCCCCAAAACTTCTGCACTAAAGGGTTGGACCAAATATTAAAAAACATTTGCTCACGAACTCCGTCCCGGAAATTTGCAATATTTTGTAGATATTGAGTGATAAATTTAGAACTCTCTTGTTGCATCTGTAAAAATGGGTTACTTTCGTCCAGTTGAACACGTTTTTGTTCAGCCTTAGTTGCAGCATCTTCAAAAAACTTCATCCATGGATTAATACTATCGGCAAACAAAGTATAACTTAAACGTAATGGTCGGAAATTCTTGAGCCGATTGGCAACTTCTGGATTATCATAAATCTTAAACCACGGATGAACCAGTTTATCGTACATATAACTGAGCGCTTCTGATGCTTTCGCAACTGTTGCAAACGCGCGGTCATCTTCAACGCTGTTATAGCCCAGAGCTTTAATATCTTCAATTGTCCGTGCTTCATAGTGTGAACGTAATTTGCCACTGACTTCTTCACCTTCAGGTGTATCAACTACTAACTCATATAATCCTGGTGGTAAGATATCAATTGAATCCATATTCTCAACAAATAGCTCATCTTCACGTTTACCAACTTTAGTTGCTGTAAAAATAGCCAAATGTCCAACTTTATGATTTAAGCAATAAACAATCGTTTTGCCACGCGCCTGAATTTCTTGTTCATCTTTATACATATCAGCAATCCAACCGGCAGATTGCGCTGGCGGGCTGATATTATCCCCATCAGACACAAAAGTAATAATTGGTGAAGTAATTGCACGTAAATCGAGTTTAATTCCGTCCTCAGTAGTTAATTTGCCAGTGGTTAATTCATTACCCACAAATAATTTGTCTACCAGCCACTTGATTTCTGGCGTATTAAATTGAATAAAGTCACCCCACCATTTTTCAAATTGCAAATAGCGTTCACTTTCCTTGTCAATATTGGCATATAAATCATATTGCTTGCTCCACAGGAAATTAGCAGGGTTAAGTAAGTCAAAATTTAATACCAAATAAGTTCCATCAAATTTACCGCCGCCTAAATCACCCAAGAGAGAATTAATCCATGAACCACCGACCATACCACCAGCGTAACGCATCGGATAACGTCCGCGTTCACCATTCCAATATGAGAGTGGAGAACCAGCAATCATTATCGGCCCAAATATATCTGGGCGTTGCATCGCACTGAACATCGTCAGGTATCCAGCGGCACAATTACCCATCGCGCACATTTTAGGTGAATTAGGATGTAGCTCAGCTACTTTCTCGTAAAACTTAACCTGTCCTTTGATTATATCTTCATAGGTTTGTCCATCTATCGGTGTTGAATTAAAGCCAACAAAATATACTGGGTGCCCATTTTTTAGTGCATCACCAATTTCACTGTCTTTTTTGAAACCACCGATCCCAGGGCCTTGTCCGGCACGCGGATCCTGAATCACATAGGGACGTTTATTATTATCTGTCACAACACCATCAGGTGGCAACATCCGTGCTAACCAGTAATTAATCGGACGTTCAAAACTTGAACCATCCATTAATTTTTCAAATTTAAAATTCAGCACCGTTGAAGAATTATCTTTAGTCATATCGACCATTTCATTTCCACGTTTACGCATCACATCCATAAATAACGAGCTACGTTGCATAGCATCCGTTACATAATCCTGGAACTCTTTTGCCTGTGCGGTTAATGGAATTTTACTTGCCAGTAGATTCGTTCCGAACATTAAATTTTTACTCATTATTTTCTCCTATTATCATTTCTTTTAATTAATTCATAATTCAAATTAAATAGCTCAACTAGATTATGGGCAATCATCAATCCTTCATTTTATTTGTAATTACCATAGTAAAAAAACTCCAGAAATATTCTGGAGTTTTGCTTTAAACACGATTAGTTAACATATTGGTAAATTTAGACCATAGATCAGGATTTAACATATCCATTTTTCCACTTTGACGAAATTTTAAAATTGCATCTTGAATCTGTTGAGGAAATAAAAACATTATATTATTTTGTGCCATTAATTTTTTACTTAGCTCATCAAACAAGCTATAACGTTTAGTCAGTAAGCGCTGAAAACGAGATGAAGATTCTTGAACATATTTACGATTAATATTGAAATAGTCCATTGGATTTTTAGAACTCATCAACGCTTGCATATGCTCTCCATAAGCTTTATAACTCTCAGTCGCATAATCTTGGTTTGAGGCAATTATTTTTTGGTTAATCTCATTGATGTTACTCACTAGATTACGAATATCGGATACATATTTTTGATAAGACTCTGGATTAAATGAAACTTGATTAGACATGCTGACTCCATAAATAGATTTGAGGATAACCACAATTTATATACCATTATTTTAACACAATTGTGCAGCTAATGAATACTCAAACTGATTCGAAATACTAGTAGGCGATTTACGACGAAGCTTACACTAAGTAAGGAGTGAATCAACGACCTAGGATGATGAATCTGATTGAGTATTCATTACATAGTTGGCAATACAATTGGAGCAGGGGCAGATTGATGAGTTTGTTGATCAATTTGCTTAATATATTGCTGGTCCATGCTCTCACCAATAGCCTGCTCTTGAAAATATGCTTTACGTGCATCTTTGGAGCTTTGCTCCATTAACTGTTCTTGTCCCTGCAGATATTGAAATTGTTGCTCGGGAGCACCTGATTGCCCCTGATACTCCCCCATACCTTCGCCATTGGGCATAACAAAGTCATCACCCATCATATCATCACCCATGTCGTATGGGTTTCCCATATACACGCCCATTGGAGTTTCACCATAAACATAATTTGGCTGATAAACTGCTGGCGGTCCATTGTCAGCAAAGACGAAAGCAATTGCAAAGACAATTACCAAACTTAGAATTAATTTATTTTTCATCTGCTTAATTATTAAAAATTGGAGTTGGATTAATTGGTTTACCATTTTTGCGTAACTCAAAGTGCAAAATAGGTTTGTCACTTTCCGTTTTACCTAATTCAGCAATCTTCTGCCCACGTTTAACAGTGTCACCTTCTTTTACAAGATTAACTTTATTGTGCGAATACGCGGTCAAATAATTATCCGGATGCTTTAAAATAATCAAATTGCCATATCCTTTGAGACCATTACCGCTATACACTACCTTACCCGCAGCTGAAGCAAAGACAGCTTGCCCTTCCCGTCCTGCAACATCTACGCCTTTAGTTGTTGCGCTATACGGTTGTAAAATTTTACCATCAGCTATTGGTGCTAACCAATTAACGTTCCCCAATGTTGCGCCACTCGCTGCTGTCGTAGTTGCTGTTGCTGTTGCTGCTTTAGCGCTAGCTGCAGCACCTGAAGCAGTAGGTTTAGTTTTAGTTTTCGGTGCTGGAGCAGAGCTACTAACAACCGTACCATCATCATCTTCATCTACTTTTTGTATTTTAGTACCAGGTGCGGTGGCATCCGCAGTAGTAGCTACAGCCGCAGACCCTGCTGATACAGCAGCAGTTGGCTGTTGTGTCACTGGCGGAGCAGTACCATTAACAATTGGTGCTGGCGTTGCTCGGGTAAAAGAACATGCACTTAATATCAAAGTGGCAGATAATAACAATAATATTCTCTTCATCTTAAATCCTATTAGCTAGTTAATGCATCGACAATCGGCATTTGTTCATAATTGGTTGGTAATACTTCAATCGGTGTAATTGAAACTTTTTCTTGCTTCATAAAAACATCTAAATCCGTTCCAATTTCATATTCTTCCGGTTCACTAGAGTGTCCCTGCCAATAAATCACATTACCGCGTGGGGTTGATTGTTCTATCAATGGCTGATGAATTGGGCGTAATCCAAGCTTGGTAGTTTCATAACCTTTTATTTCGGCATATGGACGATTAGGGATATTAATATTCCAGATAAACACATCTGGCAAGTATTTAGAATTTGTTTCCAATTTGGCAACTAATTCACTAACAATCCGCGCGGCTGACTCTAAATGATTAAATTTATTATGCGTTTCTTTACTAACTCCATTAGTCGAAAATGCCAATGCTGGAATCCCATGTAATGTTCCCTCGCGTGCAGCACCAACTGTACCAGAATAAAGCACATCTTCACCAACATTTTCACCCATATTAACCCCAGATACAACTAGATCTGGATAATTATCCACATTTCCATAAACATACTGTAAACCAAGGCGTACGCTATCTGCCGGAGTACTCGTAACAAAATAAACCCGTTCCTCTACTTGAGTGATACTAATTGGATTATAAACAGCAATTGACTGCCCTGCACCACTTGAATTACGTTCAGGAGCTATCATAATTACATCGTGCCCAGCTGCCAACAACCCTGCAAACACCGCTCTTATACCAGCGGCAAGATAACCATCATCATTCGTTAATAAAATTCGCATATAGTCCTTACTTATAATAACGCTGACTAAATTCTAACATTCGATCAATTGGTTTACGAGCCTGCTCGATTAACTCGGGAGTCAGATAGTCAATTTCTACTCCGCCAGTACCAGCCTGTGCTGCACGCACCGCATCTAAAAAATTGAGTTTCATATACGGGCATGAGTTACATTGGCAACCACTATAAATTGGTGCTTGGCGTAAATCCAAATCTGGACGGACTTTTTTCATATTATATAAAATACCATCTTCAGTCGCAACAAAGATAACTGCAGAGGCTTCACCATCGAAGTCACGTACCCAATTAAGCATCTGGCTGGTTGAACCAATATAATCCGCGCCATGTAATACTGGCAAAGGACTCTCAGGATGCGCAATCAGAAATTTAGCGCCACTAACCGAAGCATAGGCTTCATTCAATGCTTGCTGATTAAACCTATCATGAACCTCACAAACTGCTTCCCATAGTGGCATATCGTAACCATATTCAAAATTAAGGTATGCACCCATATTCCGATCTGGCGAATAGATTACCTTTTTGCCTTCAGCATAGAGATGAGCAATAATATCATCAACATTGCGTGAAGTAACAATCCAATCAGCTAACGCTTTGTGCTCGGCTGAAGAATTAACATATGCCACATGCACATAATCTGCATGCTCTTCACGCCACTTTTGAAGTTTAGTGATATCAGTCATCGTTACCAATGAACAGGTTGAACCAGTATGTGGTAACACTACCTTAGTTTGTGGGTTAAGAATTTTTGCAGTCTCAGCCATAAAACGCACACCAGCAAAAACAATTACATCCGCTTGTGCATCTCTGGCATACAAAGACAACTCCAGACTATCACCAACTTTATCTGCCAACTCTTGAATTTCAGGAGTGGTGTAATAGTGGGCTAGAGTCACTACTTTAGTCATAATTTAAATCCAAAAATATTAAATCTTGTCGTAACTACTGTAACTGCTGGAATATAAAGCAAAAGCTAGGCGCAAGGCGACGTAGTGTACATGAGAAGTACATGAAGAGCCTTGCAACAACGCTATTGCGAAATAGTCCGAGCAGTTAAATTTTATCGTCGATACTCATTAACTGTACATTCCCACCCGTTGCCGTAATATTAATACTTACCGTGCGTTCGGTTACTAAGAAATGTATATTATAGCCATGATCTGCTTCTTGCATTACACCAGTTAACAAACTGTCACGCTTCGCCAATTCATTTTTTATATTCGTCAAATTAGCGTAGTTTTTGCTTACTAACAAGACATGAATTAATTCAACCTTAGTAAGATCGCTAGTGAAGTATGATTTATTCGGAAGATAACGTCCTAGACTATCTGCAACCCCATCCTTCGGTAAAATCACCTGATTACCACTTGCTAAAGCATAAATCACCTGAACACAATACTCATACAAGCTATCTGCCAAACATCCGACAAAGCCACGGGCGGCAAACAACATAAAGTTGCGTTCACCAGTTGGACCAGGTAATTCAATTTGCTCGGTTAATGGCGAAATTCCTTTTAACCGCGTAGCTAATGCCAATAATTCAGTAATCTGCGCTTGATCAAGAGATAATTGTCCAAGGCTATTAACAAAATTATCCAACTGCGCAAAATTCACGGCTTTTTTAGTAACTTTAGACTGAGGATGCGCTGCAGTATGCACCAAACGATATAAATACAATGATCCACCAGCTTTAGGTCCAGTTCCAGATAATCCTTCACCGCCAAATGGCTGAACACCAACCACTGCACCAACCGTATTACGATTGATATAAATATTACCAGCCTTGATATTATTATAAACTTTGGCAGCAGTCTCTTCTAAACGACTGTGTAAGCCCTGAGTTAGTCCATAACCACTACTATTAATCTCCGCAATTACTTTATCTAAATCTTCACCAGCAAAGCGAATAATGTGAATAACCGGGCCAAATACTTCGCGTTTTAATTCTTTAATTGAACCAATTTCAAATACGGTTGGCGCGACAAAAATTCCATCAGCACATTCTGGCTGAAGTTTAGTTTGATAGCACATCCGCGCAGTTTTTTTCAATTTATCAATATGATCCAGTAGCACTTTTTGCGCCTTAGTATCGATTACCGGACCAACATCAGTATTTAATAAAGACGGATTACCAACGCGTAGATCATCCATTGCGCCTTTTAGCATTTTGATAGTTTTATCAGCAATATCGGCTTGTAAATATAACACGCGCAATGCCGAGCAACGTTGTCCAGCACTATCAAAACCAGAGGTAACCACATCCAGCACCACTTGTTCTGGTAAGGCGGTTGAATCGACAATCATCGCATTTTGACCGCCCGTTTCGGCAATTAACACTCCAGAATCGGCCTTAGATGCTAAATTTTGATTAATCGTTTGCGCTACTTCGGTAGAACCAGTGAAAATAACGCCAGCAACTCGTGGGTCTTTAGTTAGCTGATTACCAATAATGCTACCACTACCGATCATTAACTGTACTGCCGCAGGAGGAACACCAGCTTCATGCATTAGTTTTACTGCATAATGAGCAATTAAATTAGTCTGCGCTGATGGTTTAGCAATTACAGTATTACCTGCAACCAAACTACTCACTACTTCACCAACAAAAATTGCCAATGGGAAATTCCATGGACTAATACAAATTACGGGACCAAGTGCCTGATGAGTATCATTATTAAACTCATTACTTACCTGAGCGGCATAGTAACGACAGAAGTCAACCGCCTCACGTACTTCAGCAATTCCATTACTTAGTGTTTTACCTGCCTCACGCACAACAATATTTAAAATCTCATAGTAATTTTGCTCAAGCAAATCGGCAAACTTAACAATCATTGCCGCGCGTTCTGCCGGAGCTGTTTGTGACCACGCAGGAAAAGCACTGACTGCATTACTAACCGCAACACCAACTTCATCCAAATTAGCATTCAACACTTCGCCAACCGTATCATTTTTATTAGCTGGATTAATAACTGGTTTAGCCTCGCGTTCGCTAATTACATAATCCCACAACAATGGTTCAGCGCGATAAGTTTTAGTTTGAAATTGATTTAATTTAGCTTCTAATTCACTAAGCTGAAATTCATCTGATAAATCTAAACCTAATGAATTAATTCGGTTACCTGGATAAATATGGCTTGGTTTATTGAAGAACGGATTAGATGCCCGCTCAGCTTTCTGCACTAACTCAACTGGACTTACGACTAATTCACTAACCGGAATTGTCGGATCAACTAATTGATGTACAAAAGAAGAATTTGCACCGTTTTCTAATAAACGACGTACTAAGTATGCCAATAAAGTTTCATAAGTTCCAACTGGTGCATATACTCGGCAAGTTAGATTTAAATGCTCTTTACCAACTACGTTGTTATAAAGAGTTTCGCCCATCCCAAATAAACACTGGAATTCAAATTCTTTATCTTCGGCTTTTGCCATCGTATAAATTGCCGCTAAGCTATATGCATTGTGAGTGGCAAATGCTGGATAGATTTCACTTTGTGCTGAGAGCATTTTACGCGCACAAGCTAAATATGACAAATCGGTATAGAATTTACGCGTAAACACTGGATAATCAATCTGACCATCAACCTGTGCTTTTTTAATTTCACTATCCCAATAAGCACCTTTAACCAAGCGCACCATAATTCGATTATTGGCACGTTTTGCCAAATCAATTACATAATCGATTACATATGGTGCACGACGTTGATACGCCTGAATGACGAAGCCAATTCCGCCAAAGCCTGCCAAGTCTTTATCCAAAACTAATTTTTCTAGTAAATCAATCGAAATTTCTAAACGTTCACTCTCCTCAGCATCAATAAACAGTGCAATTTGATATTGTTTTGCCAATAGATATAAATGTTTTAGCCGAGGGAATAGCTCACTCATTACACGATCACGTTGCGCACGTACATAACGAGGGTGAATCGCCGATAATTTAACCGAAATACCAGGACCATTTTTGGCACCACGCCCAGCATTAGCTTTGCCAACGGCATGGATTGCATCAATATAACTTTGCATGTATTTTTGCGCATCTTCGTCAGTTAAAGCCGCCTCGCCCAACATATCATAGGAGAACTGATAACCTTTGGCTTCTTGTGGTACTGAAGCTTTTAATGCGTCCTCAATATTTTCGCCCATCACAAACTGATTACCCATAAAGCGTACGGCTGTTCCCATCGCTTTACGAATTAATGGTTCACCCCATTTACCAGCTAATTTAATAATACTTGAAGTTAAACTCTCTCGACTGTCAGCATTAACCAATTTACCAGTTAATAATAATCCCCAACTTGAAGCATTTACAAAGAAATTATCACCCTTAGTATGGCTTTTCCAATCGCCAGTTTTAATTTTATCGCGGATCAACTTATTTTGGGTGTATGAATCAGGAATCCGAAGGAGGCTCTCCGCCAGACACATCAAAGCAATACCTTCCTGAGTGGATAGTTTAAACTCTTGCATCAGCGCATCAACACCTTTACCCTTGATTCGGTTAGTTCTTACTTTTTCAATTAACTCAGTTGCGAGTTGTTTAACCTCTGACTCTTTAGCAGCATCCCAGCCTAAAATGGCTTCTAAATTTTCAATACAGGATTGCTCATTGTGACGATAATTTTGGCTAATGCGATTCTTTAATTCAGTTTGTGATTTGAGTGCGAGATTAAACATTTGACACCTTTGATTAGATTAAAATATTAGTCTAAGATTATACTATAAACTAGATTATTCGTGTGCCGAAATGAAGCCAGCCTCAAACACGAAGCGCAGCTATACATGGTTGGTCTTTAAAAAAGCTCACTTCTGGTAATAAAGCCAGAGTTCAAGCGTGGAATGCAAAAGTTATGCGTATATGGGTTCAGAATCGCTTTACTCAATATGATTATAAAACCCATTAAAACATAATAATTACATATTGTTAACACTAGAAGTGAGTTAAGTTTACTTGTAGCAACATACTGTATGTTTTACTTAAATTTACCACATAAATTTTTCATCTCTCACTTAAACTCAGGCACATATGCATTATTTTTATTGTGCAATAATTTTACTCAAGAAGAAATTGCAGCAATGTTTCAAGTTACGCGTGGTACTATTACGCGTATGATTGTTGATCAAATTGCGCCAAAACTTGGAGTCATCGTAGCAAATGCTTCAAATGTTATCATAAAGGCCAAGCAAATTGGGTTTCAGTACCAATTACCTTTTAATCTATTTGGTGATACAATCGTTATAATTAATGATCATGAAAATATGGAATAACAAAAAATGAATCACACTGTACTAGCTCGTAAATGGCGCCCGAAAAAATTTGCTGACTTAGTTGGCCAACAAAACACCGTGACTGTATTACAAAATATCATCAGCAGCGGTAGATTACATCATGCTTATTTGTTAACTGGAACGCGTGGGGTTGGTAAAACCACTATTGCACGGATTATCGCCAAAGCATTAAACTGTTTAAATCCACAAAACTCAGAGCCATGCGGCAGCTGTGAAAACTGTCAGCAAATTGATCGTGGACGTTATGTCGATGTAATTGAAATTGATGCGGCATCCAATACTGGCGTGGATAATATCCGCGAAGTACTGGAAAATGCCCAGTATGCACCGACCAGTGGCAAATATAAAATTTACATCATCGATGAAGTGCATATGCTCTCCAAATCAGCCTTTAACGCAATGCTAAAAACATTGGAAGAACCACCAGCCCACGTGGTATTTATTCTGGCAACGACGGATGTACAGAAGGTGCCAATAACAATACTTTCACGTTGCTTACAGCTTAAATTGCGTAATCTGTCTGCTATAGAAATTGAAGATCATCTGCGCTATGTTCTAGAGCAAGAGCAAGTTGGTGCGGAGAGCGCAGCTCTAGAACTTCTAGCTCAAGCGGCAAATGGCAGCATGCGCGATGCACTCTCACTAACTGATCAGGCAATTGCTTTTTCCAATGCCAATATCACCGAGATAATAACACGACAAATGCTTGGAATTAGTGAAAATAGCAGCATTATTGAAATTTTAACTGCCATTCAAAAAGCTGATAGCGTCAGCTTAATTAATATTTGCCAGCGTCTCAATAGTGAAGGTGTCAGTCTTGAAAATATTCTCGAGCAAATTAATTATAGTTTATTCAACATCGGGTTGGCACAACTAAGTCCACAGCCTCAGTTAAGCAATGAGCTCCAGAATTTAGCTAAATTAATTTCGTTACAAGATTGTCAGCTCTATTTTGAAATTAGTAATCTTGGCTTGGAACAAATACGTAAGGTACAAAATCAATATCCGGTTTTTGTAATGAATTTATTACGGATGATTGCTTTTACAATTGGCAGTCATCAAGATAAGCAGTTAATCATTCAAGCTGCAAATTGTACTACTGAGCTAGCCCCCACTACCGTTACTAGCACAACAGCGATACAGCAAGTTAAGGAAGAAAAATTAGCGAACACGCCTAAACCCACTGTCACAGCAGAGTTAACTGAAAATATTCAAATTATGCAAGCGGTCACCCCTCAAGAAATAGAGAATGAACAGCAAAATGATCTGAAAACTAAAGAACTGGCACCATGGGAAGAGTCAATAACAACCGAAGAAATACCGTTGGCAGCAGAGCCTGTCAACTCAGAGCAGTTAATCGCAGCGTTACCCGAGGAAACAGAGTCAAGACAAGAAGTAACTGAAACCTCCAAAATTGAAGGACCATTGGATCAGTTTAGTAACTGGCTGGAATTTGTCAAGGCTATCGATTTAACTCAAATTGACAAAACAATTGCAGTGGTTTTGAGTAATTGTTCACAAACTAACTCAAATAACCCGGATGAATTAACATTAGTAATTAATGACAGTTATCGACAATTGGTTACAACTGCTTGTGTTGATCAAATTGAACAGATGCTCTTTAGTAAATATCAGCGTCATTTTGATTTAAGTTTTAATTTTGTGACTGAAATTCAGGATGGAACACTCAAAAGCCATAATCAAGCAGAAGCTAATGCGCTGCAGCAATCCGCTGAAGAAGCAATTCAGAGTGATTTGGTGATTCAGGATTTAATTATTAATTTTGCTGCCAAAATAGTGCCTAACTCGATTAAACCGCTATAGTTTTGTTTTATACTTTAGTTTGTGTAAACTAGTTATACAACAAAATTGTTATTTCCAGAAAAAAGGAGGTCTTACACAACCTCCTTTTATAAATATTACTAAATTTTGATGATCTTCAGTGAATTGGTGCTACCAATTTTTGACACTCGCTCACCCATAGTTGCAATAATCATATCGCCTTCAGCCAAAATATGCTGACGACGCAAGAAATCACACGCCTCGTTAGCATGTTCATTAGAGTTAGTTGCGTGATGCTGCATAAAGAACGGATACACTCCACGATACATCGCCATGCTTTGTAATGCTTCTTGTGAGTCTGTAATCGCATAAATCGGCACACCACTAATTACGCGCGACATCCAGCGTGCGGTTGCACCCGAAGTAGTAAGTGCGACGATGGCTTTAGCTTCCATATGATATGCAGTAAACAATGCAGCCATGGAGATTGTTTGCTGTGTATTCGCAAATTTTTCATGAACAAAATGCGCTTCGATATTATTATCAGCCATTTTCTCCGCTTCTTCACATACCCGCGCCATTGTTTCAACGGCTTGCAACGGATAATTACCACTAGCCGTTTCAGCAGAGAGCATTACCGCATCAGTTCCATCTAATACAGCATTGGCAATATCTGACACCTCTGCACGCGTTGCGACCGGGTTTTCAATCATTGATTCAAGCATTTGTGTTGCTACGATTGAAACTTTATGGTATTTGTGGCATAAGCGAACCATTTTCTTTTGCATCCCTGGAACTAATGCTTCACCAACCTCTACTGCCAAATCACCACGGGCAACCATTACACCATCACTGGCTTTAATAATCGCATCAAGATTTTTGAACACGGCTTCAGTACGTTCGATTTTAGCAATTATTTGAGCTTTAGAACCAGCTTCAACTAATTTACGGCGTGCAAAAATGATATCGCCTTCTTCTTTAGGGAATGACACTGCTACATAATCCAGATTTTGAGTGGCAATAAATTTAATATCATCCAAATCTTTTTCGGTTAAAGCTGGCGCGGTTAAACCTCCGCCTAGTTTGTTAATACCTTTGTTATTTTTTAATACTCCACCTTGGGTTACATTACAAGTAATTTTGCTACCCTCTACCTTAGCAACTGTAAAGGTAATTTTTCCATCATCAAGAAGTAAAATATCTTGTGGTTTAACATCGTGAGCAAGTTCTTTGTAATCAACGCCAACTAATTTTGCATTACCTAATCCATCAAATGCGGTATCAAGGACGATAACATCGCCATTAGCCAGTTCAACCTGATTATTTTCGAATTTACTTACCCTAATTTTAGGACCTTGCAAATCGCCCATGATCGCCACAGGTACTGATAATTTTGCGGCAGTTTTGCGAATATTTTTTACATTCTCCGCTTGAAATTCATGTGTACCATGCGAAAAATTTAGGCGAAATACATTTACTCCGGCTTTAATTAATTTTTCCATCATTTCAAGACTTGATGATGCTGGTCCCATAGTTGCAATAATTTTTGTTTGTTTCATATTCATTTCCTGTATTTTGAGTGTTTATTGAGCATAACTCCGGACATAATTTTAACATTTTGGCAGAATTATGCGTAACTGATTGCCTATGCTAGACTACGCTACAAATGGCCCTATTGTCCAAGTAAAAAAATCACCTCTTGTTTATCCAAGCGCAGAGGCTTACGCTGCCATTGCCCAATTGTTTTACTAATTATCTGTTGTTCGGCTGTCATTAAGTTAATCCCCACACAGAGTTTAATTTCATGATTAAGGCTGCTTATCATTGCATCAAATAAATGTTGATTACGAAATGGAGCCTCAATAAATATTTGAGTAATACCCTCTTTGAGAATTTGCCCCTCAAGCTGCTTGAGTCGTGTTTTGCGGGTGGCTGGTTCAGCAGGCAAATAACCCAGAAAACTGAATTTCTGCCCATTCAATCCACTAGCCATTAGAGTTAATAAGATCGAGCTTGGTCCAATTAACGGCACAACAGTAAACCCCATTGCATGCGCAATACTTACTACCCGACTCCCCGGATCAGCTACAGCCGGACAACCACAATCCGAGATCAACCCGACATCAAATCCTTGTTTAAGCGGTTCAATCAAAGCACTATAGTCCTGCTTATGTTTGTTGAGTTCCAGCACTTCAAGCTGCTGTAATGGTAAAGCTAAACCAAGCTGTTTGAGATGCGCACGCCCGATTTTAGCCGTTTCAACAATAAAATGTTTAAGATGATGAATTTGCTCCTTTTGCTCTTCAATCAGAACGGAAGCTGCGATCTCTGGATTGAGACTGGTTGGAATCAAATATAAATTTGGCATGGTCTTACTCACTAAAATTTTGCCAGATTATACCACCCAATCAGAGTAAGCTGCTTAGGGATTGCTAATCCAAACCAATAAACAATTAAACAGTTAACTTAATGGAGTACCTCATACGAAACTAGAAAGACAAACCATAAAATTCACAGTATCTCGGTAGCAAATCTGAGAACTACCCACTATGATGAATATGATTGGGTATATATGTTAAAATTACGGATTAAATTTAAATAATAGGTATAAAAGTATGTATAAGTTGGCAGTAATTGGCAATCCGATTGCACATAGCCTCTCACCACTAATCTGGAGTGAGTTTGCCCATCAATGCGCGATTGAGTTAGAATATAGTAAAATTTGTGCGCCGATTGATGATTTTGAGCATGTGGTACGGGATTTTTTTGCTAATGGTGGATATGCGCTAAGCGTAACAGCACCATTTAAAGCACGTGCTTATTCATTAGCCAATCAGCATAATCCTCACACGTTGCTGTCACAGACCGCAAATCATTTAATCGCCAAAAAAGATTTATTATTAGCAGATAATACAGATGGGATTGGGTTAGTTGCCGACCTACGCCGGATGGGGCGGGTTTTGAAAGATAAGAATCTCTTAATCATTGGTAGTGGCAGCGTAATTTATTCAGTATTAAGTTCTTTGGAAGCAGAAGCTCCAAAACGGATTGACCTATTGATGCGCGATAGCTCTAAACTGGATGACTTTATCCAAAAATCACATCTGGTTGATGCCTACGCTCCTGAAATTAGTTATGACCTTGTAATTAATACCACACCCAATACGTTCGAGAATACCTTGTTCAGCCAAGTAAAGCAGTTAAGTACTCACGCTCTAGCATATGACATGATTTACACAGCTAGGCAAACAATGTTTCTAAAGGCTATGGAACAATTAAATGCAGAGATAACCCAGACAAATGGAATTGGAATGCTAATTCAACAAGCGGCAGCTGCATTTTCTTTAATTTTCAATCAAACGCCTGATGTTGATCCACTTTATCCACTATTACAGGATAAAATGAATGGTTAATTTATTTCAACTTATTATCGGAATGGTATTCATTCTCCTAGCAGCAATGGTCTTTTGCAATGCATTAGAACACCTTGGTGAATCGTTGGGTATTTCCGAAGGTGTAACTGGTTCGATATTTGTTGCGGTAGGCACTGCATTACCTGAAGCAATTGTACCCTTAATCGCCTTATTTGGTGCGCCTCATGGAGAAGGAAAAGTTAATTTTAGTGATGAAATTGGAGTTGGTGCAATTTTAGGACCTCCACTAATGTTGTCTACCTTATCAATAGCATTAATGGCTTTTTCAGTATGGCGTAAACGGGGGATGAATGGTTTAATTCGCCCAGAAAAAACTGGTTTAAATCGCGATTTGAAATTCTTTAGTTTTGGTTATTTTTTAGCAATATTACTCGCATTTAGCCATAATTTTTACCAAAACAATATTATTGATGCGATGGTAGTAGCTACATTAATTTTAAGTTACTTCTTCTATGTAATGCTAACTATCCGGGCATCAAGTGACTTGGTTAAAGATGGGCATGGAACAGAAGCGGAAGATGAGTTATTTCTTAAACACTATTTAAAATTACCAAATAACATTGTAACAGTGGCGATCCAGGCTGCTATTGGTTTTGCTGGCTTAGTTTATTTTGCACATGTATTTATTTTAGGTATTACTGGTACATCTCTAGCGTTAGGTATTCCAGCGTTTTTGCTCTCAGTTGTACTGATTCCAGTTGCAACAGAATTACCTGAAAAAGTAAATAGTATCCTGTGGATTCGTAAAGGTAAGGATACTTTGGCAATTGCCAATATTACTGGCGCAATGGTCTTTCAAGGACTACTCTTACCTGTGATGGGGATAGCCTTAACTAGTTGGCAATTACCATGGGAAAAAGCGGTTAGCTGTATTGGAACTTTTCTTGCCATATCATGGTTATTTGTCCATGCTGGTAAACATACGCACTACAAAGTCAAACACTTTATGGTCAATGGTGGATTGTATATCCTAAGTCTTATGGTTAGTTTGATGGTGTTTAAATAATGTTGGCTCAGTTTACACGCACTAATATCTTACTCGGTGAAGCAAATCTAGCCAAGCTTACTAACAAACATATTTTAATCGCTGGAGTTGGAGGGGTTGGTGGTTATGTGGTTGAGGTTATCGCTCGTGCCGGGGTTGGTAAAATTACGATTATTGATAATGATGTAGTTGACATAACAAATATCAATCGTCAGCTTATTTCTAATCTGGACAATGTAGGCAAGGCTAAAGTTAATGAATTTAGTCAACGCATCAAATTAATTAATCCTGATATTAAACTAATTTCATTACCTGTGTTTATTGATGAAAATAATTTGGATGAGTTACTTAGTGATAAACCTGATTATGTAATTGATTGTATTGATACCATTGAATCCAAATTAGCCTTGATTGTCTATTGCTTAAAGCATAAATTAAAAATTGTTTCTAGTATGGGTGCAGGTAATCGAATTGATGTAACTAAGGCTAAACTAGCGGATATTAGTAAAACACAAGTCTGTGCACTAGCTCGTAATATTCGCTTACGCTTACGTAAAATGGGTATAAAAAAAGGCTTAACCGTGGTTTATTCGGAAGAAGAACCATTTGCAAAGCCTTTAGCAAACCCAGCTGGTGGTCGTCCAACCAATGGAACAATCAGTTATCTACCAGCTTTATTTGGAATTATGCTGGCTGGAAAAGTTTTACAGGAGTTAATTATCAATGACTAAACTTTATGATGTAATTATTATTGGCGCTGGTCCGTCAGGTACAAGCTGTGCCTATAATATCAAACGTTTAAATCCTGCTGCGGATGTCTTACTACTGGACAAAGCTGAGTTTCCACGTTATAAACCTTGTGGTGGTGGAGTTTCACCAGAGGTTGCTAATTACTTGGATTTTGATTTAAAGCCAGCGATTGATTCAGTTTGTGATACAGTAGTAATGGTTGCCAATGGACAAGAGATTAGCGGAGATAAATATCCCTTATGGATGGTTCGCCGTGAAAAATTTGACAATTATTTACTAAGTAAAGCTAAAGACAAAGGTGTTGAATTTAAACACTCAGTTGAGGTTCAGGATATTATAACAACCAATGAAACCCCGGCAGTCATTACTAGTATCGGTGAATTTCAAGCTAAGATTGTCATTATTGCCGAAGGTGGACGCGGAAAGCTCGCTAAAAAGCTAGGATATGCCGCAAAAAATACCATCTTAGCTGCGATGGAGTATGAGCACTATACTGCTGAAGGTAATGGTAAACTATACATTGATTTTGATTACAATGATAGTGGCTATGCGTGGAATTTTCCCAAATCTGATGGGCTTTCGCTAGGAATTGGGGGTTTTGTCAAAGGGCAAGAAAAAGGCAAAGTTGGATTACCACATAAATTACTAAATTATACCAAACAATTTTCGGTTAATGAGTTGGACAAGAAAAATCTGCATGGTCATCCAATTTTACTCTATTCGGGGCGACAAAAATTAGTTCATAACCGTGTCATGCTAATCGGTGAAATAGCTGGTTGCGTTGATCCTCTAACGGCTGAAGGAATCCGCCCGGCAATCAAGAGTGGCTTTCTGGCAGCCAAGGTGATTAATTACGCGCTAACTAAGAATGACTTTAAATCACTGGTAAACTATGACTTGGCATTTCATAAAGAAATTGGTAGTGATTTTTATTATGCGCGAATAATGGCATATTTTCTTAATAAAAACCTGAAAAGAATTTTGCCGATGTTAACGAGTGTCAGCGCAGTAAATGGCTTTATGAGTGTCTTTAGTGGTAAATCAACTTATCATGAGAAAATTAACTGGCGACGTATTGGTAAATTAATCTGGAAATCTATTTTTTAGTTAAAAAATTGAAGTTGTTGGGAAGGTGAGCCCGACCCTTGGCACTTGCTGATCCGCATATGGCTGCTTCGTTCCCGACCTGACCAGATTTTGCGGTAGACAATGCAAGGAGACCCACCATTGTTTGAGGTGGGTATTATAACGTAATTTAGCCTTTAATTGCAAGACTCATACAAAATTTCCTATTCGGCAGTGATTGATCTCGCTAAATTCTGCAGTTCATCCTGATAGTTTCAGTTAGAATATTTAATTAATAACGTCCACCCACACAAAAATATGAAATAAAATCAGTACATTAAATTCATTTATTGTAAATTTATAAAACTGCAATAAACTAATCAACAATTAGCGTAATTGAGTTAGGTAGTGCAATCGCACTTTCTACAACCTGAGCACTTGATGTATTTGGCTGGTACGTCACTGCTACAGTATATGTACCAGGGACGGCTAAAGCTTTAGTAAAGTTTAGATGACAAGTTTCTGTTTCTTCACCACCACCAATAATATTGCATGGTGTAGGAATTAGAACACCATCTGGTCCACCAGGTGGGATACTCAGAGCTAGCGTGTAACTTGACTCTGTCATTGTACCTGAGGCAATAATTGTTCCCGTTGCCTCCTGATTGGATGATAAATTAAATGTGCGTTGACTGACTGATACACTCGCACCGTTTGGTAAGGTACCGAGTAAGTATGGTTGATTCGTATTATTGTTAGACGACGAACCAGAAGCACATGAAATTAAAAGCAATGATAAGACTGTCATCGATAAAAAATTTAAAACTCTCAACCTACTCTCCTAGAAATCTACAATAATAGAAGTTAAATCAATCTATTCAACACAACATCATAAAATAAGGCAGGAAACAACTTCCTACCTTATTACCAAATAATCATTCAACAGTGACCGACTTCGCCAGATTGCGCGGTTTATCAACATCTGTTCCTTTGGCTATCGCAGTATGATAAGCTAATAACTGCAGCGGTATCGTATATAAAATCGGCGCAAGATAATCCGGAACTTGTTTTAAACCTAAATCTATCGTAGTATAGCACTGCGCTGCTAACTCATCAGGATGGTCAGTAAACAAATAAACCTGCCCTTGTCGTGCTAATACTTCCTGCACATTAGATTTAACCTTGTCAGCAAGCAAATTAGCTGGCATAGCCACTATCACAGGC
>SSGY01000010.1 GCA_008017145.1 Neisseriales bacterium
AACAATAGGCTTGATTTAATTTGTCTTTATAGTCGATATAATCTTCGATAGTATTAAAGCTAAAAATTGAACTTTGAAAAATTGGTGGATTTACTGCAGAAAATGAATGTTCATTATCGCTTAGACAAATTAGCTTGTCCTGTTCACTAATTCTTTGTTGCATGCTCGTATCCTTATTTGTTAGGGTGGATTTTGCTATACTGTAGTTTAGTTATGTAATTTTTGCCATTGAGCAATTTTTTGTTTAATTATAGGCATTTGAGCCATTGCTGCTTTATAACCAATATCAATTGCCTCTTGTTTTTTATCGAAGCTAAAGCTGGATAAGGTGCTTATATCTGGATGAATTACGACATCAGCTTGTTTTAATTGTTCAGCCAAAAGTTTTACGCTTAAAATATTAATAGTCTGATCAAAATTGGATAAGTATCCACTACGTCCTTGTTCTGGCTTCGCACTAATATCAACCGCGATTATAAAGTTAGCGCCTTCTTTTTTTGCATAACTGACAGGAACTGGAGCTGATAAACCACCATCAACATAGCGATGATTGTTCATCTGTACTGGCATAAATACATTCGGAATTGAACATGATGCACGTACCGCAACACCTGTATCTCCATTATTAAAGCCGATACTTTGACCACTATCTAGATCAGTCGCTACTGCGGTAAATTTGGTTTTTAATTTTTGCAGCGGAGTATTTTTTACTCTGGCATCAACAAACTGCTGTAGACGGGCACCTTTGATTACACCATTACGGCTAAAGGTAAAGTCAGCTAAATTTAGTTCATCCATTTGATAAGAAATTCTTTGTAACTGTTCAGGGGTATAACCATAAGCATAAAGACTACCAACCAAAGACCCTGCTGATGTTCCAGTAATAACTTGTGCTTTAATATGATTTTCTTCAAGTGCCTTAATAACTCCTATATGGGCGAATCCTTTAGCCGCACCGCCGCCTAAAGCTAATCCAATAACTAAGGATTCTGGTGCTTTTTTTATTATTATTGGCGCCGGAATAGATTCTGCTTCGGTAAAGCTCTCGCTATTATTTGCAAGAGTAGCAATGATGTCCTGCTCTACAGTTGATTCTGTATTTTCTTCTGCGTAAACTAAACCAAAAGACATTCCAAGGACGAATAAAATCATTTTAAAATGTGACATAGCTTCCTACTTTTTTAAGATTGACACTGAGGGCAATAAAAACTATTACGTTGTCCAAGCCTTATTTCTCTAATTATACTGTTGCAAATGCGACAAGGCTTTTTAGCTTTTCCATAAACATTATGGCTCTGTTGAAAATATCCCAACTCACCTTGTGCATTTTTATAATCACGCAGTGAACTACCACCAGCTGCAATCGCTTCCTGTAATACTTTTTTGATATTTTGTACTAAAATCTGACATTCTAACAAAGTTACATTTTGCCCTATACGCAGTGGACTAATTTTACTCAAAAATAATGATTCACAAGCATAAATATTTCCTACTCCAACCACAATTGCATTGTCCATAATTAGCTGTTTAATTGCAGTTTTACGACTTTTGATTTTCTGATACAAATAAGCACTAGTAAAATTTTGTTCAAGTGGTTCTGGGCCAAGTTTATCTAGAAAAGGATTATTCTCTAATTCAGTAAGATATACTACGCAGCCAAAACGTCGTGGATCATTATAACGCACGATGAAATCATCACATAATATGTCAAGATGATCATGTTTTTGTAGTAAAGTTTTTTGCTTCAAGAGAGTTATTTTACCTGACATGCCAAGGTGAATAAGTAAGTATCCTCGCTCCAAATGAATAATAACATACTTTGCGCGGCGACTAACCTCAAGAATTTTGCTACCAACCTCTTGGTTAAGTTGTGATGAATCTAATGGATAACGCAAACGTGGAAATCGAACAATTACAGCTTTAAGCGTTGTACCGCACAACTCCTGGAGCCCATTCTTAACCGTCTCAACTTCAGGTAGTTCTGGCATAAAAAAAAGTCCTTTGAATCAAAAAATGGTAAAATCCCACGGTTATATAATATTTACAAGTAAGGAATGTCTGATTATCTTACGATATTATAAGAAATAATGAGGGTTAAGAATGAAAAAATTGATTAGTATATTTATTGCAGCAGGTATTATAAGTGCGTGTTCCAGCTCAACACCACCATATTCGCAACAACAGTTTTCTACTGAAAACTATCAAGAAAATGTCGTAAATGCGATTGAGTATGCTGATAATTTTGTTGACTTTGATCAAAATAAACTTCCTAAAGCTTCATTGGAAGCTGACGATCTTGCAACGTTATTAAAAGCAGATATGGCATTTAATCAAGGAAATTACTCAATTGCTGCAGAAGGCTACTACTTATTAGCTAAAAAATACAATGATCCGCGAATTATTTATAAAGCAATTATTAGTTATGAACATAGCAGCAATTCCCAGCAGTCATTAGACCGTTTAGGAGAGCTAATTAACCAAATGGTAAAAGTAGCACCCGATTCAAATGTGGCTCATCTATTTGGTATCCGTATTGCTCTGGAACAGAATAATCTTGATTTAGCTAAAAGCGATCTAAAAAAAGTAATTAAAATTGACCCGACAAAAACGCGCTCAGTATTGCTCTTTTTGTCAACGATAATTAGTAATGATGTCGGTTCGGAATCAGACGATAGTTTGGCTAAATTTGCCAAATATGTAGCAAACAAATACTCTTCATATCCCGAAGCTGATTTATTTGCTTTAGTAGCATATAGTATTACAGAGCAGGAACCAGAATTACTAACAACGATAGCAAAGATTAATCAAGAATATCCTAATTGGGAGGTACCAATTTTCTGGTCTGCAGGAATTTTAGCTAAAGAAAATAATTTTCCATTGCTCTTAACGATGATGCAACATGAAATGGCAACTTTGTCAAAACCATCACCAACTTTGGTTAATCTCTATGTTGCAACACTGATTCGTACTGGAAATTTGGATGATGCCAATCAATATATTGAGTCAGCGCAAAAAGTAACTCCATATAATGGCAATTTATTGGTTGATTCTGCCATAGTTAATTTCAAACAAGGCAAAACTAATCATGCAATTAATGCACTACAAACCGCGTTAAGTCATAATTATAGTCTTGATGGTACCGTTAACCTAGCGCTAGGAAGCCTTTATGATAGTGAGTCACAAAGTGAGAGCGCGATTAGTAATTATCGTGCTGCAGCAAGTGCCAACCCAATCTTAGAGCCAGCCGCAAACGTTGGAATGCTGCGCTCTTATATCAGACAAGGTAATTACTCGGCTGCTAATGGTTTTATTGATACTATGTCCAAAGCAGGTAAACTTAATGCTCACGATAGCGCCATCTTAAAATTATCTATTTATACCGAATTAGGTAATTATAACGAAGCGTATAAAATTGCAGCCAAAGATATTAAACGTTATAGTAATGATAAAACCTTTGTTTATTATTATGCATCGTTATCAGCAATGACCAACCGCAATGAACAGGCGATTACTTGGTATAATAAATACATTAAATTAAATCCAAGCGATCCAGTTGGCTATAATGATTTAGGGTTTTTACTTGCGGATAAAACTACAAATTATGTGAAAGCGTATTCTTTAGCTGAAAAAGCTTATAAAATGTCTCCTAATGATCCAGCAATCTTAGATACAATAGGTTGGGCTTCATTCAAATTAGGTGAGTATGCTCGAGCAGAAAGTTATTTAAGTCGTGCGTATAAAGCTACGCAAGATCGAGATACTGCGCTTCATCTACAGCAGGTTTATTTAGCTGAGGGGAAAAAAGATCTAGCCAATAAAGTAGTTGTAATCTCTCCTGAAGTACAGCAAATGCAATTGCAAAAGTCCTTAACAGAGCAATCGATGCTAATCTTAATGTATTATCAGTTTGGTTTGGACTTTTCTAAGCAATGAAAAAACTTCCAATAATATTTGCTGTGATTGGTTTAAGTTCATGTGCTAGCTGGTATGACGTTAAAGTTGATCAACCAGCAGCATATCACGTGCCAACTCAAATTGATAATAATTATAATATTGATGGGCGCTTTACTATTCGTACTGCGTCCAAAGACTATTATGGTAACTTTAACTGGCAACATGAATCAGCTAACGATGTCTTGGCTTTTATGTCTCCGCTGGGTAGTACAGTTGCTAAAATAGTTGTTGAAAGCGGTGTTGCTACCTTGACAACAGAAAACGATGAGTCATATAGTGGATCTGATTTGGAGCAGATGATGACTAAGCAGCTTGGTTTTAGCTTGCCACTACAGTATCTTCATTATTGGATTCAAGGCATTCCATTACCTAATTACCCAGTTAGTGACCGTTTGGATTCCGGATTTGAACAGTTAGACTGGAAGATTGAATACTTACGCTGGCAGGATGATAATCATCCGCAAATCGTTCAGGTTAGTAAATCTGATTTACGTATAAAGCTACTAATCAATTGGTAGGGTTGTACCCACCACATAACCTATAAAAGAATATTAATAAATGAATCATCAACAAATTGATTTTGATCGTGAGTTAGTTGAGCGTTGCCAAACTAATGCACCTCGTTATACTTCGTACCCAACGGCCGATCGCTTTAGTCTTGACTTTGGAATTAGTGAACAGCTTAGCCAAATCAAGCAGGTTTTTACACCGGAATTTGATCAGGCAGTTTCACTTTATATTCATATCCCATTTTGTAATACTTTGTGTCTTTACTGTGGTTGTAACAAGATTATTACCAATAATCGGAATAAAATTACTGAGTATCTTGAATATTTAGCAAAAGAATTTGCTCTTTATCATCAGTTAATTGGCAAAAAGCTGCCAGTAGTACAGTTGCACTTTGGTGGAGGCTCACCATCATGGTTGTCAATTAGCGAAGTTCATCAAGTCATGGAGCTAGTTAGACAATATTTTGATTTAAGTAATGCTGCGGAAATTGCGATGGAACTTGATCCGCGTCATGTTACTGATGAATTTATGGAAGCTCTCCATAATGAAGGATTTAATCGAGTATCATTAGGCGTACAAGACTTTGATCCAGACGTGCAAAAAGCAGTTAATAGGATTCAACCACTGACGGATACCAAGCGCGTATTAGATAAGGCTGCGGAACTGGGGTTTAACTCAACGAGTATTGATTTGATTTATGGTTTACCGCTGCAAAATTTACATAGCTATGCCAAAACGATAGATATCGTAATCAATCAACTAAAGCCTGCACGAATTGCATTATTTAACTACGCACATCTTCCGCATATTTTTATGCCGCAAACGAGAATTAATGAGGCTGATTTACCAAGCGCCACTGAAAAATTAAATATTTTACAGATGTGTGTAGAAAGATTATCTGACGCCGGATATGTCTTTATAGGTATGGATCATTTTGCACGTCCGGATGATGAACTGGCAATTGCGCTTCATAATGGTACGCTACAGCGTAATTTTCAGGGCTATTCTACTTTTGCCGATACTCATATGCTGGCTTTCGGTGTTTCTTCAATCGGTTTTGTGGGTAATAGTTATTATCAAAGCGCAAAAGACCTCGATAGCTATTATAACTTCATCAATAACAGCCAGCTCCCGATTTTACGTGGGATGATGCTTGATCAAGATGACATAATTCGCCGCGATATAATTCAGCAAATTATGTGTCAGTTTAAATTAGACTTTAATCAGGTAGCCAATAAATACCAGCTTGATTTTACAGAATATTTTGCGGCTGAGTTGGCTGATTTACCCACGCTAGTTGAATTAGGGTTAATCACACTTAATGCAACTAATCTGGAGGTTAGTAGCAAAGGGCGCTTTTTAATCAGAAATATTGCAGTAGTGTTTGATAAGTATTTGCGCCAAAGACAAGACAATAAACGTTATTCAAAAGTTATTTAATTCCTTAAAATAAAGTTGATATCCGATAAATTTGGTATGATATACTGAGGTATTGTTGCTTTATTATCTATCAAGTTTTTTTAGGATGTTAATCGTGTCTCATAAGCAATTATTTAATTTATCTTTGGCTGTTGCCAGTTGTATTTCATTAGCTGCTTGCGCTGGCGGATCTTCGCCTAGTCCAACACCTACACCATCACCTTCTCCTAGTCCAGCACCAACTTTTTGTGAACTAAATGTAGGTAATTTTACTACAGTGGAGAATACAAGCCTATATTCTAATTCTGATCTAGGTTTTGATCCAATTTGGGGTCCCGCATTGCTTCCATTAGCATTTCCAAGCGATCTTTCTAGTTGTCAAAGTAGCACTAGTTGGCAGCAGCAACGCGTAGTGCAGGCGCTATTGTATTGGGTAGGTCAAAAAGTTAATTACTGTCATCATCATGTTCCGACTTGGTATCCTGAGTTTACTCCAAGTGGCTTGCCAAACCCACAGGCTAAAGCTAGCTTTGAATCTTGCAGTATGAGTGCAGATGTTATGCCACCAATTCCAACCGAAAGTTTAATTCGCTGGAATTATTCTGGTACAGGTGCTGAATCTGCAACTGCTTGGTATAATATCAATTCAGGTAAAGCATATGCTACTGGCAATTATGGTTATGGTCTGGATTGTAGTGATTATACTAAATTAGTTTATGATTTTGCCGAGTCAATCATGTTTAATAGTGGTATTCAACAACAAGCAGGGCAAAATACAGCGCAATCTAATTTAGCGCCAAATATGAGTGGCTTTGTCGACGATGTTGCTGGTAACGCAAATGGAACTGCTGCTGGAAGCTTAGTTTGTGCTGATGGTAGCCTTGCACCAAGTAGTGGTGCAACTAATACCAGTTGTAATGCACATGGCGGCTATATTTCTGTATTTACTAGCAGTGGTGGTTATAACGCTAATGGTGTCACAGATGCAATGTTAAATAATTTACAACCTGGTGATTTGTTATTTATTGCCGGATTAGCTTACGATTATACAACTACAGCAATTAACCCACAAGTTACTCATGTGATC
>SSGY01000068.1 GCA_008017145.1 Neisseriales bacterium
GTTGTACCTTTAGTTGCGGACACAACGATAATTTCTTTTGAACCATTTAGAATTTTGGTTACTTCAATAAATCTGCTGGCGTCAGCAACACTTGATCCGCCAAATTTGTGAACTGTATAAAAATTTCTAGCTAATTCCACGATAGTTTGCACTCCCTAGTTATAATGCTTATATGAGATGATGTTTTAGGTTTATAAACCAATAACGCTACGGTGATAGATTAAAATACCACTTCCACTGCCACAAGCTTTAAATTATTTTATAGCTATATAACACTGGAAATGGCATGACATGCCTCGATTATACCATTTAATCCCAAGTGCTTGGCGGGTTTTACTCTGGTTTATTGCGCTGCAGCATTGACTTGGGGATTAGTACCACATGGATATTCATTTATAGTGGGGGAGTGAGTTAAATCAGATGAAACTATAGTATTGCTATAGTTTTTTAATTGTATGTGCTTTAAAACAACAAAATCACTGAATTTTATCTAAGAAGGAGTTCATGTTAATAGTCATATTAATATAAAACTCAAACTCTTCTGGCGTAAATTTGTTAATTACATTACCCAATATTAGATTTTTTTCTTGAATGATGCAATTGTAGATTCTGATACATTTTTCTGTTGGTAATAAATGGATAATCCGGTTGTCGACTTGATCAATTTGTTTAATAATATATCCAGAGTCCTCTAATTTTTGAATCGCTTTAGTCACTGTGGTTTTATCAACTCTAACATTTTTTGCTAATTGTTTTAAATTGATATTTTCATTTTCAACTATGCGTGTGATAAAGACAAATTGACCGCGCTGCAATCCATATTTTTTAAATATTTTTTCATAAATTCCGTTAACATGTCTAGATAGGTTATCTATTTCTCTGAAGATGCTGCTTTGTAATAACATTTTTAGTATAAATCCTAAATTAATAATAATGAACTGGCGGAAAGTTTGTCCCCTGATAATTATACCATACCTATCTTTGACTAAAAAGAGCACCAGTACAAATTAGTTGAACTATCAACTAATTTGATGATAAGATAACGCTTCTTACAAAACTAATATTAAGATGTAAAGGAACTGGTAATGGAATTAATTCTAAAAAATGATGATGTGATTCATTTGCTACAATCAATAAAAGAGACTAATAGTTCTTATACCGAAGCTAAAGAACATGAAATAAAAACATTTGCTTCAAGTCAGACTCCAGCTTGTACGCTGGTAATGTGTTGCGACTCCAGAGCACATAGTACTTCATTTACATTTAATCCTGAGAATAATTTCTTTATAGTAAGAAATATTGGTAATCAGTATATCCTTAACCAAGGATGTATCGAATATGGGGTAAGAGTACTGAATACTCCATTATTGATATTTTTAGGACATACAGGATGTGGCGCGGTAAAAGCTTCAATGGGTGATTATAGTAATTTACATTCAAGTATAATTCGAGAGATTGATCATCTCGCACTATCAATTAAAAAATCTGATATTAATAGCACATGTAGTGAGACAGTTCAATGGCGTGATGCAGTGATCAATAATGTAAACCAGCAAGTTGACTTAGCGATTAAAGATTTTCATGACTTACGCAATGATAAGTCACTAGCCATTATTGGAATGGTACTGGATATTGATAACTCACGCGGTGAAGGACATGGCAAAATATCGGTAGTTAATCTAAATGGAGAAACAGACCCGATTAAATTAGCTAATCATGATTTCGTGAAAAGCTTCTTTGCGTAACAGTTTTTGTATATAACAAAAAGTGTAATTCTAGTAATAGCTAGAGTTACACTTGGTTGATGAATATTAGAGATTATAAAAAATGCTAATTGGAAAAAATTTAAGTCTATTCAGGATATTAAAGTTTACTTGGAAAATTGATTTATTAATGCTTGCATTTTGTGGCGTTATATATTTAATGGACGCATATTGGTGGATTTCATTTAAGTTGCCAATTGCTTTTCCTGCCTTGATGGGTACGGCAATCGCATTTTTTATCGGTTTTAATAATAACCAGGCTTACAACCGCTGGTGGGAAGCGCGAATGATTTGGGGTGGAATTGTTAATGATTCACGCTCGTTGGCTAGAAATTTGGTTGCCTATAATTTAGATAGCGATGCAGCTAAAAGAATCGTTCGCCGCCATATAGGCTTTCTTTACGCTCTGACGGCTTCACTTCGAAAGTATCAACAAGATGAAAGCTACTTACAATATATCACAGCGGATGATGTGGAAAAACTTAAATCAATATCGCATATCCCAAATGGATTATTAAGCATTCAATCACAGGAAATCAAAAATCTGAGAGTTAAACAACAGATTACTGATTTTGAATTCACGATTCTGAACCATTTAATTGAAAATTTGTGTGAAGCGATGGGGAAGTCTGAACGGATTAATAACACGGTATTCCCAATTAATTACCTATTTTTCACTAAGCTATTTATTTGGTTGTTTATCGCGTTAATTACAATGGCAACCAATAGCGTTGGCGCAGTTGCAATAATTCTAGGATGGGCTATGGGGTTTGTATTTAATACCAGCAATTTGAATGGACTGAATCTGATGAATCCATTTGAACATCAGCCATCAGGGGTTCCGATTTCAAGCATCACCAGAAATATTGAAATAAATTTATTGCAAGAGATTGGTGAAGAAAATATTCCTAGCCCGTTGCCTGTGATTCATGGGGAATATATTTTATAACCGATAAATACAAGCCGCTAGATAGGAGCGTTATTTTATTCGTTGTGAATTTATCTGTTTATTTATTTGGCGGCGCTCGCTATCAAAAAACCAGCCATACTTATTAAAATAGCGGCTCATATTTTGAATATGAACCCAAAACATTTTGAGCGAGCGATAGGATTCCTGATTATGCTCATGGATTACAGTTGCGTTAGGGTAAAACCACGCTTTAGCTTCACGATAAAAGCGACGGGTAATATCGGTATCTTCAAAATACATAAAAAAACGCTCATCAAAACTACCAATTTGCAGCAAGTCACTAACTCTAAACAACATAAAACTCCCTGATAAATAGGGAACTTGCATCAGCTTATTATAATCAGTCCATTGCAACGTATAATTATAATTCATTTTATCAATATAACTTCGCGGCATAAAACGTCTGGCAAAGATGTTAAATGGAGTTGGCAATAGTTTACACAGATGCTGTACCTTGCCATCGGGATAGATTACTCTAGGCATAACTAATCCAACATCGCTGCGTTGCTGCATGAAATTAATAAGTTTTGCTAATTCGGTGCTGCTAAACCTTATATCTGGATTAACTACTAGATGATATTTGACATTACGTTCAATTGATTTTTTAATAGCCAGATTGTGTGCTGCTCCATAGCCGGGATTGTGTGGCGCTGCAATATATTCTATCCTAGGATCAATATTTGTCAAAGACTGTAGACGATTATCTGGTGAATTATCAACTAGGTAAACTGCGTTGATTTCAATATCATGACTATCAAAAATATCTGCCAGTAGGTTAGTTATCTGCGCTGGATTGTTTTGGTAAAGAACGATGGAGATATTAAGTGTGTTCAACATTGCTTACTTCATTTGTTGTAATGTACTGTTGTACTATCCAGTCTTGAAAGAAGCTATCATTTATTTGATAGTTCTCATTTAGGAGTTTGATTATAAACATTGTGGAGGTTAGTTTTTTTAGGGCATATTGAACCTTACTTCGATTAACTGTGAGCTGGTAACCATCTGCAAAAAGACTAAATTTCTGTGTGTAAAATTTTTGATTGCCTGATGATATCCCTAAGAGGATTGCTTTTTCTGCATCAGAAAATTTCCCCCATAATTCAGCGTAGCGCTGTGGTTCTGCTAGTTCTTGAGTATTATAATTGAGTGCCTCATCTAATGTCCAACCGGGATTTAAAATCAGAGTGTTAATTAGCTCGCGAATATATAATGTTATTCTACCTAACTTGCAAAATATTTGATAAAGCTCATCCTTATTGAGAGGTGTATGCGTAATTTCTTGAAATTTATTGGCTAAATAATCTGTAAACTCTTTGCCAAAATAGTCGAATTCAAAATTAGCGCTAAAATGGAAAAACGGAGCTTTTGATTCTTGAAACATATTAACAAGACCAGCTCGCGACGAACCAGTAAAAACTACGGAAATATTTTGTTTATTAACATCTAATGCTGTTCTTAGCGCACCAATAAACCAAGTATGATCACGTTTAAATGCTAACTCTTGAATTTCGTCTAAGAGCAAGAGGAGTTTTTTATGCTTCTTTTCTAATTTAGCAACAAGTAAACTAAGTAATTGGGTTACATCAAGATCCGCGATGGATTGTTTTGCTAGGTTAATTTTACACCAAGGGAGGTTTATTTCTGTGATATTAATGGAACTCAAAAATCCTGAATCTAATTCAAGGCGTAATTGTTCAATAAATGAGTCTACCGAATCCTGGTTGTGTTTATCCGCATGAAAGTTAAAGTAAAGAACATGGTAATGATTATCTATAGCTAATGGCTTTAAGTCTTGCAGTAGAAATTCAGTTTTACCGATTCTTCTTGGTGCAAAAATCACAAAGCTATGGACAGCGCCAATATTTAAAACGTTAACTAATTTGCGCGCGGTTTCTGTCCGTGGATAATGCCAGTAATCTTTATTGGCTTGAGGTTTATTCATCTTGCTACTCATTATTGAGATTATGTTTAAGGTGCTAATTATAACATTTTCATCTGTTTTCATCCTGAGTAAATGAAATTCATCTGTTTGAGATGAAAGTAGATGAATTTTACAACAGCGTGCGTATCTAGACTGTGACTCTGCCATGAAATTTTAAAATCACAATTTAAAACTTCATGGTAAATGGATGCTTAGTTAAAAAAGTCTAGTAATTAATGTTTAGCTATTATTGCGTCTAAATTTATAATTAATTAGATAATCAAAAAAGCCATTGATTCGACCTTTAAGAGAGTAGAAGCGATTTTTTGTGGTTGGTCGAAGTAACAATATATCCCGAATGAACATTATCACTACGTAAGTAATAATAAGAATGAATAATAATGATGTTTTTAGATCAAGATGTTTTGCAAAAAATGCTCCCCAGCCAAGCCCATAGTTATACGATTTGTTTGCATCAAGAATTGTGTTTCCTTCTGGATGTAAAACTTCTATGCTTGGGTTAAATAGTAGAGGTCTACCATTTTTTAAGTATTGTGCACATAAGTCGCTATCTTCATATGCTCCAAATTTACTTCCTATGCCAAATGATTCGTCAAAAAAGACTTTTTGATTTTTGCAGAAAATAGTTATGCTTGTAGCTAACCTAAGTATATTTTTTATATTTTTTATTTCAAAAATATATTTTGGCCAATTTCGGATGATGGCTTTCTTTGCATCCCGATTATAAATTTGCCCTAAAATTAGGTCATACTTATGAGTGTTAAATAATGAAATAACTTTTTCCAATGTGTCTGGGTAGTATGTACAATCATCATCGGGAAATGCTAGTATTTCTCCCTTTGCCGCTTTGATTCCAATATTACGATTAATGGATAAGCCAATTTTTTCTGACTTGACATGATTTATAGATAGAGTGTTTTTGTATTTTTCTATAGTACTATCAATTAATCTATCTTTATTTTGATCAACAATAATAATTTCAAAATTTTTATAGTTTTGTGTTTGAAGGCTGTTTAATAGAAAGTCTAGCTCGATTGATCTGCCATAAGTCGCACAAATTAATGATATTTTCATTATTTATCCATTAATATATTTGATAATGTATTTAAAGAATAAACTAATGGATATTTTTTTTGTTAAGAGTAATTTAAATGGAGTTGCAACCACAAGTGGAAGGAAAAAAAATTTTGAAAAATATCCAAAATTTTTTTTCAAATATTTTGCTCGTCCCTCTGCTAATTGACTAATCTTAAAGGAGCTAAACATTCCGGTTAGTGAGCTCTCTTTATGTATTATTTTTGTATTAGGTGTATATAAAAGGCGCAGTTTTTTTTTGAATGCATTATAACACCAATCAACATCTTCCCAATATACAAAGAAGCGCTCATCTAGCAATTCATTTTTGTTAAAGCATGAGGCTTGAAATAATACACAGCAAAATGGAGCATTTTGAGTTTCTTCAACAGTTTCATACTGTTGATTGTCAATCTCTCCTTTTCCTCTTGCTATATTTGCATAAGCACGCCAAAATGAAAACCATCCTCCAGACCATGCAATAATATTAGGGTTATAAAAGTCAACTATTTTGGGTGAGATATAATTTCCATTATATCTTTGTAAATCCATTAATAAAGTTGAAATCATATTTTTATCAAAAATAGTATCATTATTAATTAATAAGATATAATCACATTTTTCCTCTAATGCAATTTTAATTCCTTGATTAGTTGCTTTTGCAAATCCATAATTCTTTCGATTTTTGACAATTTTGATGTTCAAATTGTCATAAGATTCTAAGAATTCAATGGTGCCATCTGAAGAGTTATTATCAATACAATATAGTTTATAATTAACACCTTCTTGAGAAATACAAGAATTGATAAAATCAGAAAGAACTGACATTGAATTATAAAGTACTGTTATTATTCCTATACGATGATTATTCATATATATTCTCTTAAGGTTTTTATTATAAAAAAGTAATTTTTAGCATATTTGAAATATAGATATGATAATGCGAAGATTTTTCTAATTATTTTAGTCTTTACTTTTTGATGATGATAATATTGTTCAATATTATCGCAGAAAATATCAATATTATTTTGCATGATAATCAAATCGTTAGTAAATTTACTGCAGAGACTTTTATCAAACTCCTTTTGTCTACTATTATTTGTTTGCCTATAAAACATGAAGTATTCATTTATTCTTACAAATTTTTTGTTTGGTAAAATTCTTTTTATATTGAAATCCCAATCTTCTTCACCGTTTAGTAATTTTTCATTATAACCACCAACTCGACTCCAGTCTGATTTTCTAAACATATGCGCACTGGGAATATATGCTGCTGCAATTAAATTTTCATTATCTTTAGCTAATATTCGTATTTTGGGCCATGTTTTTTGTGTGTCGAACATTAAAACTAAAGAATAGGCTATAGTCGCGTTTGGATTTGTATCTAATATTTTAACGCAACCCAAAATATAATTTTCATGAATTAAATCATCTCCATCTAATGGGAAGATATATATGCCATTTGCTGCTCGTATGCATGTATTTCGACAATGTGAGACACCATGATTTTTTCTTGTAAATATTATTTTTATTGGAATAGTGCAATATTTCTTCTTAATTAGTTTTAATTTTATTAAAAGCTTCTTACTTGTATCACCATCATTGGCCAAGATGATTTCAATGTTTGTATAAGTTTGTGCAAATACAGATTTTATGGCTTGTTCGATAAACTCTGATTTTCCATGACAAGTAACAATAATGCTAACTAAATTTTTATGAACCATAATTTTTTCCACTATGTAGTTTCTTAATTCCCAAGAGTAAACCTTTTAAGCGAATTTCTATAGAGTTTACTATTGAGTCAGAGTATAGCATTGCATTAAAATATTGGGGGTTAAATAGATTACGTTTTACGTTGTGTTTTTTCAACATCAAACATACAATAATATACCGTATATTTGTATAAATGGATAATTTTAATTTTGAGATTTTTTTAGAGTTAGCAAATATTAGTAAATTATTTTCACTAATAGCAGAGTGAAAATATTTTCTAAGATTACTGATTATTATCTGCTGCGCATGTGATTGTATTTTAGTAAAATTAGACGATGTAGTTTGGTTATCATGTATTCGGTAGCGTAACAAAATAATCGGTAAATTATGAAATCTAACATCATTGTTTAAACATTCATTCCATAGCGCGTAGTCTTCTGCGATTCCCATGTGGTTTTCGTTGTATAAAATATTTTGCTGTTGAAAGATGCTGCTTTTCATCATGACGGTTGGATGAGCGATACAATTATTAGAAAAATACATTGTCACAATAATGTCTTCATGTGTAATATTTGGAGTTACTGGCTTTTCTCCTGTTTTTGAAAATTCTACAAGCCAAGTACCACACACACCAATTTCGGGGTGAGATTCCATAAATTTAATTTGTTTAGCAAACCGCTCTGGTAATGAAATATCATCCGCATCCATGCGAGCTATATACTTACCTTTTGCCTGTGATATACCAAAATTTAGGGTTTTTGGTAGCTTCTTATTCACATCATTTTTAAATAATCGAATACGATTATCTTTAGCTGCATAACTTTGCAGGATTTCATAACTGGCATCAGTAGAACAATCATCTATAATAATAAATTCAAAATCGGAATATGTCTGGTTTAAAATACTATCGACTGCTTCAACAATATATTTTTCTGCATTATATACTGGCATTACTACCGAAATTATTGGTACTGTCATATTTGTATCCATGAATCAGGTAGTAAGTCTTTGGTATTAATTGTTGGATCATTAAACCATTTTGATGGTGCAATAACAATTTTATCGGGATTACTATGCTCGATGCCAAAATAAGAAACCAAAATTGGTACTGATACAAAAGAAGTTGTGGAAGATATTGCTAATGCTAAAAACGTAACTATTGTTTTATTACGGTGACTCCACTCCATTAAATTAATAGCCATTCAAATACCAACTAATTATCTGCTCAACTCCACTTTGTGGCTTTATTTTATGACGCCAACCCTGCTGAGGTAATTTATCTACATCTTGCAACTTTCTCTTAGTTCCATTATGCTTGGTAATATCAAGTTCAATTTGATTATTGAATCCAATTGGCTTTTTGATTAATTGAGCCTGTTCCATGATTGTTGAATCCTTTTCAGTTCCAATGTCAATATGGGGATTTCGGGTTTTAGTTTTATCTTTTATCAGATCGTTAAGATCAATATTATTCATTACAAAAATACAAGCATCTGCCATGTCATCAATGTGTAAAAAGTCACGATAAGGCATTCTGCTATTCCATATCATGAGTTTGGTTGTGTCATTTATTTCTTGTTTATGGAATAATTCAACATAGTTATGCGTAATGATGTTAGTATAACTAGCAGCTTGCAAATTACATAGTAGTGCTGAGTCAACCAGCTCGCAGTGTTCGGTTATATACATCTTACTATTCTTATTCATCTTTTAATACTTTTTTGTGTGTTGACTAACCAAGTACCGTATTTTTTTGAACCTTGGCGGATAATTACGTTATCTTGTTTTAATCGAGCTAAGTGTTTTTCTACTCCTCTGGAGGAAATATTTAAAATTGTGGCAATTTTGGCTGCACTAAGGGTATTGTCTTTTAATAGTAATTCAATAATTTGATTGCTTCTTATATCCGAACTTATATCCGAACTTATATCCGAACTTATATCCGAACTTATATCCGAACTTATATTGTTCAATTTATTCCGATAAAAAATAGTACTAAACCAATGCTCATCAATCTTAAACTCAACACTGCAGTTAGAAGTCTCAGCAATCGCATCTTTAATCCGCTTGATTCCAGTGCCAATTTTCTCGATATAGCCGATACGGTGCAGTAAATCTGCAATCAATGGGTTACGGGTGACACTCTTATGTCCAAATGATTCTTTGGAGAGTCCAGAGGGAAGTCCGCCTGGATTACTAATTTCAACACGATCAGAAAAAATCGCAATAACTATATTCGCACCTTTTTCAAAGTAGTTACGGTGACAAACTGCGTTAATTACCGCTTCACGGAGTGCGACTTCGGGGATTTCAAGGATTTCCTCACGTTGTATATGTTCGATTTTATAGGCAATATTTAAGTGCTTGCGTAAAAAAATGATGCTATCTTCAATATCGTTAACCAAATCAGCTCGATAGTCTTTGCGATCCAAAATGGTGATATTTTCTGTACCTTGAAATAGGACACAAGCAATCTTGGCTTGTAAAATCAAAAACTCGATGCTGTCACAAAAAAATAGCGCCCCGGCATTAGTTAATTGCTGCTTATCGTTCAAGCAGTGCAAATTTTGCAATATCTCTTGTGGTGCTAGTTTTGGTGATATCTTGGCTAATTCGATAAAGTGATTATATTTAGTAATAGAAAAATGCTTATCAACGTTTACGCGTGAGTTAATCAATTCGTCAAAATGGATAAGACCTTCTTGTTGAAAGAATTCAATTATTTGATTGCGGGTTAATTTTTGACTATTTGGTCCAATCCGTAAGAAAAACCCTTCGCTACAGGCATGGGGCTTGCTTTTGCTCTCTGGGATTGTAATAATGATAACTGATTGTTGGTAGTCTATGCTAACCCTTAGCTGTGGCTCAATATGATTAATGCTATCTTGCAATCGTGAGCGGGTATTATTATCAAAATTAACCCCTTTGATTGTACCATCGTCACTAACGCCAATAAAAACCTTACCGCCTGATGCATTGGCAAAGGCGCAGATTTCACGTACCAGTGATTTATCAATAGTTTCTTTAAACTCTTGGTGGTAGCTTTCGCCAAGTTGGAGTAATTCTTGCAAATTCATATTCTGGTTTCTATGTACTTATCTCTGAGTATCAAGATCAATTTTTGTTTTATAAGCTTGGTATATCAAGCAAATCCAGCTTCTTTTTGATGTTTTATTCGTAATAGACTAATTCGGTTGAGTTCCTCATCATAGTCATAAAGCAATGCATAGCCCGATGACCCAAATTCCAGCAGGTAAATACGAAATTCACTAAAAAATGGAAATGCTTTAGGAATTGATGAGAGTAGTTCAAGCTTTTCATTTAGTAATTTAGCCAAGCGTTGTGCTGCGGATGGATTTTTCTCCGCTAAAAAAGCATAAACGCGTTCAAAATCAGAAATAAACTCTGGAGCGTAAATTATTTGTGGCATTTAGGTGGCTCAACTATTTGACCATTTGCTAAACATTGTAACCAGTTTGCTACATCCTTGTGTTCACAATGAAGCCCTGTCTGATTTAAATTATCTGCAGCGGCTTTGGCTTCTTCCATAAATTCTAATTTCTTTGCCTGTGAGTCAAGATAAGCACGAGTTGCCTCACGAATTAAATATGACACAGGTCGATCATAAAGTTTAGATAAGTATGTAAGACGCTCTACATCACCAGCTTCAAATTTTGTCGGGATTGATTTGCTTAGCATTGGTGTTTCCTAGTGTAAAGATTTTATACCGAATTATACTGCGTATTGTATTATGCGGTCAATATTTTTTATCTAGTGAGAAATTTAATTATATCCGAACTTTATCTTCCGCTGGATTATATCATATCAATCCCTCTATATCTGATCGCAATGCTCCGCTAGATTAATGATTATAAGAAATTATTTGCAAATTATTTTGATGTCGTAGTAAGATATTGCTATGAAAACTGATAATACTTTAAGTTTGTTAAATAAAATTTTAACTTGTGGTAATGGCGTTATTATTGAGAAGTTGTCCGCATTAGGTCACTGTGGAATATCTCCATCTCATGGAGATATTTTGATGTCGTTGTACTGTCATGGTGGTATGTCGATGCAGGATATTGCTGTAAAAATTCATAAAACAGCCTCAACTGTAACAACTTTAGTTAATAAACTCTCCTTGATGGGCTATGTGGAATCTCATAAAAACGAAAAAGATTCACGCTCTATAATTATTAGTCTGACCGAGCATGGACGTGAATTATATCCTACTTTTATGGATATTTCTGGTGAATTATTTCAGAAGCTATATGCTGGATTTTCACCAGAAGAGTATCAGATTTTTCGCGTGCTTTTAATTAAAATGTATAATCAGTTGCAGGTTAAATGATTTGATGTCATAGTATCTACACATTCTTCGTTTTTGAATCTTGGATTTTGTCGAATTTATGTTCAAGAGCCAAATAATTTAATATTAACTTTAAAAGGAAAGAAATTATGAGCGAAACTCAAAATAATCAAACTTGTAATGATAGTGAAAAATGCTGCAAGCCAATTTGTGGTGAACCTAAGAAATGTTGTAAAGGTAAAAAAGTAGTACGTTGTATTTTATTTACCATTTTGGCGGTTTTAGTTGCGGTATTGGTGTATACCTTAGTCTAACAAAGTGCTCTTATATAAGAGCATTTTTCATAAGCACGTATGTACTTATTGTAGCTAATATTGAGTACGTTTCGTCTATTCGCAATAAAAAATCACGTAAAAGAGTATATTTTGAGTCATCCACTAATCAAATTAATTCGTTATAGCCGTAATTATCGTTTTGATATTTCACTGGCGACATTTTATTCGTTAATGAATAAATTTTTTGATATTTTACCTGAGGTACTGATCGGGGTTGCGGTTGATGTAATTGTCAAACGGCAGGATTCTATGCTAGCGCATCTTGGGATTCATGATGTTAAGCTACAGATTATTATATTAGGCTTGTTCACCGGGGTAACGTGGATACTAGAGTCTACTTTTCAATATCTTTATTCACTAAAATGGTGTTATCTGGCGCAAAATCTGCAGCATGATATGCGGATTGATGCATATAGTCACATTCAAAATCTGGAGCTCGAGTTTTTTGAAAATAAAGCTACTGGAAACATGATGGCGATTATCAATGATGATATTAATCAGCTTGAACGTTTTATCAACGATGGAGTGAATCAGATTATCCAGATAGTTGGCTCAACTATTTTGATTAGTATTATTTTCTTTATGATTTCTACCCAAGTAGCTTTATTGAGCTTTTTGCCAATTCCGTTGATTATTATTGGTGTATTTTTCTTTAAAAATAAACTAGCACCACGCTATCTAAAAGTTCGCAATGCTGCAGGTGATCTCAATAGCAAACTTAATACTAATTTATCTGGTATCGCAACGATTAAAACCTACACTACTGAAAAGCATGAGCTAAATGCAGTGTCGCAACTGAGTCAAGGCTATGCCAATGCCAATAAACATGCGATTATTATGTCGGCGGCAGTAACGCCAGTTATTCGTATGGCGGTAATGTGTGGTTTTTTAGCAGCATTAATTTATGGTGGAATTTTGACTATCAATGGACATATTCAGGTTGCATCCTATAGTATTCTAATCTTTTTATCGCAACGCTTATTGTGGCCTCTGACTTATTTAGCGCAAGTAACCGATATGTATCAACGTTCGATGGCATCGATTAACCGAGTGATGGGCTTGCTTAATTCTCCAATTAATATTGTTGATGGAGCTAATCAATTAGCTACTCCATGCAGTGGACGAGTGGAGTTTAAAGCAGTTGATTTTACTTATCATGAGCGGGAACAGTTATTTGATCGTCTATCTTTTGTGATTGAACCGGGTGAAACGGTGGCTTTTGTTGGTAGTACTGGCTCGGGTAAGTCAACTATTGTTAAGCTATTACTTAGACTTTACCAACATCAAGCTGGGCAAATATTGATTGATAATCAGGAGATTAATACACTAACTATGGATTCATTCCGTAGTCAAATCGGGGTAGTTAGTCAGGAAACATTTTTAATTGATGGTTCGATTGCTGATAATATCTCTTATGGTAGTTTTGCTGCCAGCCGTGAGCAGATTATACAGGTGGCGCGTTTGGTGGAAGCTGATCAATTTATCTCTGAATTACCGAATGGTTATGAATGCTGCATTGTGGAATTTGCAACTCCGTACTATTAATTAAGATTGGAAAACATTATGTTTAAACTATATCGTCAACATCAAGGTAAAATTATTCTAATTAGTGTACTTGCCGCGTTTGTCTTAGGAATTGTCTTACCTCACATTTTTGCGCATTTGGAATTTATCAGCGGGACATTTATTAATCTACTCAAATTATGTGCACTACCGATTGTCCTGACTTCCTTAATCGTAACAATAGGTAATCTGCAAAAGCTACATGAGTTAAAAAAAGTTGCTCGCAATTCATTAATTTATATTTTTATCACAGAGATAATTGCCGTTACGATTGGTTTAATTGTCTTTAACTCGGTTGATATCAGTGGTGGAATCAATGCAGAGAGTTTACTTAGTGGTGCTAAATATACCGAATCAACTTCTACTGCAATAGATCCAAGCCATATTTTTAATTATATTTTTTCATCGAATATTTTTCATTCGTTGGCTAATTTTGATGTTTTGCCTGTGGTTGCATTTTCAATCATGTTTGGAATTACCTGCGCACTGAATCAAGAAAAAGCACGTCCGATCCTTGATGTAATGGTCAGCACCCGTGAAATGTTTTTGTCGTTGCTTAATGGTGTGATGTATCTAGCACCAATTGCTATTTTTGTCTTGATTGGAACTTCAGTTGCGGATAGTTATTTAAGTGGTGCGCTGGGTGCTAATCTGATTGGTTTACTAAAATTTGTTGGGCTGTTTTTTGTCGGTTTGTTTATTCACTTCTTGTGGCAGCTTTTGTTAGTTGCGACGCTTTACCGTCATTTGGGAATCAAACGAATTTTATCTGAAGCGATGCCAATTTTTATGACGTCGTTTATATCTTCGAGTTCGCTAGCGACGTTACCGCTGGCATTAGAAAAAGCTGTAGAACTAGGCGGAAAACGTAAGGTAGTGAATTTTATGTTACCGATTTGTGCTTCAATGAATTTTGCGTCAGGGATGATGTATGAAATGGCGGCTTGTCTGTTCTTTATGCATATTTTAGGGATACACCCAGATTTATCACAGCAAATTTTGTTAGCTTTAGCATGTATCTTAACTGGTATTGCGGTTGGTGGTATCCCCGAGACTTCAATGGTGAGTTTTGTAACCGTCTTTGGTATGGCTAATATTCCGCTCTCCGCAATTGCAATTTTAATGCCTTTAGATCGGATTGTTGATCGAGTACGTACGATGGTAAATATCTTTGGTAATACCTGCGGAACATTGATCGTGAGTAAAACAGTTGATTAAAAAATAAGGCACCATGATTTATCTGGTGCCTTATTTTTTTGATAGTATTTGGAATTAGATTCCACCACCTACGGTGATATTTACTAGTGGATACGCTGATTGTCCATTGGCAATTACGCCGAAAGTTTGCCCTGTGCCAACATTCCCGTTAGTGTTGTTAATCGTTACTGTACAGCTGTTAGCTATTAGCGCAACTGCATTATTACACTGACTAATGTTTGACGTATAGCCATTAGGATTAGTGCTAGTCAATGGTCCAATGAAAATGCCTGAACCTGTGTAACCATTGATTTGTAATGTGCACGAACCATTTGCAGGAATGGTTTGACAGCCTGTAGCGGTAAAGCTGTTAATATTAAATGCTGAACCATTGATTGTAATACTGCCATTTCCTTGCTGAACATCACTAGTGCTAGTGCTACTACCACCGCTATTACACGCGTTCAACAATAATGCCGCAGCTAATAAACCTAATATTTTTTTCATATTCTACACCTTATTCAAGTAATTTATATTGTATGTAATAATTATGCGCTGATTATAGCATTAAGTGTGCGAAAAAGTGCAATGATTTACGCAAAATGTTGTAAAATACCAGCCAAAATTATTTGCGCTAACTAAAGATAAATCAATTATAATTAAGGCAAACACATGGCACAACTAACGCTGATAGACATTAAAGACGCTACAATTGATGATGTGGTATTTATTCAACAAATTTATGCACATCATGTCGCTACTGGGCTTGGAACGTTTGAAGAAGTAGCGCCCACACTTGCAGAAATGACAGCTCGTTTTAATAAAATTACTGGACAAAATTTTCCGTTTATCGTGGCAAAACTCGATGACGAAGTGGTTGGCTATGCATATGCTGGACATTTCCGTGAGCGTTCTGCCTACCGGTTTACTGTTGAAGATTCAATTTATATTGCACCGGCTTATTGTGGGCATGGAGTAGGGCAAATTTTGCTAGATGAATTAATTCTCCGCTGCCGTGAGCGAGGTTATAAGCAGTTACTTGCCGTGATTGGTGACAGTAAGAATCATGGTTCAATTAACTTACATCAGAAATGTGGTTTTGTACTCACAGGTGTGATGAAAGATGTCGGGTATAAATTTGAACGTTTTGTTGATGTAGTAATCATGCAGCTTAGCTTATGAACCATAACGGACAATTTTGGCATTTTTTACTGTTCCAGTTACCTTTGCACCATTAGCAAGAATTAATTCGCCAGTCATTTTGGTAAAAATTATATTTCCAGTTACTTGCGTGTTATCCAAAAAAATCTGCGGAGTCAATATCCAGATTTTTGCATTGTCAGTGATATCACCCTTGATTTGTGAATTAGTTAATTTGAGTTTATAGCCACTGCTGCTAATCCCTTGATGGAGAGTGGTTTGATTTAGCGTTATTGAGCCAGATGTGTTGATTGCCTGCAAAAAACTATCATGATTTGAATCCAAGCTCCCATTTATATTTATTGGTAGTGCATAGGCTGAGTTATTTGAAGTTAAGCTACCACTGCAATGTAATAGTTTTCCAGCGATTTGGCTATTACTTATTGCCAATGCCCCAGAAATATTTATTTCCCCGTTCACTTGTGAGCTTTCAAGAATAGCTTTACCATCAATACTCAAATCCTGCAATTTAGATTGTCGAAATTGAGCTTTACCACTAATATTACTCATCCCACTATTGGTTATGCGTTCAGCATCCAGATCACCATTAACATTAATTGACTGATAGTTTTCCTGACTCACTTTTACATTACCCGCAAAATTGAGGTTGTTGATAGAATCAGCATGAGCTTGGCAAAATAAGATAAACGATATCCCGTAACTGAGAACTTGCATTTTTTTCATAATAGATTGTCCTTTGTCTTAATCTTGTGCGGTTGATTCTTGAGCCGTAAAACTACTCCAGAAATTGCGATCTGAATGATACCACCAGCCACATAAATTTGTAAATAGTTTAAATGCGCTTTAAACAGTAAATTACACAGCAATGGACCAAGCAGATTAGCTAAATAAAACAAAGATGCGATTGCGCCACTAACTAACGGCGATATTTTTACTAATTCTGGCTGAGAGTTAATGTGCTGTAAGATAAGTGTATTCATATGTACCAGTGTGATTATTGAAATGATACTACTTAAAATATAACATAAGCCAAAACTCATAAACGTCGAAGTGTAGCTGAGGCTAATCCAGCAGAGACTATTGGCAAAAATACTTAATCCAATGATTTTATGTGCAGGTTGCTGTGTAATGAATTTTAGCTTGCAGCACATAGCACCAGCGATACTGCAAAACATTGCGGCAGCCATTAATGAGGTATAGCGTTCAATTCCAATGGATTCTTGATGTACTTTGGTGGTAAGCAATAAGTAAAATGGGCTGGATAGCGCGAGATAGCTTGCCATTATTGCTAGATAGCGCGTAAATGCGGGTAATTTCCAAATGGTGCGCAATAAATTGGATAGACGTAACGATGGTAGCGCTGATTTAGACTCCAGGTTTTTAATTGCAGGAATTTGTGCTGCACACCACCAGAGTAATACTAAACCTATCGCAAAAACTAGTAAAATGCCACGCGTTTGGTAGTGAGAATAAATATAGCCTGCAAATTTGATATTAATACTGCCAATTAATGCACCAAAAATGGTTATATCTGCCATAAAATCACGTGCTTTGGTGGCTAAGATGGTGGTGAGTTGCTTATCTAATGAAAAGTAGATAGCACGAAAAATAATACCATTAAGTGCAATGAATACAGCTAGTAATATAATTTCACTTACATTTGTAATGAATAGAGCTAAAGTTATGCTCAACAAGAGAATATAATTGAAATGGATTATTTTTCGGTACGGATAGTTATTTACCAAATAACTGATCAAAAACGAGAATAAAAATGGTAAGCTCGGAATTATGGTTGCCAAGGTTGCATAATCATAAAAATTATTGTTTTTTGGCGGAAGATTGATTGCAATAAAGTTAAGTAATGGATTTAAAACATCACCAATTAAAACAAAAGATAATACACAGGTCAGAACGACATAACGATAGTTGCGATCTTGATAATTGTGTAGGTTAAGAAATTTCATTGAACGTATTTCCAGTGACAATCCGTTAAGATAGCATATTTTATGTCAATGAAAAATAATTTATATCGATATACTCTGTTGCGCTATAATATGTAAATATTAAATGTTGATTTAAGTAAATATGACTTAGAGCGGGGTATAGCAATATGTTATCAGAATATGAAAAGAGAGAGTTTACTAATAATGTATTGATTCCCAATTTTATGCATCTGGTGGATCAGGATATTTATTCGGTTTTATTTGATTATGAGCTCAAAATCGTTGTTTGTACTACCTTGTCCGCACAATCAATTGGCTTAGAGCGATGGGAGGATGCCCGAGGGTTGAGTTTTCGTAATTATGCCGATACTGATGTTGCTGCGAGAGTTTTTTCCGGGCATTATAATGAGCAGTTAATGGAGTCATTGCATCAATATGCTAAAAGAATTTATGAAATTCAGAGTTTGGTCTTTACGAGTAAAAATGTAATTAGCCTAATTGATTTGCTTCCTTACGGTGGAAAATTTACCTCTTACCTTGTGACTTATGTCCCAATACTACATCCTAGCGGTGAAGTTGTAGCAATTCAGAGTTTTGCTATTCAATCAAGATTTTTTAGCCATCAGGACTATCTTAAAGTAATAACAGATGAAAAAACACATGAAAGATATCTTAATTCTGAAAAACTAACCTTGCGTGAGCATGAGGTTATGTTTTTGTTAGCAAATGGAATTAATCAGGAACAATGTTCACAGATTCTAAAAATTACACGTAGTACTATCGGAAATATTATCGCCAATCAGCTCTGCCCCAAGTTTGGAATTTCAGGCTCAAACACCAAGTTATTGGCACAAGTAGCGCTTCAACATGAATTCCACCAATTAATCCCCTCAAGCTTATATCGTCCATATATTGTTGTTCTGGATGAAAAAATTGCAACGCAGATTAATAACTATACCATCTCAATCCAGACTCCATTACCTGAGACTTTATAACTTTGATTTGTGATTGAGAGTCATTATAGAGTAAACATAGAAGTTTATTTTTTAGACATTATTTAAAATATTGAGGATGTTATGCGTAAATTATTGATATCTTTGCTGATGTTGGGTTGGTCATTTTGTTATGCGGATGCACCTGGGATGGCTCAGGATATTTTAAAACAAATTATTCATGGATCAGTGAATACCAATCCCGATTTAACCGAGGTACAAGCCGATCAGAGTGTTGTGGTTTCATTACGATCATCGATATTGATTTTAGCATGTACTAATCGTAACCCTATAGAGTCAGCCGCTCAAGCCAAATGTATAAAAGAACATAAAAGTGAGATTATGACAATTGGGGATTTAAGTGAACCATCATTTAAGGTTGGCGCGCAAGCCGCACAACAACAAGCATTGATTCATCGTGAACTTACTTCAAGTGCTTATCCGCAGGTAATTAATAATTTAGTTACATTTATCAATAATCTCTCGCGCAATGACGATGTTAATACACCTTTAAAGACAAATAAATAGCATCATATTGAATAGACAAAATCATCTATTGTGAATATTTTTAAAATAGTGCATAATTCTACCCATGGTAGCTCAATGAGCTTTATAATAATATTTAAGGTAGAAAATCATTATGAGTAATAAACCAAAAGTTTTAGTGGCTGTTTTATGTTCGGTAGTGGCATTTAGTGCTAATGCGAATATTTGGAGTAGTGTAGGTGATGATGGCAACCCTAATACCGTCGGAAATGCTGGAGCGCAAAAATCGTCGCAAACTGTAGCTCCGTTTATGTTAAATATCGTTAATAACACCAACTCGGTGCTGGCTCTGGCTGTAGTTAAAAATTCATCAGGTAAAACATTATTTACCACAAATAGTAACAAAAAATGTGATTTGAATAAAGTTTGCCAGATTGCTCTGGATAAAAAGCTGATAGATAAAAATTCAACAATATTTTTTTATGATAACAAGGGCTCATTAGTTTCTGCATTTATGTTTCGTGGGTTGGATAAGAATGGCGGTTCTTACAATGCATCAATTAGTATGGATAGCTTAGGGCGTTATGTATTAGATAAAGTTCAAAAATTAAATCCAAATGTAAACTATGATGTGATTGATATGAATATCATAACTACTACGTTACCAGCTACCCCTTATGAAGAGTTAGCTGATTACTATTTGGATCTTCTTGGTAATAGCAAAGATGATAGCTCAGTAATTAAGGCTATTACTAAACAAATGGCTGAAAATAACGCGATTACTGCTAATTCACAATCTATTCGTTTAATGGCAAAAAATAATCTTAAATCTAATGCTAGGACTAAAGCGTCTTTAAAGTCAGCTCCACCATCAGTTAAAGCGGCTTTAGATCGTAGTAACCCAATTTGTTCTGGAGGTTTTACAACTGCGATGACTCTTTTTGGATCACTTGGTTTTCCTGGCGCTGGCATCATTTCAGGGTTAGCCAAAGGAGCGTCATCAGCAGCATGTCCGACTCAGATGGACTATTTAGCCGATCAATTTAGTAAAATTGATGCACAGTTTAATAATATCAATAATAAATTAGTCGATATTAAAAATGACCTAACTAGAATCGGTCAAAACGTTACGAAATATGCGGTCTATAACCAATTACAAACGATTGAGAAATCAGATAATACATTATTTAATTGGGTTAGAGCATATAATGAAATTCTATCTTCTCCTGGTCCGGATGGTGTACAACATTATGACAGCCTCAAAAAATTAATGGATGCATATGGTGGTGTAAATAATGCACTTGGTAAAATTCCTAACCTAAGACAAAATCTATCGAAATTATATGACAATAAAGCGATATTAGAAAATATTCAATTATTAGGTGGTAGTGTCTTGACTCAAACTAGCGGGCAAATGTCTGAGCTATGTGATGATGTAAATAAAATAAGTGGCGATGTAATGGCTCTTAGAATGTGGTGTAATGTACAGTCATTTGATATTTATGCCAGAAATTCAGTATTAACAAGCTTTGTTCCAAGTATTTACGATGATGTAAAAGTTGTTTATAATACAGATACTGAGCCAAACAAAAAAGCTTTATGGACAATTGAAAAAGCGGATTTAGATAAATTTTCTAATGCGGTTAACACTAATTTTAATCCTGAAAAAAATAAAAATATTATTTACCCAACAATAAAGAATACCGATTCAGTTTATGCTTTATTAAAAAACCTGGAAGCACAAAAATTTAATGTGTTAGAGTGGAATAATGGCGAAAAATATATTGTTACCAGTGCAATAGATACTGAAGCAGTGAGCAAAACCCCAACCGAGATTCGTGCTAAATATTATTATGCTAAACCGACACGTAGAAATGGTGTAGTTACATATGAAAATAACGCTTCTATTGATAGTGAAATTGTCAGTATCATGGGTGTTCCTGCTCCAAAACGGTTCTTTAATGGCGGTTCGCAAAATAATTATGGATATGATCCCGCATTCCCATGGGCTGAATACAGCGTCCTAAGCTCTCCTGTTGAAGCCTGCCCAACGAATAAGGGGAATTTTGATGATCTAGTTGCTAAAGCTTCTTTACAAACGCCTAAGAATGTAGCCGCGGCAATTTATGGGTTTGGACCTAGTGACTTTAAAGCTAATTATATCTCACAAGGGGCTTATACTGAGAAATTTACGCGGAATAATAAATCATATCAAAGAGAAATTTTTACTTCTAGTATTTCTGATCAGTCTATCAATTATAACATTAAATATGATGGTGCCGATTATTGGCAAATTGCAAATGGTGAGTTTTATAGCTTTATGCGTTATCAAATGGCTGATGGCTATACTCGTGTATGGGCAATGAGAAGTAAAATTGATCGTGTGAGAACTGATACGTGGTGTAATACGTTTCCAACATTAGCATATCTTGAATCGCTAAAATTATCAGTAACGCCTCAATGTATGACTAATGATTGTGTTTCTGTAGACACAGGTAAGAAACTTGACAAGTTAGTCTTCAAAGATGACAAACCAATCAACATTGAATGGACAACTATTTCAGGTGGCTATAGTTTAAATGTAGTTAAATAACTAATGTTTTATAAGGAAGCGCTAGGGAATCATCTTTAGCGCTTTCTTAATCATGAAGTTTATACTTAGGGTAAGAAAAGAAAAAATAAGAATATGTTAGGTCTAGTTGGTAAATTAAAGAATATTCCGATAGCATTTAACGGGATCGCGCTAAGTTTGATTACTTTAGCACAAATCTATCCCCAGCTACATATGCAGATACTGGCGCTGTTATGTTTGAGCCTAAGCATAATCATATTTGTGATAAAACTATTCAAGTACAGCATCCATCAAAATGTGCTATTCAATGAGTTGGACAATTATGTTAATGGTGGGTTTCTTCCGCTATTTACAATGTATATTGCTGGATTATCAACATTCTTACACCGCTACAATCAAATTTGGGGCGAGGTGATTTGGTATCTTGCTTTTATAGCTCATTTAGCATTGATAATTTATCTTTATTATTCTCATAGCCGCCAAAAAAATTTATCATTAATCTTACCAAATTGGTTTATCCCACCTATCGGTTTTATTGCTATTGGATTAGCCGCTGAGTCATCAACTAGCCGTGTAATTGCTCATTGGATATTCTTGTTTTCTGATGTCACAATTATTCCGATAAGTCTTGCGATACTTTATCGGCAAATTGTAAAACCGTTAACTAGTTTTGAAATGTATACAACAGGAATATATGCTGCGCCACTTAGTTTATTGATCCTTGCGTTGCTAAAAGATCATAGCTTACCATTTTGTGAGCTGCAACTTGCAATTCTATTCTATAGCAATATTATTTTCAATCTTTTTAGTGTGGCTGGGTTAGTCGTTTGCTTAAAAAAAAGAGAATGCATTCCCTGTTTTGCATGCTTTACTTTTCCATTTGCTGTTTCTGCTCTGGCAAATCTAAAGTATGCCAAAATTAGTCCAGCTGCGCTTTCTGTTTCTTATATAGCTTTGCTGCTCTCATCCATTATGACGGTATATACGATTTATATGATTATTACTCAACATCTTCGTAGTATTAGTTCGCTTCCTGCTAATTATGATAACTAGTAACTATTTACTTTTGAGCTGTTATCATAATTTGAAATTACCTATTTTAAATACAATAATGTGTTGATATAAATTTATATTTATGCTATCCAATGAGTAGTTTGCTTAAGTGTTAACTATATCATAATGTGGATAATCATTAAATAAAAAGTTCCATGAATTATGGAATTATTTTTCAAATAGAATATGCTGAGTAATGCAAGCATCTTTAATTAAACATATTTCCTTCCCAGCTACCATAAGTTGGATTTGGTAATGAGAAATAAATTTGTCCAAATGGCTGGTAGAACTTCCCATTTGGATCTTGTTTAATTGCATCTTTTTGGTTTATATTGGGGAAATCTTGAATGTTGTCGCCAAAATAAGCAAGTACTTTGAATGGTTTAGTTTTACCACTTGCAATAATCTGACTATAATCACCTTTAGCTACTGCTTCAAAACGTGGTGTTTTATTTGAATCTTTAGCACCTTTGGCAAAGACTACATTATCAAAGCAGATACCCGCGTTTTGTAGATTGGTAACGGTAGCATTTTGAATTTTGTCATCAAAAGTTCCGTCACGGTTAGTAACGAGCACCACTTTACCACCCATTTTTTGGATAGCACACGTTGTATTGTGCGCGCCAGGTGTTGCAGGGGAAGTAGCTTGCTCCATAAACATATACATAGTCTTGGCATTGTAAGAGCTGCATGCCAAAAGCTCTTGTTTTTCATACTGCGAATTATCAAGTACTGTCTCATCTATATCCATAATCACGCCCCAGGATTTTTTGCTCAGTTTTTGTGCTTTAACTTGTGCGCTAACTTTTTCTAGTCCCAATGCAAAAATTTGATTATATTGTGCATTGCGTTCAGCGGAATCACGGTACCATTTAGTCGCATTGTAGTTAGCTGAACTTTTGGGTTCTCCTGGTACACAACTGCTATGATTAGCTTGATTGAGCCCATTATTTGCGCTAAGTGGGGCACTGGCACTTAGTGGTGCGCTGGTAGTATTAGTTTCCGCTGCAAAAGAGATTAATGGTAATGCACTGGCTATAATAGTAATAAATAATTTTAATTTCATTCATATATTCCTGTAAAATAATTAATAAGATTTTTTAGTTTTAAGATTTTCGGTTAATCTTTGATAAAATGCATAGCGTGAGGTGTCAATATTACCACTTTCTGCAGCTGCACGGATTGCACATTGTGGCTCTTGCAAATGGCGACAATTACTAAATTTGCATTGACCAAGGATATTACGCATTTCAGGAAAAAATTCAGCAACTTGTTGAATATCTATGTGAAATAGACCAAACTCCTGTAATCCAGGACAATCAATTAAGTCACTTTTATCATCCAAATGATAAAGAGCCGCGCTGGTAGTAGTGTGGCAACCGCTGGTTTCATATTTGGTAATTTCGGCAGTTTTGGCTTTAGCTTCTGGATGAATTTGGTTGGTAATTGTTGATTTACCCATGCCCGATTGCCCGATGAGCAGACTTCGTTTACCTTCTAAATATGGTTTTAAATCGGCGCAATTTTCCAAAGCACTTAATTGCAAAATTTTATATCCCAGTGTATCATGGTAGAGCTTAGTAATTTTTGCGGCAAATTCTGGCGATTCAACTAAGTCCATTTTATTGATTACAATTAAAGGCTCAATCTGGCTCGATTCGGCACTTAGCAGACAACTATTAAGAAATCCTAAATTGAAATTAGGTTTAACTGCAATAACTATGATAATCTGCTGTAAGTTGCTGGCGATGATTTTGCTACGATTGCGATCACTACGATAAACCAGGTTTTGTCGCGGAACTAGCTCTTGAATCTGAGCTTGTTGCTGGTTTGACAGATTTACTAGAACCTTATCTCCAACGACAAACTCAGTCTTTTTGCCACGAGTTACCGCTTCATAGTTTTTACCATTGACTTCCACAATAAAAATTCTACCATAGCTACTAACTATTAATCCTTGTTCCATTACTGTTCCAGATTTCTGATGCGTACACTTGCTGGGGGATGAGAATAGTAAAATTTGACATAAAGTTCATCAGGCGTCAAAGTGCTGGCATTATCACGATAAAGTTTTACTAAGCCATTGATCAAATCATGTTTATCTGCATGCGCTTTAGCAAAATCGTCGGCTTCAAATTCATTTTTACGCGACATAAAGCTGCTCAGTGGCGCTAACGGTAGACTAA
>SSGY01000179.1 GCA_008017145.1 Neisseriales bacterium
AGTGGCTCTGGATGTATAATAATGTGAGACCACATATGGCAAATGGTGGCATACCACCAGTATTTAAGAAGTAATTATTTAAGCCGTAAATAATCTATACTTTTAAATTGCTCTAAAAATGGGAGTATTACCCTAATTATACTGGTAATTTGCAAGTTCAGATTTTAAATACTAAAGCGTCAAATGCAGTAGTGAATAGCTATACAATAAAACAAGGTGGTTCATTTACTACTGAGGATTTACCAACAAGTGACAGTACTCATGCTTACGTAGTAAAAATGACAACAGGTATTGCGGATCCATTACAAGGTTTATACTATGTTGAAAGCGGTTTGCCTGCGTTAAAAATTACTAAAGGACAAACAACAAGTTTGGCAGTACCGATGAAAGCATCAACTATTGCTAAGAAAAATGTAACAGTTGCAATTAGTGGTATGTCAACTGGTGATACAGCAGGAGTAACTTTCTCTGATGCAGCAAACAAATATAGCTACGTAAATTACGCAAATTTGGCAAATAGCTCACCAGTTTACAAAATTGAAAGTGGCTTAAATCTTGGAACTTCAGTAGCGGCTAGTGGTAATAGTTATGTAACTAATCCGATTACTAATACTGGTGTTGTTAGCGCTGCTAAAACTATCACAGCTAAGTTTGTGCCAAGTGTTACCCCGACGCCTACTCCAACCCCAACGCCGACTCCTACACCGAGTGCTGACAAAGTGGTAACAGTATATTTATTAATTGATAGTCCTGCCCAGTTAAAACAATATACCGATGATCTAAATCGTGTATCTAAAGTTAACTTTAATCGGGTAATATTCTCTTTTGTTAAACCAACATTAACTAATTATGTGTCAGGTAGTTTGGCAAATACTGGGATTATGAATTACTTCAATGCTGGTGATGGTCAAGGTGTTGCTGCATTTAATCAACTTAAAGCTGCAGTAGCATTATCAAAAGCTAAAAATATTCAGGCTTTCTTGTCCGTTGGTGGCTGGAATTACAGTTGTAACTATGAGGTTTATGGTGATAAATGTGGTGCTGCAGCAACTGAAGCTAATGGTATTCACTATGATTGGTTCCCAGACCCAAGTGATGCAACTCAAGCTGCAACTGCAAAAACTTCATATGGAAATGTAATTAAGTTAACTAATGATCTTGGTATGCAAGGTATAGATTTGGATGCAGAAGAATTCTGGCACGCAGATAAATATGCTGTATCATGGAAACCAGGTTCAACGGGTGAGTGGTCAACTGATATTGCGAAAAGCATCAATGCTGCTGGTGGTCCAACTTATGCCAACTTAGTTCAATACGGTGGTGGTGCAGCTACTTCTTCAGGTCCGGCTATTATGCCTAAAACTGTAGAGAAAATGGCAGCGATTATGCATGCTCTAGAAGACAATCCAAATGCTAAAAATTTGATGTTCTCAACGGCTGCTCCGCCAGTGGGTGCGCGTCCGATTACTGGCTTTGTCTATGGTGATAATGCCGCGGATATTTATACCAAAGGTGGTGTATGGTGGATGGGTAATCTTAAAGGTCTATGGTATAACCTAGCTGATAAAGATAAAGCTATCGTGGATCGTTTTGATAGTATCGGTCTGATGACTTATGATTTATGCGGTGATAGTGCGACTACTTGTGCGCCTTATGGTGGTGGTCCATTGGATTTAGCTGGTCAAGTTGGTGCGTATATGAAAGATTACACTAACTGGTTGAAATCAACTACTCCTAGCGCTGCTTCATTGACAGTTGACCAAAACGGTAAAGTTGCCTTTTTACCAGCCAAATATAATATTAGCTCAAAAATCCAATTTGGCTTTGAAGTTAACCAACCTGCGTATCCGCAAAATGTAAGTGGTCAGTTACAATTAACTAATGCTTTAGTTGATACAATTACTGCGCAACAGAAAGATAGTGGTGGAGTTATTATTTGGCAAATGTATTCTAAACAAAATACAGCAGCAAATGGAACTACCAGCAAATATACAATGAATCAAAGTTGTAAAACTTTCTTGGCTAATGATAGTCGTTATGACTGTAATGCAGATTTCCCATCTGCCGCTCAATAAAAAATTTCCTCTAGACGTTTTTCCCCTGCATTTATGCTGGGGACTTTTTTTATTTAAGATATGATCTTTGATGGTGAGCTGTATAATCAAAGGTAGATTAAAAGTTGCCGAATTTAATTGAAGGTTATTTTAGCGTTGACAAAAATAACATTTGCCCATGTTGCCATTAGTTCTACATCTTTGTATTTTAAAGTGGAAGTTAGTCCGATGCCGGGCAGTATGATTGGTGCGTCATTCGACCATGATGGTTTGATTAAAATCATCGGTGTATAGCCAAGACCCCATTTCCAGTTATTGCTATCAAAGATTGAATGATATTTTTGGTAAGTATATCCAGCATGAACTTCTGGTTTCCAATAAGAGTCAGAGAACGCAATAGCGAATAGGGTATACTCTTCGTTTGTGTCGTAGTTATACCATGTTCTTGCATAACCTGCACCATAAGGTATTTCGTTTAAACCTTGTGGATCTGCAGGGGTTTGTTCGGCAACGCCAGTTGGCCAATGAGCTGTAATCGAGGTATGATAAGCGTACCCACTAATCATCAAACCATTTTTGCCTTCACTTTCAGCCATAACCAGTCCGTGCCCAATTTCACATAGCCACTGTGTGGCTGATCCGCAACCCCACGAGTTAACTGAGTATAATCCGCACAGCAATAAGCCGATAAATTTGCTCCTACGCACAACTACTTCAATCTCTCTAAATGATTTAACCCGTGATTTTATCATGAATCACGGGTTTTAGCTTAATTACAATTGTTGAATAGAGTATCGTTAAATATCAATTGTAGTTGGTTTATCCTCATTAATAGTATAAATTGTCATACCATCGCTATGTTGCTTATTCCACTCTTGTTTTTTGGATTCAATCAACTTGAGCGTAATTTCATAACCTTGCTGATAATGCAAATGAGCAGATTCAGCGCTAAAGTTATAATCTTTACTATTGAGTTCAGTACCTCTTCTTGAGTGATAAATTACATGTACTAAATCTAAACGATGTGCATTTCCAAGATTTAAGACAGCTTTAACATCTGGGTCATCTTTGACCTCTGGCGGTAGTTTAGAACCAAGAAACTTTATCGCATGCGATAAATTTTGTGCGGTAGAATAAATCGCATTTGAGCGCTTAGAATGTGACGAATATTGAATATCTTTAATTCGTTCTAACATGCCATCCATAGTGTGTGGTAATGGACCTGATGCAGAAAATAAATCAAACATAAAGCACAGCACATTGCAGATATCATGTTCGGTATCCGCAAATTCTTCTAGGACTTTAGACAGAGGAGTATTGGCATAAACTCCACCATCAACATAATAGCGCCCATCAATTTCAATCGCTGGAAATCCAGGAGGCAGCGCGCCTGAAGCCATGATATGCTCAACAGTAATTTTTTCTTTACTGTTATCAAAAAAGACGAAATCCCCCGAAGCTAAATCAGTCGCACCCAGACAAAGGCGAACATGCCCTTGATTAAGATATTCGAAATCGATAACCTCATTTAGAGTTTCTCTAAGTGGTGAAGTGTCATAAAAGCTTAATTGATCGGGTGTTACATGGCTGAGTAACCAAGGGCTAAGTATTTTAGGCTTATAGAAACCAGGTTGCCCAAAGTGTAGCGCATGTTGTGCTCCAAAATAATTATGAATTTTAGACATTCCGAGAAAAGGAGAATTCGGTAATGGTATACTAACCGTAATTTTGTTCCAGAATTGCTTTAGCTTTTCTAGTCGTTTTTCTGGCGGATTACCAGCAACGATTGCAGCATTCATCCCACCGATTGAAATCCCAACCACCATATCCGCACGATAATCATGTTTATATAGCGCTTCTACACCACCAACTTGAAATGACCCAAGAGCGCCACCACCTTGAAAGACATAAATTATCTTACGCTTTTTTTTAGAAGCTGTTACGTGCTTTATATGCGTGGCAACTTCACGATCTAATATTTCTTTTGCAGATGTCATAATGAATTAATCTTTTAAATAATCATAAACAACCTCACCAAACCCCAGTGTGAGATCAGCGACCAAATGTGTTCCACTTATAACTTTGCGTACAGGAAGCTTAGCAACTGGTGCTAATGCATGCTCAAATAATTGCAAGGCCGCAGGTCCTGTCCATGCACCATGTACGGTAACATCTTTAAGAAAATATTCAATTAATTGGCAAACACTTTTATCTTTACCATTGGCATGAGGAATAATTTTTAATAGGAAATTAGGTGTTTTTTCTAGATTTTCTTTAGTTTTTTGTTTGTCTAGAGAATAATACTTAAACCCCATAGTACCAGTAGCTACTGGCACACTGTTGTATTTTAGCGTTCCAACGACAGTATCTACATCAATTTCTAATTTAGGGTTAGCGTATTTTTTAGGAAAACCCCAGATTTCGCGACCAGCTGCAATCGGTGCTAAATTATCTAAAAACATCATGTGGGAATATGTACCTTCTTTGCCTTCGAACTCGACTTCAATTACTTGACCAGCTTCAGTAAAGCTACCAAAACCATGCGCATCTGGCATTTTCATAAATTCAAATTTAACTACATTACTAATAACTTTTAATGGTTCAGGAACTATCGCCTGTAACGCATCATAGTCAGTTTCGTAAGAAATAATTAAATATTCACGGTTTTTAAATTTATAGTCGATTTGTAGGGCGCTTGGTGAAGTAAGTGGCATTGCAAATGCGTTCTGTTTAATCTCAGCGATGTTCATTATCTAGTTCTCCTCTTCATTAAAATAATATACTGTTTGGATTATAACATATATTTTAACTAATCTAGAGCCTTTTGATAAAAATTAAATTGTATATTCAATCTAATTCATCATTCTAGGTCATTGATTTACTCCTCACCTACAATATGTAGGCTTCGTCATAAATCGCCTACTAGTATTTCGAATCAGTTTGAGTATTAAATTGAACACGCCGCAAAATTGATTTGATTGTTTTTAGCATCATATGATAAAGTTAAGTAATGAGTAATATTTTATTTGTTTGGAGACACTATGAGTAATAATACCGTAAATAGGTATAGAGAATTACTTTCACAAATTTCCCTTATTTCTCTCATAATGATTTCTTTATTTGGTGAAGTTGCGTGCCATGCTGCCGCACAGTCTACACAAGAGTCTGTTTCACCGGTTTATAATGATTGGTCATGGTTTAAAGATACTTACTGGGTTGTGCCAGAGCAAAATATTTCTGCGGTTGCGCAAAGTGCAAGTAATCCCAGCCAATTTAATCTTGTTCGCGATCAAACTGTTTTTCATTTTACGGACTATTTTAATGGTTATTTCACAGGTGTAGTTACCGCCAAACTTTCATCAGCCGAGAGTGTTCCAGGTTGCCAATATGTGCTTGGTGAGGTTACACCGCAAGGAGTTGTCCATTTGACAATGTATAATGTATCTGATGGCAGTATTATCAATCAACCGATGGGAAATATGGTGCAAGTGAATGGTCAATGGACGATGGTTAATACTATGACAGCTCCAGCTACGGGTGGTGGATCGGTAAGTCACTGGGCTTATATGGTTTTATCTAAACCGGGAGATCCGAGTTGGAATAATCTTCCGTTTGCCAATGAGTCTGTTCCTGCTTTTGTTGCTAATTGTCCAGCTGGACCAATGATTAATTTATAATATAATTTTAAGAAGGTGCTATTATGTCGCAATTAACTTTTTATACTAATCCAATGTCACGTGGACGAATTGTACGCTGGATGTTAGAAGAAATTGGAGTGGCTTATGAAACCAAGGTATTGGACTATGCAACGACAATGAAAAGTGCAGAGTTCTTGGCAATTAATCCGATGGGTAAAGTTCCAGCAATTAAGCATGGTTCTGCGGTTGTTACTGAAACTCCTGCTATTTGCGCGTATTTGGCAGAAACTTTTCCTGACGCCGGATTAGCGCCTAAGACTAATGAAGAGCGTGCCGCTTATTACCGCTGGTTATTTTTTGCTGCTGGTCCGTTGGAGCTGGCATTGAGCTTAAAGATGCTAAAAATTGAAGTAACTGCTGAGAGCGAGAAATCTTTAGGTTGTGGAAACCCACAAACTACTCTGGATGTTATTGCTCAAGCCGTTAGCGCCAGTCCATATATTTGTGGTGAACGCTTTACTGCCGCAGACGTTTATATCGGCTCTCATATAAGTTTTGGAACAAGATTTGGCATATTTGAAGAACGTCCCGAGTTTACTGCTTATCTTGAGCGTATACTTAGTCGTCCGGCAAAATTACGTGCTGAAGAACTGGATAACGCATTAACAGTATAATATACTCGTCGTCTTTGAATCTTGGAGTTTTGTCTGACTCCAAAAAAGCAGATCAATATGGTCTGCTTTTTTATTGATTTGCAATCCCACAACATATCTAATAGCATTCATTTCTTCATTGAATTTAATCAAAAATGCTACAATTGCGCTTTAAAATTTATCTATAAAAAGAAAGTCAGTATGGCAGAACAATTTAGGGTAGTGATTGAGTCGGTTGATTATGAAGGTAAGGGGATTGCTCGTATCGATGGTAAGACCGTTTTTGTTGACGGTGCATTAAGTGGGGAAGAAGTACTTATTGAAATTGTTAAGCGTCGGTCAAATTTTGATAAGGCGAAATTAGTTGAAATTATAACCCCAAGTGCTAAACGAGTTATTCCAGAATGTCCTAGTTATGGTGTTTGTGGTGGCTGCTCAATGCAACATGTTAGTTTTGATGCTCAAATTGAAATTAAACAGCAGGTTTTGGTTGATAATTTAAAACATTTAGGTAACGTTAGCGCCGAAGAAATTTTACCTCCATTAGCAGGAACGCCTTGGGGTTATCGCCATCGCTCGAGACTCTCCGCGCGCTATGTTGCTAAAAAAGGTGGGGCTTTGGTTGGCTTCCGTGAAAAAGGAGCACCATATGTAGTAGATATGAATGAGTGTAAGATTTTACCTGAGCATGTATCGGCGCTAATTCCTGCATTAAAAACATTAGTGAGCAATTTATCAATCAAGGCGGCAGTTCCGCAGATTGAGGTCGCGGTGGGTAATCACGTAACCGTATTAGTTATGCGTAACATGGAGAGTTTGACTAGCCAAGATGAATCCTTTGTCCGTCAATTTATTGATGAAAATAGTAATGAGAATGCACCGTTGCAATTTTGGCTGCAACCTAAAGGACCAGATACCTGTTATCCATTCTATCCAACTGAAGCACCTAAGCTTAATTATGAATTAGCTGATTTCAAAATTGATATGCCATATTATCCTTCAGAATTTACGCAGGTAAATCCGTATATTAATCAGGCGATGGTAAATTTGGCGATGAGTCTGCTTGATCCTCAGCCAAATGAGGTTATTGCTGATTTCTTTTGTGGAATAGGGAATTTCACTTTACCAATAGCCCAATCTACTCGGCAAGTGGTAGGGATTGAAGGTGCGGATCCATTAGTTAAACGTGCCAAACAGAATGCTGAATATAACGGTTTAGGTGATAAAGTTAGCTATCAGGTAGCAAACTTGTTCAAGATTGACAGTGAATGGTTAGCAAAATTAGGCTCGTTTGATAAGTGGTTGATTGACCCACCACGCGATGGTGCTTTTGAGTTGGTTAAATCAATTACACCTGAGACTGCGCCACAGTTGATCGTCTATGTTTCATGTAATCCTGCTACACTCGCGCGTGATGCTGGAGTATTAGTTGATACGCATGGTTATCGCTTGCTTAAAGCTGGAGTTATGAATATGTTCCCACATACTTCACATGTTGAGTCAATCGCACTTTTTGTGCGCTAGATTACTTTAAGATTTTTTGCATATAAGATGCTAGCTCAAGTGAGTTAGCATCCCCACTTTGTTCTAGATGATGAATTATGTTATCTTGCTCATCTTTTGTTCGGTTTTGACTAAGCTTAAATTTGCCAATAATCTTATTGATAGTGATTTCAAAACCAATAATTCCAGCTAATTTTCTACTAATATGTGGATTACTCCAGTCAATAGAATATGTTACATCTTGTTGCGATTGAAGCTCATCTAATTTTGAGCTAAGCAACTCTGGATTAAGTTGGCTAATGACACCATCTACATGAACTACTGCATAATTCCATGTTGCTACTTGATCTATCGGCTCAGGATAGAACGTTGGCGAAACGTAACCATGCGGACCATGAAAAATTACTTTTACTTTTTGATTAGATTGCAGTAATTTAGCCAGCGGGTTTGGTTTGGCAATATGCCCAAAAAGTTTATCTTTAGTTGCGTTTAAGCTTAACGGTAAATGCGCAATTTCTAACTCATCTTGATTATTAATAATTACTGTTGCAAACGAATAATCCACTATGAATTGATATAATTTATCGGGGTCAGATTCTGTAAATGATGGTGGAAGATACATGTGACACTCCTCTTTGAGTATTGATTATATTAGCCAGTTAATTTCTTTAATCTGATGACTAGCTAAATATTGATTGGCAAGTTTAAAATGGTTACAGCCAAAAAAACCTCTACTCGCGGATAGTGGTGATGGATGTGCTGCTTCTAAAATCAGATGTTTATTGGTATTTATGAGATCTTTTTTCCCGCGGGCAAAATTACCCCATAGCAGGAATACACAATATTGATTGTTATCACTAATATGCTGGATAATTCGATCAGTTATGGCATGCCAGCCAATTTTGGCTAGCGAATTTGCTTGATCTTTAATTACACTCAAACTTGCATTGAGTAACAATACACCCTGCTGCTCCCAAGAGCTAAGCAGAGCAGCCGTTGGTGCAAATAATGGCGGATTATATTCGTTAACTAGTTCTTTAAAAATATTTCTTAATGATGGCGGTGTTTTTATATCTGAGTTCACAGCAAAAGCTAAGCCATTAGCTTCTCCATCGCCGTGATATGGGTCTTGCCCTAGGATGACCACTTTAATTGCCGATAGTGGATTACGTAGTGCTCGTAATGTTTCTTTCGCTGGTGGATAAATGGTGTGCTCTTGAGCAAGCTTAGTTAATTTGCCATCAATTGCACATAGCTCATCTTGTGAAGATTGTTTTAAAAAATCTTGCCATTGTGGGGCAATTGATTTCCAACTTTCAGCTAAAAAATTTAGCTCCATTAGTCAGTATAGGTCTTGAAATCGGTTACTTTAGACGATGATTCCTGACTATTAAGATAAAGTTTGCCGTTGCCAATGTGTTCGCTCAGCATGCTGCTAACATCGCTAGCTAAATTAGCACCAACTTGTTTTACCAAAAGAGGTATATTGTGCACTACTTTTTGAGTTTGCGAGTTTACTAATTTCACATCACCAGAATGCCCCGCTGCAGTAAAAGATGCTACAATAGTCCGATCTTGTGTTCGAATTAATTTATAATCTACTGCAATATCAATGCTGTAAATATTAGAGTATTTATTGGTGCCGATAATTTGGTTAACTTCTTCTCCAGCATTGATTGCGCTCAGATTCCCGACTAATAAATAATCTGGTATCTGACTTGTCGCTGGTTGTACGGGAGTTGCTGTTGATTCTACTGATTTAACATTGCTTAATGGTATGGATTCTGCATTTGCTATCTTGATGGCTTCTGATTCATTTTGTTTCAAATCATTTGCAGGTGATGATTCATTGAGGTTTGCATATCCTTGAGTGATACCAGTATCAACATCGACAACTCTAAACTGCTTGCTTTGGATAACATCGCCACGAATCTGTGCTGAAAAATTATTAATTTGTTGCTGAACTAAAGTATTGGTTGTACTGTCCACATTATCACTGGCATCTTTTTGCATGAAACTTGGCAGGCTACTGTTGTTGTCATTGCTTATATTAGGAATACCTACGCTTGGTACGGCAGTAGCCAATGACGTGATTAGTAATAATCCCGCACTAAGAGCCAGCTTATAAATTTTATTCATAATTATCTTTTACTTAATTCATGAACAATGTCAACTAAATATGCTACATTGTCAGGTTTTGCGGTTGGTAAAATACCATGTCCAAGATTAAATATATGCCCATTTCCATTCCCGTTGTTGCCATCACGATAATTATTTAAAATCTGTGTAACTTGCTGTTTGATAGTCGGGCGATCGGCAACCGATAAAATCACAGGATCAAGGTTTCCTTGGATAATTTTGCTAGTTTTACCACGAGCTTTGGCGATATTGATTGTCCAGTCGATACCCAGACCATCACACTCAAGTTGATTTAAATGTTCTAACCATACGCCGCCACCTTTAGTAAAGACAATGCTTGGAACTTGATGCTGTGGTAATGCTAACTTAATTCTAGTTAAAACTTTAACCAGATATTTATGTGAAAATTCACCAAAGGCAGATTCACTCAGTACTCCGCCCCAGCTATCAAACAACATAATTGTATCGACTCCAGCATGAATTTGTGCAATCAGATAATCTGCCACGGCAATGCTTACTTTATCAAGTAAAGCGTGCAGTTGTTCTGGGTGTGCGTAAACCCAAGCTTTGATCTTTTCGTAGTTCTTACTGCTGCCACCTTCAATCATATAGCAAGCTAATGTCCATGGTGAGCCGCTAAACCCAATCAAAGGTGTATATTTAGGTAATTCTTGCTTAAGATTTTTGATTGTTTGCATTACGTATGCTAGATCAATTTCTGGGTTGATTACTTTGAGCGCATCGATATCTAGTGTTGATTGAATCGGATTGGTAAATTTAGGACCTTCACCCTCGCTAAAATAAAGCTGCAAACCCATTGCTTCAGGAACAACCAGAATATCACTGAACATAATCGAGGCATCAAGAGCGAATCGACGTAATGGTTGCAAAGTGACTTCAGTTGCCAAATCTGGATTTTTACACAGCGCCAGAAAGCTGCCTGCTTTTTCGCGAGTCTTGCGGTATTCAGGTAGATAACGTCCAGCTTGGCGCATTAACCAGATCGGCGTATAACTGCTTTGTTGTTGCTTAAGTGTTGCTAAAAACACACTATTCATAGGTTTATTTTCCGATATAATTTGCTAAATAATTTAGCGCTTTTTGGTAGACATCTTGCTTAAATTTTACAACCATGTCGATTGGTTCCCAGTAGGAAATCCAGCGCCACGCGTCAAATTCTTGCTCCACAAAGCTACGCACGTTAATATGGTGATCATAGCCGACAAATTGGAGTAAGTACCAAATTTGTTTTTGTCCACGATAATTCGAATTTTGCTTTGCCCAATTACCTGGTACATTGTAGTATAGCCAATCTTCGGTTTTGGCAACAATCCTTACATGTTCAGGTAGTAGACCAAGTTCTTCATTTAATTCACGATACATGCATTCGTCTAACGTCTCATTTTCAGCAAGTCCACCTTGTGGGAATTGCCATGAATATTCTCCCTTTCGTCGACCCCAAAAAACCAAATCATCTTTGTTGATCAGGACTATCCCAACGTTGGGGCGGTATCCATCCTTGTCTATCATTTTATGCTCTCCCGCCGCTATTTGCTTAGTTCAATATATATCGTTATTTTAACATAAGATACCCTGATTAAGACATTATTTGCCGTAATAGCAAGGTAAATAGTGTAAAATTATGCGGTTGTTATATTTTATTAAAAGTTATGACTGAGAAATTAAGCGTTTAGTAAATGGTTTATTTTGTATCAGATATTAGGAATTTGTCTATTTTAAGAATTAGGGGTGCGTATGTCAGCTGTGGCAACAAGAAATAGTTTATTGATCGAGTTTTTAAGTGAAGAATTGCCACCAATTAATTTGGAAGAAAATATCGGTTCTGCATTTAGCGATTCGGTGTACCAGCAATTATCTGGGTTTTTAACTAAAGATGGTACGTGTATGGAGTTTGTTTCACCACGCCGCTTTGGGTGTCTAATTGATGGGATTGTGTATGAGCAATCTGATCAACGTCAGTTACGTAAGGGTCCAGCGATTGCAACTGGCTTACAGGATGGTAATCCAACGCCAGCTTTGCTGGGATTTGCTAAATCATGTGGTGTTGACTGGCAAGAATTGGAGCAGCGCGCGGATGGATACTTTTATGCTGAAAGTGTAATTAAAGGCAAGAATTTAACTAGCGTTTTGAATGATGTAATTAATAATGCTTTGAAGAAAATTCAGATCGCCAAGGCAATGCGTTGGGGTGATAGAAGTTATCAATTTGTACGCCCACTACATAATTTAGTTGTGATGTTTAATGGTGCGGTAATTAACTGTGAGGCTATGGGATTAAGTGCCAGTAATACAACTAGTGGTCATAGGTTTATGTGTAGATCGCAGATTAAATTGAGCTGTGCACAGGATTATTTTAGTCAGTTACAAAACCAAGGTAAAGTTGTAGCGCAATTCAGTGTGCGCAAAAATTTGATCGAAAAACAACTTGCTGATAAAGCACGAGAGCTTGGACTCTGCATCAGTCATATGGATGGGCTACTGGATGAAGTAGCGGCATTAGTTGAATGGCCTGAGGTTTTGGTGGGTGAGTTTGATGAAAAATTTCTAGCAGTGCCACAAGAGTGTTTAATTTTGTCAATGGCAAAAAATCAAAAGTATTTTGCGCTAATTAATCAATCTGGTAAGCTCAGTCATAAATTTTTATTTGTTGCCAATCTAATTTCAAAGCAACCAAGCGTTATTGTTGAAGGTAATCAGAAGGTTTTAACGGCGCGTCTGGCGGATGCTGAGTTCTTTTATGAGTTTGATAAACGTACTCCTTTGCTTGAGTTTACTGCCAAAACTGCAAACGTAGTTTATCACAATAAGTTAGGTAGCCAATTAGAGCGTATTGAGCGCCTGCAATCAATTGCAGGTGGAATTGCTCCTTTATTGAGCGTGAATACTGATTTAGCCAAGCATACTGCATATTTATTAAAGGCTGATTTACCGACTGAAATGGTCGGGGAATTTCCTGAGCTTCAAGGAGTAATGGGTAAATACTATGCTTTGGCTAGTGGTGAATCTGCTGAAGTAGCCAACGCGATTGAGAAACACTATTATCCGCGTTTTAGCGGCGATGAGTTACCCGATAGCCAATTAGCCAAAGTGGTGGCGCTGGCTGATAAGCTGGAGAGCTTAGTTGGAATTTGGGGGATTGGTCTAATTCCTACTGGTGACAAAGATCCATATGCTCTGCGCCGTGCAGCGTTGGGTATTATTCGTATTTTATTGAATGAAAAGCTAAATCCGGAGCAAGTTAATAGTTTATTCAAAATTACCTTAGATGCTTTTGCTGGTAAAAATTTGGCGGCAGATACCTTAAGCGGTGTTGAAAATTTTGTTAAGCAGCGTCTGGCAAATTATCTAAGCAGTGTTGCTGGCTATGCGACTAAAATAGTTAACACGGTTGTTCTTAGCGCTGATATGGTTGATTTTACTAGTGTGGTTGAAGTTTGCGACGCATTTAGTAAATGGTCGGTAAGTGAGAGCAATCAGGAATTGTTTGAAGCGAATAAACGGATTGAGAATATCCTTACTAAAAACGCAGATTCAGTTGACTTAAGCTTAAATTTAAACCAAGATTTATTCAATGATTACGAAAAAGAACTTTATCTTGCTGCAAGTCAGGTAAATGGTTTAATTGGTATCCAATTGTATTTGGAGCAATTAAGTGCTCTGGCAAAACCATTGACAGATTTTTTTGCTAATGTAATGGTGATGGATAATGATTTAAGTATTCGTAAAAATCGGTTAAAATTATTATCAGAGCTTTATGCTAAGTTCAGTAAGTATGGCAAATTATCTGAGCTGGCATAGGTTCAAGATTAAGAAGGTAGTATATGAAATTAGTTTTTCTTGACCGTGATGGTGTTATCAATCAAGATAGCGATAAGTTTATTAAAAATGCTGACGAATTTATTTTGATTCCCGGAAGTGCTGATGCCATTGCCAATCTTAGTCAGGCAGGGTTCAAAGTTGTAATTTGTTCTAATCAATCAGGTCTTGGGCGCGGTTTATTTACAATGGAAGACTTAAATGCAATGCATGAAAAGCTGCATCAACAAGTGGAGCAGGCTGGTGGCAGCTTGGATGTAATCATCTTTTGTCCGCATATTCCAGATAATAATTGTGATTGTCGTAAACCCAAGCCAGGTATGATCCTTGAAATTTGCGATCGCTTTAATCTCGAAGATTTGAGTAATACTGTGATGGTAGGTGATAGTATTCGTGATTTAGAAGCAATTAGCAACGCTGGTGGAATCCCTATTTTAGTTAAGACTGGTAATGGTAAAAAGACGCTGGCTAAAGAAACTCTGCCTGAGGGTACTAAAATTTTTGATAATCTATTAAGTGCCAGTGAATATATTATTGAGCGCGAGCAGAAAGAACCACAACGTGAGGAATAAATTAACTCCATTAATTATCATAAGATCCTGTTTATTCTGGGTTTTGTCTGCATCGGTATTACCTTTTTATAGCATTATTGCTTTGTTGATTGCTAAACTACCACCATTAGTACGGCATAGGATCATAATGAGTGCGGCACGCTATTATACTTTTTTATTCAAGTATATTGGTGGGATCAATTATGAAGTTAGTGGCGTTGAAAATTTGCCACAGACACCAGCTATTATTGCTGGTAATCATCAGTCTGCGTGGGAAACAGCGGCAATGAATCAGTTTTTACCACCTTGTGTCTGGATTATGAAAAAAGAAATTTTTAAGATTCCTTTCTATGGTTGGGGTATACGAGCTTTGTCAACAATCGCGATTGATCGTACACGAGGTGAAGATTCGCTCAACCAAGTTATAACTCAGGGGCGTCAGCGCTTTGCTATTGGATTTTGGATTATTATGTTTCCTGAAGGTACGCGGGTTAAACCGAAAACACGTAAGCCATTTAAGCACGGTTGCGCCAAGCTTGCTTTAAGCTTAGATGTGCCGATTGTGCCTTTTGCGCATAATGCGGGTTATTGCCTGCCTAAAAATAGCTTTTGGATTTACCCTGGCACAGTTTCAATTGTAATCGGTAAACCAATATATCCTGATTCTGCTGATGCTGCTGCTTATACTAAAAAAGTTGAAAATTGGATTCATGGCACTTTGACTTCTATTGGTTCTTAGTATGTCACGTTTTTATGTTGACTTGCCAATCACATTAGGTGCTAATTTAGAGTTGCCAGATAATGTTGTGCGGCATATGAATGTACTGAGATTACACATCGGTGATTCTGTTGCGCTGTTCAATGGCGATGGCTGTGATTATACTGCTAATATTAGCGAATTAAGCAAACGTCATGCCAAAGTCAATATTGAAAAATCTGAGAAATTAGACAATGAATCTCATTTAAAGATAACGTTGATGCCAAGCTTGATTGCCAGTGATAAGTTTGATTTGATTGTGCAAAAAGCAGTCGAGCTGGGTGTAAATGAAATTGTTCCTGTGATTAGCCAGTATACGCAACGCTTGAGCAATGATAAAATTAGCTCACGGATGGAGCATTGGCGTAAAGTCATAATTGCAGCATGTGAGCAGTCTGCACGGGCAACGATTCCTAATTTATCTGAGCCAACTTTATTTAGCGATGCTTTACTAATGGTAAGTGCTGAACGTAAATATGTTTTATCACCGCATCATGAGCAGCAACAAACTTTAGTCGGGAGCGCAATTTCCAGTGTCGCGGTGTTGATTGGACCAGAAGGTGGATTTAGTTTGACAGAGGTTGAAGAAGCTGGGGAGCATGGTTTTGCAACTTTACAGCTGAGTACACGAATTTTACGGGCTGAAACGGCGGCAATTTGTGCCGTATCACTGCTACAGAGTTATTTTGGCGACTTTGGTTTAATAAAGAATAATTTTAATTTATTGGAGACTTAATCATGAAAACAGCTTATTTAGGTTTAATTTTGGGGTTGGTAACAACGCTTGGGATTAGCGCATGTGATAGTGGCGGTCCGGCTGCACAAAATATGCCGGTTGGTGGCGCGCCATTTACTGGGATATTTACTCCGGGAATTGGTAATTTGGGAAATGGTGCATCAATTAATACTTGTAGTACTGTTGGCGGACAGACAGAAACGATGACATTTACCGTAAGTGAATCAGGACCAACTGTTTTCCAAGATGGTGCGCTTTATCCAAACCAAAATGTAATGAATGGAACATTTACTAATCCAGTAAATACGAATAATCCATGCTTTACTGGTACAGTTACCTATTCAGGGTGCTCATATGCGCAGGGTGGGCGAGTAACATTTAATGGCTGCTCGGTAGTATTACTTGGCTCTGGTTATCAAT
>SSGY01000062.1 GCA_008017145.1 Neisseriales bacterium
ACATGATCAACTACCTCAGCACCAAATAATGCCCGCGCATGTAATTGTGAGTTAGCAAATTTAATGTATTTTAGATTGGTTGATTTTGCATGAATCATGGCATTATAAGCATCCGTGCTATTTTGCTCTGGTACTAAAGAATCATGTGCCAAAGAAATCAATGTAATTGAGTTATGACTCTGCCAGTTTAATATATCCGCGTTGCTAGCTTGAGCAAGAAGCTCTGGATCCTTGGCTGCCCCATCACGCATTAATGGTGCAACACTATTAAATAACGGTGAATAAATCACGCCACTTGAGCTTTTCAAAATAGCCGCCCAAAACAATTTCAATACCAAAGTCATGGTTTTACTCGGTGTAAATAATAAATCATTAATATTCGCTGAAGAAATCTTATCTGCGTGACACCATTTATCTGGTAGGATCGTACATGTATCATGAAAAAAATCTGGATTAAGTAGACTGTTTATTGAGCGTTGATTATAATAAGCAAACGCCAAACTAACATTAGTTAATAAAGATGGCTTGAGTAGCGACCCCCAAAATGAACTTTGAATTTGAAATAAGTTATTATTATCGTTTACTTGATTAGTAAGTAAAAACGGAAACATTACACCACTTAAATTATAAGCACCATCAATAGGAACAGTTTTATGTAGTCTTAAACCCAACTGAGTAACTGGTTTTGCGAAATCAGGCTCGGATTGATACATGCGACTAAACCATAGTGCATATGAAGCGCCTTCTGAATAACCACTAACCAATAAAGGAAGAGCTTCTTGCTTACCCAGCAGCAAAAGTAATTTCTTAGTTTTCAAATACTCATGTGCAGCTACAAGCATATCTCTACCATCTAAAACGTTGTAGCGTGGATAAAGAATATATGGGTGAGGAATAGCAAAATTGCGCCCTAAACCGATGTAATCAGGTGAAACTACAATATAACCATTAGCCGCAAAAATTGCCGCAAGCATCTGTGCTTTATAATCCTCAAAATGTAATGATGGCACATTGAGTTTACCACTGATCGTGGAATGAAAAAATAGAATCACACCTTTGGGAGATTTAGTTGGCGGGAGAATTAGCAGCCCAGATACCTTTTGTGGTGAATTTGGTAACGCGTGAGTAGTATAATCTAAGCGTATAAATGTAATTTTTGCCCCTGACTCACTTAAATTTCTTCGATTAAAGAGCTGTGTTTTGGCAAATAATGGATTAGTTGCAATTACAATTTGGTTATAACCTGCATTATCTTGCCCAACCCAACGCTGCTGCAATCTTTGATAATTATTAAATACCTCTAAAACAGTCATTGTTGATTCAATTGGTCGACTAGCGATGTAACTTTCAGCTTGTAAAGCTAACTTATCATTTGCCGTTAACTGCAGCGCGTTGCTCTGAGCGCAAGCACAGAAAAGCACAAGTAGAATCAAAATTTGTTTAATCACAGGAATATTACCGTCATCGTTAATTCTCGATTAAATATTTTGTTTTTTTAATATTATGCAAGGAAAACCAAGTCAAACCACTAATCAATATCAACCAAACAGAAATTGCAGCCATATAACCGCTTTTTTGATATAGCCAATTCTCTATTAGAGGAGTTAGACCACCGACTAGCGACATTCCCAAGCAAAAACTAAAGGCAACACCACGATAACGACAGTTGGCAGGAAATAACTGTTTTAAATAAGCATTTGACGGACCAAGGAGTAATTCATTCAGCACCACCAGAATAATTTCAGCACTAATTATCAACCACAAGGAATAACTTTGTAGCATAAATCCGAGTGGAATAGATAATATTAGCAGTGTAACACTCGCATAGCGCATAACTTTAGCTGGAGTAATACGATCTGCAATCAACCCAGAACCAATCAAGACAATAACCGCAATACTTGAAAGCGCAAACTGTAGCGACATAAATGCAAAGCCACTAAAATAGCCTTTAGTTTTCAGAACCGGATTTATAAATGACAGCACAGTTGTAAAAGGCAAGGTTGAAAAACCACCGATACAAACTCCAGCAAATAATTGCTTAGGATATGTTACTATAATCTTACCTAATGACTCTCGTTTAGCAAGATCTTCATGATTAACGGACTCAGCCATACCTTGGCGAAAATAAATAGCAATCAGACCAACTACACCACCTAAAATAAACGCTAAGCGCCAATTTGGGCTAGTTGGATTATGCCAGGTTAGAAACATTCCGACTAATGATGCGACAACGGAGCCAACCAGTGCCATCGCGGTCAACACAGCACCAACCAAACTCATATAGCGCGCTTTAGCTAACTCAACAACATAGATACCAGCGCCACTATATTCACCACCGTAGCACAGCATCTGCACCGCACGCACTAAGGTTAATATTACCATCGCGGCTAAACCAATTGATTTAAAACCAGGTAAAAAACCAATTACCAATGTGGCTGCAGCGATTCCATACAAAGAAATAAGTAACGCTCTCCTACGCCCAAAACGATCGCCGATAGCACCAAAGACGACTCCCCCCAACGGACGGGCAATTGAGGCAATCAAAACTGCATAAAAACCCATAATAAGTGCATCATACGCTGAATTTGCGGGGAAAAATGTTGGTGCTAAGAATGGTAAAAACATACTAAAAATAGCATAGTCATAATACTCAATTAAAGTACCTAATGCAGCAATAAATATAGATTTCTTCATAATATTTTGGTTCTTTAGTCAAAAAAACCAACCGCATTAGGTTGGCTTTAAAGTTATATATATTTTAGCTGAGTTTAAGTTTAGCAAATTTGCGTTTACCAACTTGCACGACAAAAGTATCACCTTTGGCTAGCTGATGGTTTTTATCAGCAACTTTTTCACCGTCAATCTTAACTCCGCCCTGCTCTATCATACGCGCACCCTCACTGGTCGAAGCAACTAAGCCAGCTTGTTTTAATAGTACACCAAGGCCAATCGTGGCACTTTCTAATACAAGCTCTTGTAATTCGAGATCTGTTGGAATTTCATTACGTTTAAATTTAGTTTCAAAATCTGCCAATGCCATTTCCGCCGCCGATTGATCATGAAAACGCGCAACTAATTCCATAGCTAATTTTACTTTGATATTGCGTGGATTCTCACCATTTTGTACTTGTTGTTTAAGCAGCGCAATTTCGTCACTACTTAATAATGAAACTAAATCAAAATAGCTCCACATCAATTCATCAGAAACACTCATTACTTTACCAAAGATCTCGGTTGGTGATTCGGCAATCCCAATATAGTTACCTAGTGACTTAGACATTTTATTTACGCCATCCAAACCAACCAAAAGTGGCAACATGATTAAGACCTGTGTGCTTTGTCCATATTGCTTTTGTAACTCACGCCCCATTAGCAAATTAAAGCGTTGATCCGTGCCACCAAGCTCAATATCAGCCTGCATCGCAACTGAGTCGTAGCCTTGTAACAATGGATACATAAACTCATGGATTGAGATTGATTGATTATTTTTAAAACGTTTTGAAAAATCATCCCGTTCCAGCATCCGTGCAACTGTCTGGCTCGCAGCTAATTTTAACATTCCTGCTGCACCAAGCTCATTTAACCATTTAGAGTTAAAACAAATCTCAGTTTTATTGGGATCTAATACCTTAAATACTTGCTTAGTATAGGTTTCGGCATTTATCTTTATTTGCTCAGGTGTAAGTGGCGGCCGGGTTGCATTTTTACCAGTTGGATCACCAATCATACCAGTGAAATCACCGATCAAAAACATGATATGATGACCTAAATCCTGTAATTGACGCATTTTAGTCAATAAAACCACGTGTCCTAAATGTAAATCCGGAGCGGTAGGATCAAAACCAGCTTTAACCCGTAATGGACGATTTAGTTTTAATTTTTCAACTAACTCCTGCTCCAATAATATCTCATCGACACCTTTTTTAATCACTGCTAATTGCTGCTGAATATCCACGAATCTTCCTTAACTATTTAAATAACTATTTTTCTTGGGTATATTTACTATATGATAAAACAACGCCTGTTGCAACCGAAACATTCAATGATTGGGTTTTGCCATACATTGGAATACTAACCAAATAATCACAATTTTCGGCAACCAAACGACGAATCCCAGTACCCTCCGCGCCCATCACCCAGGTCATTCGACGGTCAGGCTTAAATTCAAATAAATTTACCGAACGCTCCGCTAATGTTGTACCCGCGATCCAGTAACCTGCATCTTTAATCTCTTCAAGACTTCGTGCCAAATTATTAACAATAATAACAGGTACGTTATTGATAGCACCAACCGCGACTTTTGCAACAGTAGCATTAACACTAGCTGAGTTATCTTTAGGGATAATTACTGCATCAACCCCAAAGCAATCGCAACTACGAATAATAGCGCCTAAATTGTGTGGATCTGTCACACCATCCAAAACAACCAAAGTCGAGTCTGTTTTATCACTTAGTTCATCCAGCACAGCTTTTAAAGTCATGCTTTTTTTGGCAATCGACTCACTTAATTCTGCAACCACACCTTGATGCTTGCTATTACCACACATTTTATCTAATTTAGTAGTATTAACTAACTCTATAGAAATAGACTTCTCTTCAGCCAGCTGCAATAATTCTGTCACTCGCTTGTCTTGGCGTTTGTTATCCAAGTAGATAATTGCTACTTTCTCAGGGCTTTGCCATAACAGTGGACTAACACTATGAAAACCATATATTAAATCAGCCATTAAAACGCCTTCATTTGATAAGATCCATCTGCTTGTGGAACACCAGTCATCGTCATAAACTGCAGTAATTTTTCTTTTTTATCTGCTTGAACCTTGGAGTTTAGAACCAAACTTTTTACATTACCATTACCAGATACATCAATGACTGAATTAGGGTTACTGCTTATATTTATTCCCATTGAAGATAGATCAAAATTAACATTATAAGAACCAATTGGATTAACTGGAGACATACCAGAACCAACGTCATCTAATTTAACTACGATAACTCCCTGCATTTTCTTTCCTGCTAAAAGCTTATCAGCTGTAACATGAACATTTCCAGAAAGGTTTAAACTATTCAAATTACCTAAAAATGGCGATAACTGATCCAAGGATAGTGATAGATTAACCTTTGATAGTTGCAAACCATTTTTTGTAAGGTCTAAATTAGCAATTGTCTGGCTTGAAGAGCTCAAATTTATATTGATAAAATTACTGATACCAAGTTTTATTTTCCAATTAACCATCATCAATGGTATTGCATTTTTACCACTAGCATCTTCGCCGATCAGTAGTGCCTGACCTTTCCAAAAACTACCTCGTTCATTAATAATATCAAGGCGATTTTGTGAGTAGCGATGAATAATTGTTCCCATTAACCAAGCAGGCATATTGATAACAAGGCTAGACATGAAACTTACCGCAAACAAGCCAATTAAAGAAAATTTATACCATTTTTTCATTATTGTTTGATCCAAAAAGTTGCGTTAAAAGAGACAAAGCCCGTTCTTGTTTGACGCACGATGTGCACTTGGGAAGGAAATATCCCATAACTACGCCGAAATTGTTCTAACAATGCCATAACTTGAGTAAATTCAGCATTTGGAACATTAACAGTCATTTGCCCATCTTGAATCAAAATATCAGGATCTTTAATCTTTAATACCTGTGCTACATCACCTTTTACCTGTTCCAAATTAGCTTGGTTAAAACTATTGGCCTCAATTTTGTTAATCGATTTATAAGTATTAGCAGCTTGTTTTGAGTAAACAGAAAATTTAAATAAATTATTTACATGCTGTGATAAGTTGCGATTAAAACTAATTATACTACTTATCATCGTGAATAACACTAAAATAGCAATAAAAGCGCCCATCACGCCCACCAGTTGTTGTTCACGTGGCTGCAGTTGCAACCATTTTACTTTGAGTAATTGAAGCTTAGGACTAATTATGTCGTTTAGCTTTTCAATTTGCTTACTTAACTTTGCGTTCATCTAAATTATCCATTCTGGAAATAATTTGTAAATTGATTACCCAAGCAGCATCTTGCATAACCGCCGCATTAGTCGTATTAGAGGAGCTGCTGCTATCAGCTAAAGCACCACCACCGTTATTAGTTTGGCTATTGCTGGTATTTTGACCAGCCTGATAAGTTTTATAATCGTAAATATCAGCACCAATTCGCTTAGTAGCCAAAATAATTTGATCATTAGGAAATCCTGATGGATCAAACTGACTATTTAAGAATACTGTTAACTGACTACCTGAATATTGAATACCAGCGATCATGGAACTATTAACGTCAGGCATAGTGCGCAAAAAAGTATCCAATAAGCTAACCATATCACTTGCAGCATAAGCTCCTTTGGTATGTGCCAATGCCGTTAACTTATCATCAACTTGTGAGAGAAGTTCTGGGCTAAAAGAGGTACTAGTTGTTACCCCTTTCAAATCATTACTTAACTGCGATTGCAAACGTGAACGTTCAATCAACATAAAGCCTAAATTTAGTAACCAATAAATAATAAATGTGATGGCAAAATAACCTAAATAACGCCCTAGTTTCAAAAGAGCAGCAGAAGTTTCAGGCTGCAATTTTAAGTTAAATCGTTTACTCTTTTCGTTATAAAAGTTCCAATTACTAACACCGTATAGAATATCATGTTGTAGCGTACAACTTAATTTATACTTATTCTTAATTTCATCAGCAACAGTTTCGTCATCAGTATAAAGTGTAATTGATGTTTCTTCATAGTTACGTAACATCTGCTCCAATACCACAGGAATTGGCTCTTGGTCATCAAGTAAATAATATTCATATTGTGAAGTTCTTACAAATTTATTATGCCCAATAAGATAAACAACCCAAACATTATCACGTTCAAGCGGCACACAATATGGAAACGGCTGAATAAAGCGCACTTTTTTAATCTGTTCACTCAATAACTCTAATAAGTGCGTATGAAAAATCCGGTTAACAATTGCTACATACGCCACGCCGTCATTTAACCGTAATAAAATAGGTTTACAATTTTCAATTTCTTCAGCTAAATTATCTTCAACCAAGCTTAATAAAAAATCATCATTAATCCGGCGATCACTAACTGAGCCAAGCTCAACTTTGATTATTGTAGCAAGAGTCGGCGCTAGATAAATTTCAACATTTTCAAATTCAAATTGCAAAATGTCTGCTACTTTACCCTCGCCACTATCTTGGATATCATTCTGTTCAACCGTCTGCCAGCTAGCAGATTGGAGATCTTCATTATGAATAAATAAACGTAAATTTGTCATTCAGGATGTTGCCATAAAATTTGCGGCCATTGACCACTACGGTTTTGTCGATAAACAAATCCTACCCAGCGAAATTGATCAGCTTGATCATCTACAACCGCATGGATAGTAAAGTAACTTGAGCTTACACCTAACCCACTTATATTTAGAGTCGGACCATTTTTATTTGGAGTATTGTTACTACTAGTATTTACTCCATTTGTAGTCAAGAATGTCGTAATGTCTTGCGTTGTTTTAAACGGTTGAGAATTACGATAACTGATCATTCGCTGTGCTACATTTAAAGGTATTCCACCTTTTGCAGCAATAACTTCAGCAGATGCAGTATTAACATTAACCACTGACCCAAACCCAGTTGGTACAGGAAGTGTCGCCTGCTTATTATTTTGTGCTGCACTTTCCATGCTTTCAACCGTTAAGCCGTAACCATTTACGGGAATAGCAGTTACATACTGTACCAATTTTTGGTTAATTTCAGGTGTCATTCCTTTAACTAAAATTAATTCAGATAGATCAACAAGGGGTCTGCCAGCTGGACGATATGCCGGTTTACCACGAATATACTGCTGCATTATATCACTCTGAAACTGTGGAGCCGCCATATAATAAGCAATATTGTATGCTAAACTTTGCGGTAGATTAAGATATCCAAGCAATGCTGTAAACTGGCTTAAAACATTTGGGTTTACCTGACCACTGGCAACTAGGTCGTTAATGTTAAACTTGCTCTGTTCATCTTGCAAATAACCACTCATATATATTTCGTCCATCAGCAAGGTTTTTGGTAAGCCTTTTGCCCAGACATCGTTCAGTGTGTCAGTGCTCGAAGTCGCGCCACTCGTTGCCAAAACCGCACGGCTAAAATCCATCGCACTATAAGCAATGGTAGTAGCTTGTTCAATTAACTGACGATTCTCTAAGCGCTTAATCATTCTAAAATTGGTAACAGTTAAGTTTGCTACAATTGCCATCACGATAAACACAATTACCAAGACTGTTACTAAAGCTGCTCCTCGATTACGTTTCATTATATCGACCAGCTCCGCTCTATTTTTTCACCGGTTTTCAACTGAAAAGTAATTTTGATTCCAGTTGGAAGAACGGTCGGATCTCCACCGACAGGAGGCCAACTATCACGCCACTGATTATCAGGATAAAGATACATCACCTCAAATTGTTGTACATCGGCAATCAGTAAATCAATGATAGGTTGAGTACTCAAAACCCGATTTAATACTGGCCATGTTACCAAATATAAGCTGCCATTATAAAAACGATACCCTACTCGCTTTGGTGGAGTGGTACCATAAACCTGATCTCCTACATAACCACTTAGCGTTAACTCCAATTGAGAGTCATACATTCCTTTAAGTTTGGGACTACCCAGAACTGCTGGCAAAACATTTCCATCCTGATCTCTTGCAACCAGAGGGATTACTCTATTCCAACTTCCACCAAAATTAGACATGACTAAAGATAGATCACCCCATTTAGTCTGCGCCGCTCCGGCTACCTCTTTAGTAGTAACTAAGCTGGTTATAATCCGGTAAGAGACTACAGATATAAAAGCAAAAATAATAACTGCGACCATCAATTCAATTAAGGTAAAACCAAATTGTCGTCGATACTTGTACCGGAATTGATTAATATTGCGCAATGAAGTTCACCGTTTTATAAATCATATGATCAGGGGTAGATTTTTCGCTAATTGTAATCTCTAGCCGCCTAAAGTATGGATTAGGTGTTTGTAAAACCGTTTCCGTAACATTAAAATCCACTCCTGCCGAACTAAGTTGTTTCTTAACCACCCCCAAATCTGGATATTTTTGGTCAAGTAAATATTGATTATACTCATTTTCAGCAACCCAAGTAGCGACTTCACGGACAAAACTATCGTGAACATCACTGATAATTAAACCAATTGCTCTTGAAGCAGATGCTAGCACTACAGCAACAATAAATAGTGCCACCAAACACTCTATTAAAGTAAATCCAGTTTGCTTCTTCAACTAGTTTGCCACCTTAAATCGTCCTGATAGATCACTATCAATCCATGCGGAAAACTCTCCGTTAGTAACTTCTATTGAAATGCCACCATTATCACCACTAGGAAGAAATCTAATCGGCTGCTTATCTTTCAGCGGAACTCCATTTACGGTTATTCGCACAATCTTAAAACCCGTTGGCCACCCCCACGATACCAAGCGGCGTAATTGTAAGTCGTTCCATTCACCATCACGATATTTTTTGCAGCTAAGTGATGTTGTGTCAACATCACAAGATATCACACTACTGGTAAAAATAGCCTCGTCAGATAAAATGGACATAGTGCTTGACAACTTCTCAACTCCACCCATAAAACGAGAATAGTTTGGCGCTCCGACATTTAAAGTTACTACTGCCGACATTACTGCAATTATCACAATCACAATAATCATCTCAATCAGAGTAAAACCTTTGTAGGACATCGTCTTCACTTAAACATAGCAGCGCAAAACAACACGAGTTGATAAAATCAACTCGTGTAAAACAAATGAATAGTTAGTCAAAATAATTTTATTGCCAACTACCAATCACCGATGGACCAGTATCACCACCAGAAGTAGGACCATCTGGACCATATGTATAAACATCAATTTCACCATGCTTGCCTGGATTTAAATATTGATAATCATTACCCCATGGATCTTTAGGCAGTTTATCTAAATAACCACCAGATTTATAATTATTTGGAATTGGTGCTATCGATGGTTTGTTCACCAGCGCATCTAAACCTTGTTGCGTCGTTGGATAACGCATATTATCTAATTTATATAATTTTAGTGAATTAGCAATAGCCGAAATGTCAGCCTGAGCAGCAACCTTACGTGCATCATCCGTACGACCAAGCACCCGCGGCACCACCAAAGCAGCCATAATTCCTAAAATCACCAAAACCACCATGATTTCAATCAATGTAAAACCAGATCTTTTTCTTTGCATTTTTTGCACCTCATTCACCATTTTTATTATATAAAATTTACTCAAGGATAGATCACAAACGTCCATAGCGTTGGATTTTACCATAACCGTCTAATTAGCGCAACAACGTATCAGATATTTCATTGCCGCATTCTGGATAATCCAAGCTAAAATGTAAACCGCGACTTTCCTTGCGCATTTTTGCAGACTTAATTATCAACTCAGCAACCAGCACTAGATTGCGTAACTCTATTAGATCAGGACTTATTTTGAAATTAGCATAGTACTCATTGATTTCATCACGCAGTAAGTTAATCCTTCTAAGTGCACGATCAAGGCGCTTGTTACTTCTAACTATACCAACATAATCCCACATTAAGCGTCTTAGCTCATCCCAATTATGTGAAATCACAATTTCCTCATCCGCATCACTTACTTGCGATTCATCCCAAACGGCAAGTTCATATGAGCGCTGAGATTTTTCAGTTAAAATATCCGCAACCAATGCTTCACCTATTACCAAGCATTCTAATAATGAATTACTTGCCAAACGATTTGCACCGTGCAAACCAGTACAAGCACATTCACCAACCGCATAGAGTCCTTTAATTGACGTTTTTCCAGCTAGATCAGTCACAACTCCACCACATGTATAGTGTGCTGCAGGTACAACAGGAATAGGCTCCCGACTAATATCCAAGCCTAGAGATAAACACTTGGCATAAATATTCGGAAAATGCTCTAAGATAAAATCTTTTGATTTGTGTGAAATATCCAAGCAAACATGATCAACACCATATTTCTTCATTTCAAAGTCAATTGCTCGAGCCACAATATCTCTGGGTGCTAGCTCCATTCGTTCATCATGATCCACCATAAATCGCGTACCATCTGGTAATGTAAGTATACCACCTTCACCGCGCACAGCTTCTGAAATCAAAAATGACTTAGCTTTTTCATGATATAGACAAGTTGGGTGAAATTGAATAAATTCCATATTCGCAACACTACACCCAGCACGAAACGCCATAGCTATACCATCACCAGTTGCCACATCTGGATTAGTAGTATAAAGATAAGCTTTACCAGCACCACCAGTTGCTAGGACAACATTAGTCGCACTAAAAGTTTTAACTTGGTTGGCATTAATATCAAAAGCGTATAAACCAACACATTCTTTAGTGCCTGACTCACTGTCTGTCCGAGTAATTAAATCTACTCCAATATAATGCTCAAAAACGGTTATTGAATCGTGTTCAGAAACACGTTCAATTAAAGCTCGGATAATTGCAGCTCCAGTAGCATCTGCAACATGCAGTACTCGTCTGGCACTATGCCCACCCTCACGAGTTAAATGAATATCATCTTTTTCACGCGTAAAATTTACACCCGCGTTTATCAACCACTCTATTGCAGCTGGAGCATTCTCAACAATGAATTTAACTGTTTCCAAATTACATAAGTCTGCTCCAGCAATTATTGTATCTCGAATGTGGCTTTCAAAAGAATCACTTTGGTGATTAATCACCGCCGCAATACCACCCTGAGCATAGAAAGAATTGCATTCGCTTAATTCACGTTTGCTGATTAAAGCAACCTTTTGACCTGCATCAGCTAAGCGCAATGCTACTGACAAACCAGCCAGACCGCTACCCAGCACAATAGCAGAAAACTTATCCATTTTAAATATCTCGCAATCCCAAAACATCTTCCATCGTATATAGACCAGCAGATTGTTTTACCAAATATTCAGCAGCATGTAATGCACCACTAGCAAAACTTCCACGATTGGTAATTTCACTAGTTAGGTTGAGAATCTCACCGTCATAAATAAATTCCACGCTATGCCGACCAACAATATCACCTCCGCGAATGACTGAAAAACCGATCTCTTCAGGAGTACGGGTGTTATTTTGATTACCATAACGATTATAACACGCGACTTGTTCAAAATCTTGTCCTCTAGCCTCAGCAATAGCCTCACCTAGGCGTATCGCAGTTCCTGATGGCGCATCTTTTTTATAGCGGTGATGACTTTCGGTAATTTCTACTTCCGCTCGTGTCAATTTAGCAGCAACCATCTGACAAACTTTGAATAATACATTTACTGACAGGCTCATATTTGGTGATAAGATAATCGGAATTTGTAAGGCAGCAGCTTCAATTTGCTGTAATTGTACATTATCAAACCCTGTAGTACCAATAACTAGCGGTAAATTATTTTTTACACAAACATCCAATACTTCACTCAGTATCTCGGGTGATGAAAAATCAATAACTACTTGCGCATTTTGTGATGAAACCACAGTCAAATCAAATTGACGCGCGTTAGAATGTAGCTCTGAGCTAAGTTTTTGAGCATCACTTAACTGATAACGTTCAGCCTGTGAGTTAATTATTTTTAAAAGCTCTTGCCCAACCCGACCACTTAAGCCATTTATCGCAACTTTTAACATTTCCACCTCATTCTTTAAATGAATTACTTAACAAACACTTCTCCGGCTGACTCAACTGTTGTAAGTTTTTCCGCAGCGTCAAAGTTTACATTAATAATGTAACTATTTTTTAGCTTATTATTATTATGCATTTGATATACATATTGCCACTGCGCGGAGTTAAACATAAATTGCGATACAGGATGACCAATCACAAATGACACCTGATCTTTAGTCATACCAACTTTTAACTGAGCTATTTGTACATCAGTTATATAATTCCCTTGCTGTACTGGATACATATAAGGAAAGCGCCAATCAGTAAAGTTAACCCCAGAGCAAGCCGTTAATTCCAGCATACCAAAAGTGTAAATTAAAAGCACAATAAATTTATTTAATTTCATCCAAATTACCAAAAAATTTGCGTTAGACGTTATTTTAACCTTAAAATATCAAACTGGTTATCAATTAATCCATTTATTATGAGCAATCCACGATGCACTCTATTGATCTATTAAAGCGTTACAATATAAAAATTACACCACACAAGTTAGCAGTATTAGAATTATTTACCATGCATAAGCATTTGGATGCTAATCAAATAATTCGCTTACTAAATGCCAATAGCAGCAATATAAGCTCTGCTACAGTCTATCGGATTTTAGCTAACTTTGAGCAGCATGCCGTAATTAGCAAGCATAATTTTGGTAATGATCAAGCAATTTACGAACTAAATGAAAACGAAAGCCATCATGATCATTTAATCTGTTTGAGTTGTGGCGTTGTAATTGAATTTAATAATCCACAAATAGAAGAAATCCAAATTCAGATAGCAAATGCAAATGACTTCTCTATGCTTAGTCATAATCTAAATATTTATGGCCATTGTAAAAACTGTAATACAAACTAACACCCCTAATATTTAAATATGCCTTACTGCAAAATTTGGTACGGTTTATACATCTAACAATATCATAAATTAACCTCTTTTTCATGTCATATGTGGTAGAATTTGTGGTTTAAACTATATTTAACCATTAAAAATAAATATCCACAAGTAAAAACATGAAGAATATAAACATAAATCAGACGATTCGTGGGCTAAGTACTGCACTCAGGGTTGGAACTGTCATTGCTATTGCATCACTATTAGCCAAAATTTGTTGGTGGCTAATCAACCCATTAGGGTATGACACGATCGACTCAATCGCAAGTACCTATGTTAAGTCGGATATCCTTGCACAAGATATTACCAACAGGGCTCCATTTGGCATCGTAACCGTTGAAAAAGCACCAGTGCCAACCATAATGGATCAGGTAAAAGTAGTTGGCGTTTATGCCGCAGGACCTAAAAATAGTATTGCTTTTATACAGATTGATGGTAAAAACTCAATCGCGGCGATTGGCGAAAGCGTTATGGATGCTACAGTTAAGGCAATTAACTCTGATGGTATTGTTTTAGTTGAAAAAGGTCAAAGTGTCACCATCAACCTATCTTCTGCGTCGGGGAATAGTGCCAATACGCCAAGTACACCAGCAAGCGGTGGTGAGCATTCAAACTCAGCCAATAGCTACATACCACAAACAAATAATACAAGTACAGCAAACAATAACCAACCGGGAGGCAATAATAGTACAACCGCAAGTCCAAGCAGTACTCCACCGCCCACTTCTTCGGGACAAGATGACGATTCAATCGCAGATAAGCGCCGTAAAATGATTGAAGCGTTCCAAAAACAAAACTCAAACAATGGTGACTAAACTATAATTATATTTTAATGCTTATGCAAGGATTTTTATGAACTTAAAGCTTAAACAACTATGCCTGACGCTTTGCGGGTTATCCGTAATTAACCTAAGCTTCGCTGCTAATACATCTTCTGGCACGTCATCGGGTAATTCGTCTGTTAGCAACACAACATCATCAAGTAGCCAAACTGCGGATGACAAAGTTGTACTCAATTTTGAAAATGCAGATATTCAAACGGTAATTAAAGCAATTAGTAAACTTTCTGGGAAAAATTTTGTAGTAGATCCTCGAGTAAAAGGTACGGTTAATATCGTTTCAGAAAAGCCAGTAACCAAATCAGAGAGCTACAAAGTACTTGAATCAGCATTAAGAATGCAAGGTTTTGCAACTGTTGAAGCCGACGGTGTAATTAAAGTCCTACCCGAAACGGATGCTCGTACTTATGGAATGAAAACAGATAGTCAGGTTAGCAGCAATCATAGTCCAGGTGATCAATTAATCACTAAAATATTC
>SSGY01000038.1 GCA_008017145.1 Neisseriales bacterium
AATTCCATCTTCCATATTACCAGTAAAATCTTTCAGAAAACCAATCAGATATGGACCAACAAAACCAGATAAATTACCGAGTGAATTAATCCAGGCAATTGCTGCAGCCATAGTAACACCACTCAAAGCCGTAGTTGGCAAACTCCAAAATAATGGAATTATACTCAAAATTGCGCCGGTCGCCAAACTCAGCAGGATTATTGCCACCGCCAAATTATCACTAACCGCAACACTCCACCATAAACAACAACTGCCAGCTAAAGCTGCAAGCGCTAGATGCCAACGCCGTTCATTATGTTTGTCAGAACTTCGCCCCAGAAGCAACATCGAAACTACCGCAGTCGCATAAGGAATAGAGCTTAAAACTCCAATAGTTAAATTATCGCTCACTCCAGCATTTTTTATAATCGTAGGCAGCCAAAAACCAATTCCATAAAGACCAATACTAAAACAAAAATAAATACAACTTAATTTCCAGATTACGGGGCTAGCAAAGACTTGTTTTAATTTAAGTGTTACTTTGCTTCGTTTATCCGTTTGCAGATTAGTCAATAAGCGCTGTTTCTCACTTGGATTTAACCAGCGAGCGGCATAGATACTATCATCAAGAGTAAATAGAAGCACGCCACCCATTACTATCGAAGGAACTGCTTCAATAATAAATAACCACTGCCAGCCAGCTAAATTATGAACTCCAGACAAACTATGCAAAATCCATCCTGATAATGGTCCACCGATCACACCAGAAATCGCAACTCCAGTCATAAATAGCGCATAGATTCTGCCACGTCGCGCCTCAGGATACCAAATTGAGAGATAGTAAATTATCCCCGGAAAAAACCCAGCCTCAGCAAGTCCAAGCAAGAAGCGCAATAGATAAAACATAGTTGGCGAGGATACCAGCATCATACACCCTGATATTATTCCCCAACTGACCATAATTCGCGCCATCCAGCGCCTAGCACCAACACGCGACATAATTAAATTACTGGGCACTTCAAATAAGAAGTAACCAATAAAAAACACTCCAGCACCTAAACCATAGATGGTTTCGCTAAAGTGTAAATCATTAAGCATCTGCAGTTTGGCAAAGCCTATATTTACCCGATCCAAATAAGCCAAAATATATGCTGTCAATAAGATCGGAATAATCCGCCAACTAACTTTACGATAAAGCTGTTGTTCTTTATCAATGGTTAACGCCATTAATTTTCTTTCTAAACAGCAGCCACAAGTGCAGAAGCTAGGTCAAATTGATTTTCATACAATGCTTTACCTATTACTACACCATGCACATCCAATTGACGCAACTCAACTACATCGGCTAACTTACCAACACCACCAGATGCAATTAAATTTAAATCAGGATAACGCAACTGAATTTGTTTATACAGTGCAATACTAGGTCCAGCCAAAGTACCATCTACTCCAACGTCAGTACACAAAACATATTGTGCATTCGGGTAGTTATCTAGCACATCATAAACGCTTAAGCTACTTTCTTGTTGCCAGCCATGCGTGCGAACTTTGGGTATACCTTGATTGTCTAGACTACAATCCAATGCCAGAACAATTTTATCCGCACTAAAGCGTGTCATCCATTGATTAACTAACTCTGGTTCAGAAACACAAACACTACCAACGACAACCCGTGCCACACCTGCAGCAAACAAAAGCTCTAGATCTTCAGTAGAACGGATACCACCGCCAACTTCAATTTTTAACGGTGAATTCTTGACTAACTTTGCAATCAAATCACCTTGCGTGAATTTACCCGCTTTAGCCCCATCTAAATCAACCATATGTACCCATTCGCTACCCGCTGCTGCAAACTCCTCAAGCATTGCCGCCGGATTATCATTATAAATCTTAGTCGTTGCAAAATCACCTTTATACAACCGCACACATTTACCATCACGTAAATCAATTGCTGGATAAATTACCATTAATATTTTCCTCTTTTTTATTTAAATTGTTTTTTTATATCATTAATTAAATCATCAAATCTAAGCGCTTGGTAACTCCGGTGTTCCCCTAACCAAATTCCTGCATATTCAAACAGCTCCATTGACTTGGCCTTTGCCCGCAAATAGCTGCTGGCGTAGTGCTGTATGGGAAAAGGATACTCAGCAACATCAAGCTCGCGCATCAACTGGTTATTAATTCCACGCACTGATTTACCAGTAATTGTCGATGACATGCTAATATCAGATGGCGATTTACTGGCAATAAATTCGCGTAAAGAACTATTCAATGTACTCAATTCGCTTAGCATGAATAGGCTACCAAGCTGGACATAGTCAGCGCCATACTCATTAAGATAGGTATGAATATCACTAACTTCAATCCCACCAGTAGCAATTAAGACTGCATTACTGCCTAAGGTACGTATTTGCTGCAATAACTCTAGCGTATTTAGCGAGTTTTGATTGCTATCAGAAAAACTAGCTTGATGTCCACCTGCAGCACAACCCTGAATTATTAATCCATCAACCCCGGTATCTAAAGCGTCTTGGGCTTCTGTTAACGAAGTAACCGAAGCAATAACTTTAACACCATTAAGCTGCAACTCTTTAACCGTATCCTGAGAAAGTAAGCCAAAAGTTGTGCTAATTGCTGGAATTTGGTATTTATTAACCAGCTCCAAATAGTCCTGTATGGCTATTGTGGGTGGTACTTCAAACCAATCTCGCTCATAAATATCCAGCTGCTGTTCTATCCTAATTATGCTATCAGATTTTTTATAGCGCTGTAAAGTGTGCCGTGGTTCTTCAATGAAGAGATTGAGAATAAAGCGATTTGAGCTTAGAGCTATTACCCGTTGTATAAATTGCTCGCAGTCTGATAAACTCAGATAACCACTGGCAATTGAGCCAACCATTCCCGCATTGATAACGCCTGCAACTAATTCTGGAGATGTTATACCACCAGCCATAGGCGCTTGAATTATACTATAATCACTCGTAAACAACTTATTAGACATTTACAATTCCTGCTGCCGCACAATCGCAATAAAATTAGCTAGTAATTGCTCACCAACACTACCAGATTTTTCAGGATGAAACTGCATCGCATAAAAATTATTTTGTGCTGCCATTGCGGCAAATTTAACCCCATAATCACAAGCAGCAACCGTAACTTGATTAACTGGAGCATAGTAACTATGCACAAAATAAACATCTTTGGTTAAATCGATCTCATTAAGTAATGAAGACTCTTGCAGTTTGCTAAAATTATTCCAGCCCATTTGCGGTACAATCAAATTTTCTGTTGCATTAAATTTGCGGATTTTACCAGGTAAAATCCCGAGACACGCAACATCACCACCTTCCTCCGAAGATTCGTAGAGCAGTTGCATTCCCAGACAAATTCCCAGTAGTGGTTTTTTGTAATTACGCAAGGTGTCACACAAATCATACTTACTCAATTCACTCATTGCATAAGCTGCAGAACCAACTCCAGGTAAAATTGCACCATCTGCAGCATTAATCACTTCTTTATCTGTAGTGAGTTCATACTCAATCTGCATCCTTTTTAATGCTACTTCAATCGAATAAAAATTTGCTCCACCACCAGTTATTACTGCTAATTTCATTAATAAAAACCTTCAACATAATTACATCATACAAACGGAACTGAATACTTAAACCAAGGAGATATTATAGCGTTTTTTAATAGCTCTTGGTTGGTTTAGCAAAATCATCGAGAAATAAAAAATCCTGCCACAAGGGCAGGATTTAAATGACTGCATTACTGCAAGTTTGGATTATAATCAGGAATAGTTTTCTCACCCAGACAGACAACAAAAAAGACCCAGAAAATAAATCTGGGTCTAAGACAATAAATCAGCTGCGCTTATAAATACGCACGAAAATTATTTAGGACAGAATGTTACAATATAATTTGCACCATTAGCAGGATTAGAACTAGTAGCTGGTGTCTGACATGTGAAACTACTTGAATTATCATCATATTGATATGAGTAACATGTAGGACAAGTCTGTTTTATCCAAGTGATCCTTGGTAAAATTTCTTGTTGCCAAGTAGCATTTGACGACTGAAAGGCAGATTCAGGAGTTGCGATTCCAACCCAATTAGTACCACCACAGGTTTTTGCATCTGGAGAACCTGGTTGATATGAGCTATCAAATGGTGGATGCGTACACTGTGACCATTCTCCAATCGTGTATCCATTTGGATTAGAAGATCCTAAATTAGGAGCTTGGTTAAAACCAAATGGCGCAACATTAGTTGTACTTTCATTGGCTGCGAAAATAGTTGCTGCAGAAATCCACCCTATACGAGTACCACAAGTATACTTATAAGTCGGACTAGGATTAAAAATTGCATCATAAGTATAGCCACAGGTTAGACCCGCACCACATGCGCTACTATTTGGTTGGTAACTACCTGCTGCCCCGGTTGAACAACTTGTGTTAGCAAACGATGTACCTGATACATAATTATATGCTTCTGCTGGCGTAGTAACTCCAGTATTTAAGCTAGTATATGAAGTAGGAACTGGTGTCCAATTAGCACCATACAATGTCTGCGCAGCTCCATTAAATACACCATTTTGCGCTGTAACGCTTCCTGCATTACCACACTGATAAGGGTTATTCAATGACGATGTCGTGACATTACTAGGCTGCATACTCAATGGTGTAATTATTCCACCAATTAATGTAATATCATAAGCATCATTGGCATTGTTCAAGAGGGTAAATTCTGCTGCAGAATTAGGGATATCAAAACCATGACTCACAGCACATGCCAACCCTGTGTTCCCACCATAGCCAGGACCAGATTCAGTACAGCCACCAGTTTGACATAACCCTGATTCGGTACAATTTGTACGACCAGTAACACCACCACTCCATTGCTGACCATTATAATTGCTTGCTGGAATTGAAACAGATGTTGAACCACCATTAGCAGCCAATGCATAGCCATTGCTTGGAGTTGGGTTATTCCAAAAACACGTTGACTTAGCTGCTACATATGTAGAGTTAGGTGGACAATCACTTTGTGATGCTGCAATATTACCAACCGCACCACCAGAAATACCAAAATAAATTGTATTAGAACAATTGTTAACAATTTTAATAGTTCTAGCAACTGGTTCAATTGTTGCAGCAGTAGCTTGCAAAGTTACTGGACTATAAGATGTAGGAGATGCATTTATCGCTGGGCAAGTTGGGCTTCCAACTGCATTTGCAACAGCCTTCCAAGTTATATTGCTAGTACCTGCATTTCCCCCTCCAACTGCATTAAAATTACAAGTACTTGATTCAGAGTTACTAGACAAACAACAGTTTCCAACTGAAGCACCGTTTTGGGTAATATTGCCAGGCGATGCAACACTAGGGTCTGAAGTACTTGAAACAGAGACCCATAAATTATGTACACCAGCAGATTTAGCCAAACTGATTGTCACAGGTACAGACTGACTACCCGCTTCTGCGGCGATAACCACAGATTGTGGCACTAAGGTAAGAGTACCAACGGTTGGTGTCGTTGATGCCTGTGCCTGCATAGTTGCAATCGCACCATTTAAGACAGAAGTCGCCGTAATTGTAGAAGTGGCACTACCCGATGCACTAAGATTAATTTTACATAAATTATTCGTTGTTGAAAGCGTACAAGATGATGGTGATACACTTATCTTAGGATTGCTTGACGTAAAGTTAATTACAGCATTTGTAACACCAGAGCTACCAGTCAAAGATAGATATGCTGCTGAGCTTTCTGAAACATAAATAGGCACAGCCGGATCTACAAATGATAACGCGCCTGGTGTCGGAGAATTACTAACCGTAACATTTACTGGAGTAATAGTGTATACATGCCCCGTATATGTAGACGTCGCGCTAATTTGTACGTTACCAGTAGTTAAACCACCAGTAATTGTGATTAAACAGCTTCGATTCGTATTAGAACTTGACAATTGACATGTTGTAGGGCTGACAGTAGCAATTTCTTGGTTGCTTGAAACAAGAGTTACAAGATCATCAGTAACACCT
>SSGY01000039.1 GCA_008017145.1 Neisseriales bacterium
TAACGTGATGATTAAGCTATAATTTCTGATATAATACGCTCCTTTAATTGCTTCGTGAATGGATACTGATGGCATCAACAAAAAATCATGATAACCTAGTTTGGTTAGATATGGAAATGACTGGACTTAATCCGATAGAAAATGTAGTTTTAGAAGTTGCTGTAGTTATTACTGATAGCGAACTAAATGTTTTGGCTGAGTCTGCCAGTTATGCGATTATTCAACCTGCCGAAGAGTTAGCAAAGATGGATAAGTGGAATGTAAATACCCACACTAAGTCTGGTTTGTTAGAGCGTATAGCTACTAATGGGGTATCTTTAGCTGATGCAGAGAAAGATTTGCTAAAATTAATTAAGAAATATGTTCATAAAGCCAGTTCACCATTGTGTGGTAATACAATTCACCAAGATCGTAAATTTATCGTGCGCTATATGCCAGAACTGGAAGAATATCTTCATTATCGCAATATAGATGTTAGTACAATTAAAGAATTAGCCAGACGTTGGTATCCCAAAGTTGCGGAAGGATTTAAAAAACACAATAAACATGAAGCCTTGGCAGATATTCATGAGTCAATAGAAGAACTAAAATACTACCGACAGCATATTATGCTTCCAGTGGTTTCAATCAATGATGATTCAGTAAATTAATTTATGGCTAACTTATACTTGCTAAGTTAGCCATAGTATCTACGATAACCTAATCATTAATCCTTAACTGTTCTTTAAGTTGCTCAACTTGCCTTTCTAAGCTTTCCCTATAATTATTACAAATATTAAGATGTCCCATTTTTCTACCTAATTTAGCTTGCGTTTTACCATAAAGATATAATTTTGCATTTGGATGATTGTTAATCATTGTTTCAAATGGGTTTGAGGTTGGATCTAGCCACACGTCGCCGAGTAGGTTAAGCATTGCACCATCTTGTTTTAAAGCGGTGCTACCAAGATTGAGACCGCAAACTGCGCGTAGTTGTTGCTCAAATTGTGACGTGATTGTGCTATCCAATGTAATGTGCCCAGAATTATGCGGACGCGGAGCAATTTCATTAACTAATAATTGTCCATCATGAGTGATAAAAAACTCAATTGTCAATAAACCAATATAGCCTAGTTTTTCAACTATCAAGTGTGCTGCTTGCTCAGCCTGACTGATAAGCTCTGGCGCAATTGCAGCAGGAATATAACTTATCTCCAATATTCCATTGCGGTGATGATTTTCAAGTACTGGAAATGTATTGCTTCCAGTTTGGTTACGCGCAACAATTACCGAAACTTCGTGTTGTAATGAAACCATTTTTTCTAGGATACATTCAGGATGTGCTAATTGAATGTATGCATCCTCTAGTTCAGATGCTCGCATTAACTTAACTTGTCCTTTGCCGTCGTAACCCATAGTTGTCGTTTTTAAAATTGCTGGAAACATTTCTGCTTTGATATTACGGCAATCTTGTATTTGCGAAATTAAAACAAAATCAGCAGTTGATAGCCCACATGATCTAAAGAAAGTTTTTTCTTTACCACGGTTTTGGGCAATAAGTAAGCTGCTTGCTTGGGGGTAAACTGGTTTGAATTGGTTTAAATAATCCACGGTGCTAGCCGGAACATTTTCAAATTCAGTTGTTATTACATCTGCATACTGTGCTAACTCTTTTAATGCTTCCTGATCATCGTATTTTTTACAAATATGGATATCTGCTGCACGTTTGGCAGGGCAATGTGGATCAGGTTCTAAAACTGCAACGTTATAACCAAACTGTTTTGCAGTCAATGCTAAATACATTCCTAGCTGTCCACCACCTAAAATACCAATAGTTGCTGGAGGTAATATCATTACTTGTTTCATTAATCAGTTAGCTCCGGTAAATTCATATTTAATACCATAGCTGTTTGTTCGGCACGGAATTTGTGTAGTTTTTCAGCAAGCTTGGGATTATGTAGCGCTAAAATCTGCACAGCTAATAAAGCTGCGTTTGCTGCACCAGCTTCACCAATTGCCAATGTTCCAACAGGAATCCCTTTAGGCATTTGCACAATAGAGTAGAGTGAATCCTGTCCTTTAAGATATTTGGATGGAACTGGAACACCTAATATTGGTACAATAGTTTTGGCAGCAAGCATCCCAGGTAAATGGGCTGCACCACCCGCACCAGCTATAATTACTTTTAGACCATGGGTTTCAGCTGCTTCGGCATATTCAAACAATAAATTAGGTGTACGGTGGGCAGAAACTACTAAAGTTTCATAATTTACACCAAAATCACGTAAAATTTTAGCAGCGTGTTGCATTATATCCCAATCTGAGGTACTTCCCATAACTACACCAACTTCAATCATTTACCGCCTCCATTAGACTTATTAAAGCCGAAGTATATCATATTAGGTGTTGCTTTTTGCTATTTTGATGCACTGCAACAAGAAATTAATAGTGTACAATAATACTCTGATAATTAATCTATACTCAATCAGATTTATCATACTGGGTTATTGACTTACTTCTTCTCTTACTATTAGTATGTTTTGTCGTCAGTTGTCTATCAGTATTTCCACGCGTGCGTGTTTTAATCTGTTTGAGTATAATTATTACCCATTAATATAACAAGGGAAAATGGAATGGAAAGTGTTACAGTAAAAAATAAAATCGGTCTTCTGTCGGTGATTGCGATTTCTACAACAGGAATTATTGGTAGTGGTTGGTTATTTAGCGCTTACCTAGGTGCTAAGGTAGCAGGGGCTGCCGTTTACGTCTCTTGGATTCTGACATTGATATTTTTTATCTTAATGTCGCTGGTTATTTCCGAGATTGTTTCCATCTTTCCTGTTCGTGGGATTATTGGAAGAATGGGGGCACTATCACATAATAAATATTTTGGCGCAATATTCGCTTTTGCTATCTGGTTGGAGTTAATAGGTAGTATTCCTGGTGAAGCTCAGGCAAGCGTCGAATATTTGGCAAATATCTCTCCTTGGTTAAGTCATCTATTAATCAGTAATGGTGCATTAACTACAGCGGGGATTGGTTTTACAGTTTTATTTTTGGTTGCTTTTTGGATGGCCAATTTATTTGGGATTAAGCTCTTTACGCGAATTAATAATTCAATTGCTGTAATTAAAGTATTTCTACCTGCGATAATTGCGCTTATTATTATGGGGGCATCTTTTCATCCGGCTAACTTTACTGCTTACGAAGGCAGTTTTATGCCCTATGGATATAATTCAATCATCCTTGCAATGACCTCTACCGGAATGCTATATTCGTTTAATGGTTTTCAACTTTGTGCATCATTTGCAAGTGAGATAAGAAATCCTGGGCGCAATTTACCTTTAGGTATGGTTATCTCTATTATCTTGTGTTTTTTAATTTATGTAATTTTGCAAACTTCATTTATTGGTGCTTTGGATACAGCGCAGCTGGCAAATCATGGATGGTTAAAATTGGATTTTACATCCCCATTTGCACAACTTGCAACTTTAGTTGGGTTAAACTTCCTGACAGTAGTGTTGTATGTTGATGCATGTATTTCTCCTTCAGGAACTGGTGTAACGTTTGTTGGTAGTGGTTCACGAGTACTTTCTTCTATGGCTGCTGAACGACAAATGCCGCAATTTTTCGCTGTGTTGGATAAAAAACATAACTTTGAAAAACGTGCGATTATTTTTAACTTTGGGGTTGCTTTAATATTTTTATTTTTATTCCACAGTTGGGCAGTGTTAATTAACTTTATTACTGCGCTAATAATACTAATGTATATGGTTGTTCCGATAACTCTGATAGCATTGCGTCATAGTCACGCTGAAACGGTGCGAAGTTATAAATTGCCATTTGCATTTCTTATTTGTTGTGCACTATTTGTAATTCAAGCTATATTCTTTATCTTTATCGGTGCTAAAGATATGCAGTATCTTACGATAACAATGACCGTTTTAATTGGTGTATTTTTATCAATTAATGCTCATGGCAATGATGGTTACAGTTTTATGGATATAGTAAAATTATCGGTACCATTTTTAGCCTTTTTATGGGCTATAACTGTTTTGATTCTTATTGGTCCAATCAGTTACGGTGGTAATGATTATTTGAGTTATGGAGTATTTTATCCGTTATATATTGCTGTTTCTATCTATGCATTTTACTTTTTTACCAATAAAAAATTTGTAGCTAAGTGTCAGGCTATTCGTCACTTAGATAATGCTAAACTTAGTGAGCAGAAATAATTTTTAGGTTCATGCCTAGATTAGCAACGTAAATTGCCAAAATCTAGGTATGAACCTAAATGAAATAAGCTAATTTTTTCGTAGTTCATAGTTAACACGGTTATATAAAAGAAGATTTTAATGCAAAAACTACAATTTAAAATTGAAATTAATGCTCCGTTAACAAGAGTTTATATTCTAATGCTTGGGCTTGATAATAAGGAGAGTTACGAAAAGTGGGTTGCTGTGTTTAATCCAACTTCCACTTATGAAGGGAGCTGGCTAAAAGGTAGTAAAATTCTTTTTGTCGGTACAGCGCACGACGGAAAACGTGCTGGAATGGTTTCTGAAATTGTCGAAAATATCCCTAATCAATTTGTCTCTATTCGCCATCGTGGGATTCTTGATGGTGATCAAGAAATCACTACGGGTGAAGCTGCTGAGCTATGGGCTTCTGGCATTGAAAATTATACATTTGAAGCAATTGGTACGACGAGCATTGTGACAATTGATGTCGATATTCCGAAAAATTATCTAGAATATATGAACGAAGTTTGGCCCAAAGCATTGGTACGCTTGAAAGAGATTGCTGAAAATTAAATTTTACTAATGGTTAGTCGTATGCTTATAGTAAGGATTTATAGTTCTTTCAAAGACTATCTGGAGTGTGTTATAATTGCGCGTATTAAATAATAGCGTTTTTTTATAAAGTAAAGCCACCAAAAGTATGATGCCCAGCAACAGTATTAAACTTAACTCTGCGAATTTTGATTATTATATTTTGAGGGTCGCTCCTAACACGGAACTTGAACAAATTGCCAGTAAGCTTGCAACTTTGCGTGAATTTGATGCAACTGGTAAATATTTGGTTCTTGAGTGTAGCGCAAAGCCTGATATGAGCCAGTTCATTCCGTATTTGAAGAAAATTGATGACGTAGCCGCTAAGTTCGCTTTAGAGGTTAAGTTTATTGTAGCTAACCAATTTATTTTAGCTGATCAAATAGATGGGCGAGCAGTAATAAATCTTCCCGCCACACTCCAGTCTAAGCCGATATTAAATCAAACTTTGTTGATAGAAGAACCAGTCCGTAGTGGTATCAGAATTGAAAATGACGGTGACATAATTGTTACTACTTTAGTTTCACATAATGCCGAAATCATTGCCAGTGGCAATATTCATGTGTATGGCGACTGCCGGGGGCGAGTATTGGCTGGTAATGGCGGGAATAAAAAAGCTAAAATTTTTATTGCACGTTTTAATGCGGAGATGATCTCGATTGCTGGAATTTACCGAGTGATAGAAGATAAGCTGCCTGATAATTTACACAATAAAGCAGTACAGATTTTTCTGGATGAAAAAGAACGATTGAACGTAATACCTTTAGCGGTATAGTAGAGTATATAGACAAATTTTTTGAAGTTATGATAATTTAATGAGTATAAAAATGCGTGGCGATACTAATCGTCATAAAATGCAATCTGTAGGAGCAAATATGGCTAAAGCGGCAAGAATTGTTGTTGTCACATCGGGTAAGGGTGGAGTAGGTAAAACAACTACTTCCGCAAGTTTTGCAACTGGTTTGGCTTTAAAAGGGCATAAAACAGTGGTGATTGATTTTGATATTGGTTTGCGAAATCTCGATTTAATTATGGGGTGCGAACGGCGGGTTGTTTATGATTTTGTTAATGTGATTAATGGTGAGGCTACTTTACATCAAGCGTTAATTAAAGATAAGAACTGCGATAATTTGTATGTGTTGGCTGCGTCACAAACTAAAGACAAGGAAGCGCTAACTCAGGATGGTGTCGAAAAAGTGCTAGAAGAGCTTAAAAAAGATTTTGACTTTATTGTCTGTGATTCGCCTGCTGGGATTGAAATGGGCGCGTTTATGGCGTTATACTTCGCTGATGAGGCATTGGTTGTAACTAATCCTGAAGTGTCTTCGGTTCGTGATTCTGATCGTATCTTGGGGATTCTATCTTCCAAGGCTAAACGTGCCGTTGATGGACGTGAAAAAGTAAAAGAACATTTAATCATTACGCGCTATAACCCAGAACGAGTTGAGAATGGTGATATGTTGTCATTGACGGATATTCAGGATATCTTAAGAATTCCCGTTTTAGGCGTTGTTCCAGAGTCAAAGGATGTTTTACAAGCATCTAATACAGGTTCACCAGCAATTAATTTAAGAGGAACGAGTGTTTCTGAAGCTTATTTTGATTTGGTTGCAAGATTTTTAGGTGAGGATAAGCCGATGCGTTACACTACGGCTGAAAAAAAAGGATTGTTGAAACGCATCTTTGGAGGAAACTAGCATGTCATTACTTGATCTTCTCTTTGGAAAAAAGAAATCCACTGCATCAGTAGCCAAAGAACGTTTGCAAATTATACTAGCTCATGAGCGTTCAACGCTCAATTCTAGTGGTGAAATAAATCATGCGCCTGAGTGGTTGCCTGATTTGCAAAAAGAATTAGTAGCAGTAGTTGCCAAATACATTAAAATTGATCAGGATGCACTTAAAGTTCATTTGGAAAAACGTGATAATCTGGAGCTATTGGAAATTAACGTAACATTACCGGAAAAGGAAGAAAATAAATGACCGTTCAACATCATCAATTAATCATTCTTGGTTCAGGTCCTGCAGGATATACAGCCGCAATTTATGCAGCTCGTGCTAATTTAAAACCAGTTATCATTACTGGTATGCAGCAGGGTGGTCAGCTAATGACAACTACTGAAGTTGAAAATTGGCCGGCAGAGTTGCATGGTGAAGTGCAAGGTCCTGATTTGATGCAACGATTTTTAGATCACGCAACTAAATTTGGTACTGAGATTTTATTCGATCAAATTCATACGGTAGAATTAGCAACTAAACCTTTTAAATTAATTGGTGATATGGGTGAGTATAGTTGTGACGCTTTGATTGTTGCAACTGGTGCTTCAGCTAAATATCTTGGGTTGGAATCAGAGCAAAAATTTATGGGTAAAGGTGTTTCTGGTTGTGCAACTTGTGATGGTTTCTTCTATAAAAATCAAGAAGTTGCTGTTATTGGTGGTGGTAATACCGCAGTTGAAGAAGCATTATATTTAGCAAATATTTGTTCTAAAGTAACTTTGGTACATCGTCGTGACACTTTTAAATCTGAAAAAATTCTAATAGACCGCCTAATGGCTAAGGTTGCTGATGGTAAAATCGTGCTTAAAACTAACGCAGTTCTTGATGAGGTCTTAGGTGATGCTAAAGGCGTAACAGGAATGCGACTTAAGTTTAATGATGGCAAGAGCGAAGAGTTAGCGCTTAGTGGTGTGTTTATTGCGATTGGACATAAACCAAATACTGATATTTTTGAAGGAAAGCTTGAGTTAGAACATGGTTATATTGTGACTAAATCTGGGCGCAGTAGTTTTGCAACTGCAACTTCTGTTGAAGGAGTGTTTGCTGCTGGTGACGTACAGGATATGATTTATAAACAAGCGATAACTTCGGCTGCAACTGGTTGTATGGCAGCATTGGATGCTGAACGTTATCTTGACCATGGTTGATAAACCTTAATGATAACTAACTCTCGCTGTTTATCAGCTATAAGTGCGGGTTTTCTCGCACTTTTGCTATCTTCATGTAGCCTGCTTGGTACCAAAAAGGTAACAGAGTCCGCCGTTACTGGTAAATATGTGGTGATTGGGGATAATGGCGTTACCAAGATATCAGAAGATGGGCGAACTTGGAGCAATGATAATTCCAGCGAGAGTAACTTATGGAATGCTGTAAATGTTGCTAATGGTCAATTATTTGCAGTAGGTATGAATGGGGCAGTTAGTTATTCAACTAATGCGATAAGTTGGTCGGATGTTTATAGTCAAGATCATCGAGTCTGGCTTTACGATGTTATTTTTGCCAATAGCCGATATGTTGCAGTTGGCGTCGGTGGTATGATCGTTAGTTCCACTAACCTACGTGATTGGCAACAAGCTATAACAAATACAAAATCATGGTTAACCAGTATTAGCTATGGTAATGGTGTTTTTATTAGTAGTGGAGCTGGTGGTACATTGCTAAAATCTCATGATGGTTTAGTTTGGCAATCTGAAAGTTCTCCTACGCAAGAGTGGCTAAGTACAGTCCGTTTTGTAAATAACAAATTTATAGCAGTTGGTTCTAGTGGTGAAATTTTAAATTCTGATGCTGGAGAATCATGGCAAGCTCTATCTTCGCCAACTAAAAATTGGCTTTATGGGGTTAGCTACGGTGCTGGGCGCTATACTGTTGTAGGTGACAATTCAACTGTTCTTAGTTCAGTAGATGGGCGGAATTGGTTCACAGTCAAACACAAATTACCTAAACATATTACTTTTCGCTCAATTATCTATGCCAATAATCAATTCGTTTTGGTTGGTGCTCATGGTTTAATTGCAACTTCCCGAGATGGTTTAAATTGGCAGAAACAAGATTCAACAACTAAGCGTGGGTTGTATTCTATCACGTATTATAGTCCTGAAATAGCACCGTAATTATTCGAAAATTTAATTAAATCAGTTAGCGCTTTTGTGCAAAGATGAATTTGCCAGCATTTTTATATTCAGACGCGCTTATCGTATGCAAAAGATTAAAGGGCATTTTATTAATTTTGGACCAGTATCAAAAGAAGAGTTAGCAAATATATTATTTAATATCACTACTAGCACCAGCGAGCACATTTGAACAGAAACTTACGGTTTTAAATAGTTATTTTTAACGGGGAAATTATTTACTTTTAAAATTAGCTTAACTTTGTCATTACCATTGCAAAAACTACACAGCCACTCCCTGCTTCTTCATAATCAGAAACTAGATATCCCAAATTTGCATTTATTACTTTATAGCCATTATTTAATAAGTATTCTCTTTTATTTTTCCATTTTGAATCGTCTGAGTCGGGGATGCTAACTTTGATTTCTTCTGAAATATAGCCATGCTTATGAAGCATAAATGTGTAGCGATTCTGTCCGTGAGTAAATATTTCATCTTGCTCATAAAAGGCAAGTTCATTATACATGATCTCTTTCAATCGAGCAGTAACTTGAATAATAACGTTATTGTCAGGTTTTGCTTGAGCATCATCTTTATATAGTGCTTCTACATATGTACATCTAGGTCTAGTGCTACAAGTAGATGCTTGTAGCCAGATTTCTTGATCTGCTTCTAATAACGGAAATTGATAGCCCATTTTACGGAACTCGCTAATTTTGTCGATTACCTCCTGTCCTAACTTAGGAGTTATTTTTACAAAAATGAAGTTATATTTTTTATTATTTCTATCCAAGATAGTTTCATGAATAACTGTATCATAAACACTTGAATCAGTAAAAAGCTTATCCACTTTACAACATATGTTTGAATATACTTCAGGCGGTAGTTTCATATTTTTATATTTCATTTAAAAATTAATGTGCCTTTCCCCAGTTCTCAGCGGCTTTAACTTCAATCTCTAATGGTACTGCAAGTTGTGTTTTCTCACTCATTAAGCGCGATAAGTTTGCTATGACAATATCAACTTCATTATTTGGGACTTGAAAAATTAGCTCATCATGCACTTGTAGAATCATTTTAGTTTGTAAATTTTCTTGAGCTAACCATTGATTGACATTTAGCATCGCAATTTTAATAATATCTGCTGCGGAACCTTGCATTGGTGCATTGAGAGCTAAGCGTTCTTCAGCCTGACGTAGGATATTGTTGCCAGAATTAATGTTTGCCAAATAGATTTTACGACCATAGATAGTTTCTACATAGCCATCGCGATGGGCAAATTTTTTAATATTCTCCATGAAATTACTTACTAATGGATACTGGGCGAAATAATTATCAATATATAATTTAGCAGCGGCACGCTCAATTTTTAGTTCTTTAGCTAAACCAAAAACTGATTTACCATAAATTAAACCAAAGTTAATTGATTTGGCATAGCGTCGTTCATCTTTAGTAATTTCTTCGATTGGTTTATGAAAAATCTGGCTAGCTGTAGCCAAATGAATATCAGCTCCGCTATTAAACGCAGCAATCAGATTTTTATCCTGACTGATGTGCGCTAATATCCTAAGTTCAATCTGTGAATAATCGGCACAAATTAGCTGACATCCAACTGGTGCAATAAAGCACTCACGAATTGCTTGCCCATACTCACTACGTACCGGAATATTTTGTAAATTAGGATCTTTAGAAGATAGTCGACCAGAAGTAACAATAGTTTGCTCTAATGAGGTGTGGACTAGTTGTTGTGTATCGGCGTATTCTGGTAAACGATCGATGTATGTATTGAGAAGCTTATTTAAGTAACGATACTCAAGTAACTCGTCAGCTATACTAAAGCCCGATGCAGCTAAAATTGATAGTGATTCTTCGTCAGTCGAGTAGCCACTAGTATTTTTTTTGATTCCATCAGTGGGTAATTTTAATTGGTTAAATAAAATATCTTGAAGTTGCTTAGGGGAGTTCACATTAAACACACATTTTGCCTGCATTTGAATCGAATCTTCAAGCTGGCGTAATTTACTATGCATTTCTTGTGATAATAATTTTAGGCGCTGAATGTCAATTTTCATTCCAACGCGCTCCAGCTGAAATAGCAGATTAGCCAATGGTAGCTCTACTTGTTGATAAAGTTTCTGCTCTTCTTGGCTTAGGCTATTTAGAATAATCTGGTGTACTTCAAGTATCGCTTGTGAATTAGCAATAATAAATGTTTGTTTTTCAGCCTCATCCAGAGAGCTAAAATTAACGCGTTTAGCACCTTTACCTAGAAACTCAGCGTAACCTTGACAATTAATGTGTGGCGCATTGCGATTGATAATCGCAGCTAAATCATGTTTTTGTAATGAATTTTGAATATAACTTGCAAGTTGCAAATCACCGCTAATATTGCTTAATCTGATATTGTGTTGGGCTAAAATATAAAGTTGCTTTTTATAATCAAAACAGATCTTTGGCAGCTCACTTTGCCAGTACTTTGCTAAGATGAGTAATTTTTGCTGTGTCTCACTGTCATCGGCAAAAAGTAATTCTTGTGTACTGGCGTTAGTTAATTCAATTAGATAAATGGTTGTAGCATTACTGATTGCAACTGCGCAGAGTTGCGAATTATTATTGTTATTATCATCAAGATAAATATTAAATGAAGTGTTCTGGGATTCTGCAATTAATAGATTAACAATGCTTTGCAATTCTGTAACGGTGCTTATTTTAGCAATA
>SSGY01000074.1 GCA_008017145.1 Neisseriales bacterium
ATTTAGGACTATGTGAAAAATCAGCATCCATTTGTCCAATTAAATCATAATCACGTTCCAAACCCCAATTAAATCCAGCAACATAAGCCGTCCCCAGACCAAGTTTACCCGCACGCTTCATCAGAAAAAGCTGCCCAGCATACTTTTCAGCCATCAAACGCTCAACGATTTCATAAGTTTTATCTGGAGAATTATCATCAATCACTAAAACATGCGTATCTGGTACATAGCTAAACACTTCAGCTAATAATTTTTCAATATTATCTTTTTCATTATACGTTGCAATAATTATCATTTTTTTCATAGTTATACTTTGAACCTTTATAAGTTGAGCTTTTATGTATAGACGCTAAGTGATCGCAATTATAGCTAGGAGGATTGATAAAAAAGGCGACGCAGTGTAGACAAACTACATAAGGAGTCTTTTTTAGCAATACGACAACGCTAGAATTGTGAGCACGACGAGTGTAACCCCTTAATTGCTTAGCCGATAGACATAAAGTTTATTATTCACAAAACTATCCCGATAGCCAACTGTTGGCAGCTCTTCAATATTTTTAAAGTATGCTTTGAGTTGTTCTTGATAAACTGGATCATTGCCATCACAAAAATACACTGCATTTTTAATTGGTAGACTTAAATCTTTATTCCAGTCTCTATAGCTATTGCTATATTTAAAATTGCTCAACACATACGTACGTCCGCGATTTAAATAGTACCAGCCACGTGAAGCATTGCCATAATCACAAGCCAAAATTATATCATCAGGCTGCAAATAATTATTATTGATCTGATTATAGAGCTGAGCATTGCCCATAAAAGCATTAATTGCTGGAATTTTGCTGCGGTATTCACGAGGTACAAAAATTTTCGGCATCTTAATTATCGGCAGTAAGATTAGTACCAGTGTAATCGCTACACGATATGTCCATTTTATGTTGTACTCTGCAAGACAAGCCGCCAGAAAAATAATTCCGCTAATAAACGCTGGAGCTACCCAATTAGCTTCCATGAACTTATATAAACTATTGTAAGCAAAGAATAAAACCACAAAAACAAAGACACACACTAATAAGAGGTATTTAGGGTTATTGATAAATTGCTTGCGTTTGATAAACAGAAATGTTAATAACGGCAGTGAGATAAATGGATTAGCTGCACCAATAGTCGCACCAATATAATCCCAAAAACCAGCCAGATTTATCTGTCGTTCACTAGCTACCCCATGATGAAACTGAAAAGCAAATGACACCCAGTCATGCTGATAATTCCAGACAATTACTGGGCTGAACACCAGCAAAGCCAAGAGCAAGGCTAGATAGACATCTTTCTTGAAGAGCAAATGACGCTTCTGTGGACTCAGTAATAAGAAAACTAGCACACCTGGTAAAATTAAAATCGCGGTATATTTGGATAATAATGCGCACCCCAGAGCAATTCCTGCAGCATAGATTGCACTTTTTTCCTCAAAAATCAATCCCTGAATTAGAAAATATAGCGTTATACTCCAGAACATCATCAGTGGACAATCAATGGTGGTAATAAAGAAGTCACCCTCCAAGATTGGCCATGCCAGCGCCATAATTACAGAAATATCTGCCGCTTTTTGTCCAAACAGGCGCTTAGTGCTCAAATAAATCATGATAATCGTAACAGTACTACACAGCACAGCAGTTAAGCGGATAAATAATGCTTGATCTGAGACTAAGGTAGTTAGACGAATTAGATACGCAATCATTGGTGGATGGTCATAATATGAAAGCTGAAGATTTTTACTCCATACCCAATAATAGGCCTCATCAAAATGTAGTTGTAAACTCTGGTTAAACATTATATGCGTAAAAACGACCAAAACAAACAGCAGCAAAACTTTAACATTCATCCGTTCCATAGTTAACTCACCTGCTTATTCATAAGATACTTATCCACTAATTTGGTTACCAATATATTCACCGCCCAGACTAAAATTGCCGCCATAAAAATATCACTAATGTAATGTCCGCCCTGTAAAAAACGAACTATTCCAACCAGAACAAAACCTATCCCACACAGAGCAACCCCTAGTTTACGCCTTCTTGCAGCGATAAATGGAACACCAATAAATGCGCCAATTGAAACATGCCCTGATGGAAAACTATTATCCTTTGGACGCCCTAAATGAGGTTGCCAGGGAAATGAAAAAGGGTGATGATCTCGAATGACCTGATATGGTCTTGCACGACCCCAATTATCTTTGAACAAGGTATTCACCAGTAACCCTGGTCCAAGCGCCAAACTCAAATAACTAATCAACACCATTCTACGTACCGCATTTTTTTGCAAAGCGGAAGATTTGCGTTTACGGATTAAGATAAGCAGCGGAACAATAATCAGTAAAACAGTTGATACAGATACACCATAGTAAACCACCTTACACCAAAGGCTTACCTCACCATAAAAATGGTTAGTATTAAAATTAAAGGGAATTATAGCGTATTGCTGATCCAAGTATGGACTCAAGCCAAACACTATCAGGCTGCAAAAAAACAAAATTATCAGGTATTTTTTTAGAGGTGTCATATTTTATTCTGCTAAATATTTGGCATAATTTTAACCTGATTTGATAGCTTTTGTGCCGAATGATAATAGGTACACTCAAGCTGATTCGAAATACTAGCGGGCGATTTATGACGAAGCCTACACGTAGTAGGTGAGGAATAAATCAACGACTTGGGATGATGAATCGGATTGAGTATACATGTAACAGCGCAAACGAGTAATGAATTAGTAATTGGAAATAAATTGTTGGTAGCAAAAGGAAAAGGTTGAATAACCATGATGGCGGAAGCTGTGAGATTCGAACTCACGAAGGACTCGCATCCTTGCCGGTTTTCAAGACCGGTGCATTCAACCGCTCTGCCAAGCTTCCTTTAGGTTGAGAACAGTATTATAACCACTGTTTATTATCTTTTGCAACTTTTTTTACAATTTACTCTTCTCTATACTGCGCTGCAATAAAATATCCCACTGAAATCGTGCTATAATTCGGCAGTTTTTTTATTCTAAATAAAAGGTAATATATGCTAAAGCAAAGACAACCCCATGGGTTTCCGATTTTCTTCCTAACAGAAATGTGGGAGCGTTATGGTTTTTATGTTCTGCAATCGTTGCTAGTATTCTATGCGTTGGAACAGATTCACCTCAGTGACTCAGAAACTTATGCGATGGTCGGATCTTTTACTGCTTTAGCTTATGTCAATAGCATATTTGGTGGCTTAATTGCTGATCGCTTTATTGGTTATGATAAGGCCATTTTGGCTGGTGCAACGTTATTATGCATTGGATACACATTATTAACCTTTGCGTTGGACCATAATATTTTCATTTTAGGGCTCGCCATTGTAACAGTTGGTACAGGAATGTTAAAGCCAAACATTTCTAGTATGCTCAGTATGATTTATCAAAAAACTCCTGAAAAAAAGGAAATAGGCTATACCCTATTTTATGTTGGTATCTACTTTGGTGCAATCGGTGGAAGTTTTCTCGGTGGATTTATTAAGGCCTATTTAGGCTGGCATGCTGTTTTTGCCTCGGCCGCAATTGGATTAGCTATCGCATTTATCACTTTTTTTGTAGGCAAGAGGCGATATCAACTGCATGATTCACGGAAGATTGCACATAACAAAAGTAAACTATTTAAAGCTTTTATCGCAATCATTTTTTTGATTGTAACAGCATTCTGTGGCATTCACAATAAAACCATGTCCGATATATTTTTTACTTTGATTGGACTACTAAGTCTTGCTTTTTTAATCTATAATATCAAGACGCATACCGGTGAGGAACGTAAAAAGCTCACAGCTTTTGCTATCTTAACCATTTTTTCCGGGCTATACTGGGCTGTATATTTTCAACAGTTTTTCTCGGTAAGCCTTGCTGCCGAAAGAGTAACTAATCTAAGTATGCCTGCAAGTTCGCTGACTGCTTTTGAATCGCTAGGTGTGATTATTTTTGGTCCACTGATTAATGGTTTATGGCTATGGCTGCAACGTCGTAACAAAGACTTATCAATTCCAGCGAAATTCAGCTTAAGTTTTTTATTCAATAGCCTTAGCTTTTTTATCCTAATTATCAGTTTACAATATGCAATTAACCACAATTCACAATTATTGCAAATTTTTATCATCATAAGCTATTTGATGATTGCGTTTGGCGAATTACTTATCGCTCCAATCGGTTTGGCAATGGTAAGCACTCTAACGCCACAACGGTTAAATGGCGCCATGATGGGTATATTTTTAATGTCAATTGGACTTGGTGGTAAACTCGCGGGTATTTTGGCACAAAGTGCTGCAAGCGCCGAAAATAGCACCATAAATCAACTTGAACATATTTATCGCAATTCATTTATGATTTATTGTAGCTTTAGTATGTTTATTTTCATCCTATGCTTGATAATGATTAAACCAATTAATAAACTAATTCAGGGAACAACTAAGTGACTAAAAAAAATTTAGATACGTTTGAAAGTGCGATTAACCAACTAGAAACCATTATCCAACACATCGAAAATGACCAAATTGATTTAGAAAGTGCATTAAATCAGTATAAACAAGGCATGGAACTGGTAAAATTCTGTCAGGACAAGCTTCGTGATGTCGAGCAGAAAATTAAGATCCTCGATCACGAAACCAATCAATTAAAGAATTTTCAAACGGAATAATATGCCAAATTTAGAACAATGGCGCGCACAGACTCTTGATGAAATCGAACAGTGTTTAAACCAAATTTTAACTATCTCAAGTAACTGCCCATATTTACTTGATGCTATTCGCTACTCAACGCTTGATGGAGGAAAACGAATCAGACCTTTATTCACCATAGCTGCAGGTAGCTTAAATAATGCGAATCCATTAAACTGCCGATTAATTGGTTGTGCAATTGAAATGATTCATTGTTTTTCATTGATTCATGATGATCTTCCAATTATGGATAATGATGATTTACGTCGTGGAAAACCAACCAACCATAAAGTGTATGGTGATGCGGTCGCACTCTTGGCGGGGGATGCTCTCCATGCATTGTGCTTTGAAGTGTTGAGCTCAGAACAATTAACTATCAACCCAGAGCGTAAACTGCAGATTATTGCATTAATTGCTCAGTCCATAGGAATTGAAGGAATGGTTGGTGGACAAACTATTGACTGGCTCAGCACAGGTAAGCAGATTAATTTGCAACAATTGCAACAAATGCATAGTTTAAAAACCGGAGCGTTACTCCGTGCAGCAATTTTAACTGGTTATCTCGCAGGAAATGAGTTTGACTCGCAACAATATGCGGCTATTGACGTTATTGCTCAAAAAATAGGGCTGTTATTTCAGATTGTAGATGACATTATTGATGTCACCGAAGACACAAGTACTCTTGGTAAAACTGCAAACAAAGACTCAGAACAAGATAAGGCAACTTATGTCAACATTCTCGGGCTTGAAATAGCACAGCAAACAGCTAAAAAACTTCATATTGAAGTAATAGAACTATTAAAAAAATTAGAACGCAGTTCACAGCTAAAATTTTTAGCTGACTCAGTTTATTATCGTAATTCTTAATCAAATAAAGACAGATATACATGACTCATCACCAATTACTAAATAAGATTAACTACCCTCATCAGCTGAGGCAATTAAATCGTCAAGAGCTATATACCTTGGCTCAGGAATTACGCAGTTTCATTCTAAGCAATGTAAGTAAAACAGGTGGACATTTAGCCTCAAATTTAGGTTGTGTCGAATTAACTATTGCCCTGCATTATGTCTACAATACACCGGATGATGCTTTGGTCTGGGATGTAGGACATCAGTCTTATCCGCACAAAATATTAACAGGTCGCCGAGAGAAAATGGATAGCCTACGCCAAATAGGTGGCTTATCAGGATTTCCTAAACGTAGCGAAAGTGAATATGATACTTTTGATGTTGGTCATTCATCAACTTCAATTTCTGCAGCACTGGGCATGGCTGTTGCCAATCAACTTCGTGGACGAGAGAACAAAGTAGTTGCAATAATTGGTGATGGTTCAATGACGGCGGGGCTCGCATTTGAGGGCTTAAATAATGCTGGTTGGCTAAATAGCGATATGCTGGTTATCTTAAATGACAATGAAATGTCAATTTCTGAAAGTGTTGGTGCAATTAGCTCATACTTATCGCAAATTCTGGCAAGTAGATTTTATAATAAGGTCAAAGGTACCGCCAATAAAGCATTAAGTGTTATGCCTGGCATGCAAAAACTAGCTCACAAAGTTGAAGAACATATGAAAGGCATGGTCATGCCAAGTACGATGTTTGAAGAGTTGGGCTTCAATTACATCGGACCAATTGACGGACATGATTTAGAACAATTGATTGATACTCTAAGCGAACTAAAAAATTTATCTGGTCCACAGTTTTTACATGTCGTAACCAAAAAAGGACAGGGTTATAAATTAGCAGAAAATGATCCAATTGGTTATCACGGGGTCAATAAATTTAATCCAAGTGAGGGAATGGTTAGCAATAAAAGCACTGCACTAAGCTATATGCATGTTTTTGGTAAATTTCTCTGTGACATCGCTAAAATTGATGATGAATTTATTGCAATAACGCCCGCGATGCGCGAAGGCTCAGGGATGGTTGAATTTGCAAAGCTATACCCTGAGAAGTTTTTTGATGTTGGAATCGCTGAACAGCATGCAATTACCTTTGCTGGAGGCGCTGCGACTAAAGGAATTAAACCAATTGTAGCAATCTATTCAACTTTTTTACAACGTGGCTATGATCAGTTAATTCATGATGTTGCTTTACAGGATGTTTCAGTTTTATTTGCAATTGATCGTGCTGGTGTAGTTGGTGCAGACGGACCAACTCATATTGGTGCTTTTGATTTGAGCTTCTTACGCTGCATCCCTAATCTAATAATTATGACGCCAAGTGATGAGAATGAATGTTACCAAATGCTTTACACTGGCTTTAGAATAAACAACCAGTCATGTGCGGTACGCTATCCTCGTGGTGCAGGTATCGGACGAGAATTGGATGCTGAATTTAAAATGATTCCAGTTGGTAAAGGACGTGTGGTTCGGGAAGGTAGTAAAGTTGCTATTTTGGCATTTGGTTCAATGCTGCAAGCCGCACTTGAAGCTGCAGAAGAAATTAATGCAACCGTTTGCGATATGCGCTTTGTTAAACCTCTAGATCGTGATTTACTATTGCAAATTGGCAAAACTCACGAGTTTATTGTAACAATCGAAGAAAACGTAATCGCGGGAGGCGCAGGATCCGCTTGTGCAGAAGCATTGCAGGATTTAAATATCCAACTACAAATATTACATTTGGGAATTCCTGATCAATTTATTGAGCATGGCGACCCTAAGCTATTACTATCATCAATCGGATTAGATAGCACGGGGATTCTTAAATCTATTCGCCAAAAAAACTGGCTTTAAAATAATCTTTAGAGGAAACTTATAAATAATGAAAAAAATACTCATCGTACTTGCTGCGACTACTTCAATCCATGCTTTTGCTGACAAAATTTACCTTGAACCGCAATATACAGTCGCAATTGAATCAGCTAGCTTAGAATCAGGCACTCAAAATTTCACAACAAAAACTTTAACTCCAATTGTATATGAGGATCGCCTATTGCCAGCTGGAGAAAGTGTTGTACTAAGTTGCGAGGATAATAAACCTATAATTCGTAAAATAGATCAACAAGAATTAAAAATTCCAGTGCAAATTGCCAATAATACCAAACAACCGACCAGCTGCAGCAGTGCAAATCTTGGCTTATTTTGGACGCTGGATGAATATAAAGTCAAAAATGATAGTATTGTAACCATTGACGATAAAAAATTTAGTGTGATTCCTTTTAGCGCAACAATTCCACCTTCGGCAGATGGTAAAATTATTAGTGTTACCAGTGATGGTAATTTAATTAATGTATTAGTAAATAAAGCCAAATACTTTAAAAAAGCACAATTTTACGGTACGATTAATGGTGTTAGCTACTTGTTACAATCAAGTAATGATGACAAAAAA
>SSGY01000114.1 GCA_008017145.1 Neisseriales bacterium
CTGCAGTTGATGTTATAGTTTTTGATATTACTTTTGACAATATCTATTGCCTGTAAAGAAAGGCTCCATAACTGCTTGGCTATTTTATCCCCAAATTTATCTTCAAAATATTCCATTCCACACTCATAGGCAGTCAAAACCTGACCACCATTCATGCCACTAGCTTGCCCAGCAATATTTTGTGCTTCAAGTAGCACCACTTTATAACCACGTTCAGCTAATTTCAACGCAGTTGAGATTCCGGTTAAACCACCACCAACCACACAGACATCGCAACTAAGGTCTTCTGTTAAAGAGGGTAACTCAATATGCGTGTTTTGACTTTCAGAATAATAAGTATTACTTGAATAGCCAGCATAAGATTCAGCAATTATTGTATCCAATAACCTAGAACTATTATTAGAGGCAATTGATCTGCCGCCAACAAAACCAACACCCACTCCAACACCAAATTTCAGAAAATCACGACGATTCATCAAAGCCTCTTAGTTATAACTAACTTTACAAGAACAAGCATTACAATAGCGCGAATTATTACTCACATCCAAGCCATTAATATGCAAAAATCCGTTAAATTTAGTTTTCTCACAACCGCTTGGATGAACAAAGTGAATTCCAGTATCAGCACCACGATGATAAATCTTGCCACAAGCTTCAACGCTACTACCTACAGGATAACGGCGGGTAAAATCATCAATAATTCCGGCATCGCTATTCATACTGGATTGTGCAATAGTCAGATTAGTATAAAATAAATTATCCATCACAACTTTATAGATCTCGCCATGCGCATCCTTGATATAAAACTGAGTATGAGTCATCGGATAGCCAGTATTATTGTAGCTACGCGCTTTATTAAACTTAAAAACCTGTTTACTTGGTAGCTGCACCAAAGTTCCACTAACTAGAGTACAACTTTGCGGTGCTTTAGCCGCAAAACCATTTGCAGCAAATAAAACACCACCAATCAATGTCAGTACACGAAAACTATGCATACCTCTCATGCCAAACCTCTTAGTACTCAACACCAGCGTTATGCGCTTGCTGATCAGCATGATAACTAGAGCGCACTAACGCACCAACTGCGGCGTGCTTAAATCCGATTTGATAAGCAAAATCCTCTAGCTCTTTAAATTCAGCCGGCGTAACATAACGCAATACTGGCGAATGATGCTTCGATGGTTGCAGATATTGCCCAATAGTAATCATTTCAATATCATGCTCACGCATTAATAACATCAACTCTTTAATTTCTTCATTTGTTTCGCCAATCCCAACCATAATACCCGATTTAGTTGGAATATCTGGACGCATTTGTTTAAAACGCTTTAATAGATCCAATGAATTTTGTAAATCCGCACCTGGGCGTTGTGCTTTATATAAGCGTGGCACGGTTTCAAGATTATGATTCAATACATCAGGTGGGCAAGCAGCCAAAACTTCCAAAGCCTTATCCAAACGACCACGAAAATCAGGAACTAAAATCTCAATTTTAGTCTGTGGGCGAATTGCGCGAATCTCTTGAATGCAATGAACAAAATGCTCCGCACCACCATCACGTAAGTCATCACGATCAACGCTAGTAATCACCACATATTTAAGCTTGAGAATATCAACCGAGCGAGCAACTTCTTTTGGCTCATTGACATCCAATGGATTAGGTTTTCCATGCCCAACATCACAAAATGGACAACGACGGGTACAAATATCACCCATAATCATAAAAGTTGCAGTACCCTTGTCAAAACACTCGCCAATATTTGGGCAACTAGCTTCTTCACATACAGTATGTAATTTATGTTCACGAAGTAAATTTTTTACCCGATTAAAATTTTCACCTGTGGGTAATTTAACTTTAATCCACTCTGGTTTTTTAAGTGGTTCGGCTAAAGGTACTACTTTAATTGGAATTCTGGATAATTTATCTTCATTGCGTAACTTAACGCCTTGTTTTTTATCCTCAGTATTAATCATATCCACATCCCTACAAAGAAAAATATTAATCGGGCATTATAACAAATATCAAGCAAATACCGCTTGATTTTCAATTAGATACACCGCACTATTAACAATGTTTTAATTTGAGTGATCAACCATTATTTGCCATTTATTATCATTTTTCTTAAATAATAACGAGGTTACTCCAGCGTACTCTTTACTCTCGGCTTGTAGCTTCCAGTGCCCATATAAAAAAGCATGTTGCTCATCAAGAGCTTCAATGCCATCAATCTTAATCTGAAGTTGCCCCATCCCTTTTTTATCATTACCATATTTGTGCTTGTAATGATCATATGAGCTTTGCCAGCCATAAATAAATTTATCACCAGAAATAAACAAGGTTTTAGGACTATTAGCATAACCTTTCATAAAACACTCAAGATCACCTGCATTCCAGCATTTTACGGATTGATCCATTGCGCTCGTTACACCCTGAGTAACTTCTTTGGATTCACTGCTACTTAATGCATAACAATTTATACCCACTAATGCCAATAAAATTAATTTTTTCATATGTTTACCTTTATAATAGAAACCTTATTTACAATAAAATGGCTATCTTCCACCAGCAACGTCTGCCTGTACTGCTATTGCCGTACCACCAATTTTTTCAATTTGTTGAACAATGTCCTGAGCAGCTAATTGATTTTTATTGTAGTTTACACATATTTTATATTTACGGCGTGCCAATAATAGCGCAATAGCCGCACCTATACCACGGCTTGCTCCAGTAATTATCGCCACTGGATAATCTACTTTTATCATAGCGAACCACTTAATAGAGTAAAAAAGTATTATACCATTCTCACTTAAAAGGAGTTACGTTTTATCCATTTGATAAAACACAACTCAAAACTATCACATTTAAGCAAGAAAAATTACTACACCAAAACTGGTATAGCTATTTATGGATAGTGAATTATCCCAAAATACCACTTTTAGATAAAACCAAATACTGTGTAATATTCGTACATAACTGATTAGATTTTCCCAATTAGAAACTTTTATGAAGAAAATGCCCATGAAAAAATTTTCTACAATAATCTTAACTATTTTAGCTCATCAGACTGTATTTGCAGATAGTGAATCCAGTGTAGCGACATCTCCGACGAACAGCAATGCGACATTTATTGCTCGCGCAGCCTATCTTCAAAATCCATATAATTCGGAAAATTACCCGACAACAGGTGGTGGTACTTTAATCGTGAATGAAAGTCAGACTGCCAATCAAAATTTCTGGCAAAAATGGTTTGAAGATGGGACGTATAACATTTATGCAGGTACAACAATTAATGCCGGAGCAGATAGTAAAACATTCAACAATCCAGGACCATACAATCGCGATATGCAACCATACTCCTATGGCGCAAATATATTTGCTCAAACTGGGCAAGCAGCAGGATTTTCCATAGGAGGCGTAATCACCGTAATGAATCCATTCTTTGCTGAACCAATGAATGGTTTAGCCACTCAGCAAAGAACGCGCGATTACAATATATATACACCAACATATACACAAGCAGCAATGTCTGAAGCATTTGTCGAGTATCAATATAGCAATATGGTTCAGGCAGATATTGGTTACATTGGAATCAATAATAGTCCGTGGATCAATGGAAATTATGAAAATAATTTAGTATCCATACCAGCAACTTACCAAGGGGCGCTAATAAACCTCTATCCCGGTAATGGGTGGTTAATTACCACATTAGCTTTTAATGCTGCACAATACGGTGCATCAAATGGCTTTACAGGCAATACCAATTACAGTATCACCAATAACGGTATAGCAAATAATAATGGTTATGCTCAATCAAATGGAACTGTAGCGCTTGGAGCTAATTACAGTGGACTTAGTAATAACTATAATCTACGGTTGTGGGGTTATCAGTTTGACAACTATGGAACGCTGTTGTATAGTGATACCAGTTTAACTCTGCCAGTAAATGATAAATCTTCGTTTAATATTTCGGCGCAGGCTGGTACCGATCAGCAGTGGTTTCAAGCTAATAATGCAATTACGCAATACAATGGTACAATTATTCAAAGTTATATGGCTGGTATTCGTGGTAACTGGACATATGATTGGTTTCAGCTAAATCTAAGCGCCAATACGATGTGGGGAGCCGCCAATGGCTACAATGGTGGTGCGTTTGTATCTCCATATACAGTTGGACAATCCGTTGACCCTACTTACTCAAATGGTTGGTCTACCAATATGATTAGCAATGGTTTCACTGGTTCAGAGTATAAATTATCTACTCAGTTTGGTTTTTTAAATAATAACTTAACTATTTCGCCAGCATATATTTTGGCAACGAGTGGTAATGTTCAATACAATGGCACTCAAGAAGCTGATTTGAATCTAAATTATTCAATTCCACAAGTTCGCGGTCTATTTATATTCGGGGTTTTTGCCAATCAATGGTTACCAGCACAAAATCCTATTGGAAGTAATTCATGGACTTCGGAACTTGGGATATTTTACGCATATTAATTTGGTAAGGGAATTAATCACATGAATAAGAATATTATTACGCTAGCTATATTATTGTGTAGCACAACCTCTTCATATGCAATGACTGTAATTGATCTAGATAAACATGATTTCACCTGCAATCAAGTAAGATTGACTCAAAAATCTAGTGAGTCAGAAATTACAGACAATTGTTATAATGTGAAGACGTATCATCGTCAAAATGGAATTGAGGGTCGTAACCCAGCTCGGTTACAAGGCGGTGGAGCAGACATAACTCAAATCACAACACCAGGTCAAGAAATAGTATTGGATAAAATTCGCTTTTATGATGATAATCATCGAGAATTAATATGTACTTTTGAATATAATATGATTAAAAAGTGTAAAGCAGAGATAAAGAAAGAGCAGATTCCTGCAAAAACTGAATAAGTTTTTAGAAAGTAAATAATACGTCGTCAAAGGATAATCATGAGAAAAATATTATTTTATTTATTAACAATAAGTAGCAGTTCAATATTTGCACTAACAACAGTTGATTTCAGTAAATCAAGCTATACTTGTAATAAATTACCTCTTGGAACCCAGAGCCAAGAATCAGATCTGCTCAATAATTGCCATTATGCAGTGATAATTGAACACGAAGAGAATACCGCTGGAAGAGTTTATCGAGGACCTGGCGGAGGAACGCAAACAACACAAATGAACACAACTTCAGATGATGAAGTTAACTACGATAAAATAAAATTCTTTACAGATGATCATAGTTATATGGTCTGCTATTATAAAAGTTACAAGCTAATTAAATGTAAGATTAGACCGCCAAAAGTAAATAAAAATACGTCCAGTGAGTAAGAGAGATTTATTACTGCAATGCAATTATGCATAATGAACTATCCCAAATCACGACTTCCGAAAGAAGTCCCCAAAAGGTTAAAATACATCCTAGGGCGTAAACTAAAAATAGTTATCAACGTGAAAGTGGTTAGGTACGTTAGTTACAATTAGCCCCAAATAATAGCTTTTCTAGTACCGGTTTAGGTGTTTTTGATTTTTCATTGCTTAGACCGGCTTTTTTTCAATACAGAAAAATATAAGCCGCAACAAATACAACAAGTCATATCTGTCCTTATCCGGTTTAAGTATGCTCTTCCCTTGCTTAAGCCGGGCTTTTTTTACTTAAAACAAACAATTTTTCTAACGGTTAATTTGATTTTCTTATCATTAGCAAAATAAGAAACCACCTAACTCAGTAGGTGGTTTTTTCAATTCTTTATGTAACTGCCGCTTGGCAGATGCTCGCTTAGCTTTATTTGTCTTCTCATGCGCTCCGGCACCGTTACGCTTCGTCAAAGCTAACGCAACATAGTTTCTGGGTTTATTGTTTACTTTCATTTTATATCCTTGTTTTGAAAGCAATATTATAACAATTCCCCGAAACAACTAAACTAAAATTATTTTTATATTATGCTTGATTATGCACTGGGTTTATCATGATTAAATATCCATAATATAGCATAAATCATTATATATCAAATGCTAACAACAAGACAACTTTACACTATAGACTAAATTTTAGTCTAATTTGCTAAAAAAACATCTAATTTTTGCCAATTTGGATATTTCTAAATACTAAAACTAAAACCATTCTATCACATAAAATTATCACTCATAATAAAAAACTACCTGTACCATACAACCGCTATTTTTAGCGCTTGGTTTATTATGCCGCTGATTAACCTATGCTCACCATCATAATAGGTGAGCATAGTTATATTTTCTAAATTGTTAAAGAACTGATCGGTTAGTTACGCAGCTACCTCCTGCGGATTGTACCTATACTGCAGCTCGTTATCAATAAATAATAAATCAATATACCGATCAACTGTAATATAGTACCATATCTTAGTGCTCATATCCTTGGCAGTGTAATCATGATAACTATTTGAATAAAATCCCTCTTGGTGTGCATTGGGTGCGTAGGTATCTGTATTAAGCCAACCAATTAAACCCATCAAATAATGCAATCGCTCAGGTATGTATCGCAGCTCAATAGAGAAGTTCTCTAGTTTTTCGCCCACATCAATGTTTATACCATCCTTATGGCGCTTTTTGAATTTGCGCTCAAACTTCTTTATTTTCTTAAACATAGGATTAAAATACGGGTCTGAATAGTCAAATAGTCGGGTTGTGCCGTTAGATTGTGCCAGGACATCATTAGCCAAATCAATCAGCTTCTGTGCTTGCTTTTGGTGGCGCTCTTCTCTGATTATCATGTTACACCTCCAATGCTACGGTAATGGCATCGTTTAGGTTAGAACCGAAGCAATGGCGGACATAGGCTAAAAATAGCCACTTAGAATGAGTGCAGTAATGGTTTGATGATTTATTGAGGTGCAGAGTGAAATGCTGTGGTGTTGATTGTCCTGTAAGCTCACGTAGTAAGTCTTTGCAGTCCGTTGAGTTAATAAACTCTGTGGGGGTTGCTATTGCCTGATTATCGGCATTGTTGAATATCTGAGATAAATCAAATGCTGCGGTGGTAGTTATTTTGTTTTTCATGCTGCACCCCCTTATTGATTTAACTCGGTTAAGATTGCTGCAGCCAAGCTATTGCCTACGCAATGGCAAAGGTAGCCCATATAAACCCAAAAGCCGTGAGTATAGTAGTGGTTAGAATCGCTATCCAAGTATAGTGTAAAGTGGTGGCTATAGCGTTGTCCAGTAAACCTCTCTAAAATGTCGGCGCATTCCTCAGAACGTATCCAGTCCTCTGGGCTTAGAGGTATTTTATTGTGTGCATTGGCTTGAATTAATGACAGGTTAAATTTAGGTAGTAGCGTTACATCTACATGATTGATTTTTTTGGACATGATTATCACCTTTATGTTTTTTTAGCTTAACTAAACCCTAACTTTTAAATAGGGGCGTGAGGGGCTAAAAGTCCGCATAAAGTCGGCTGGACGTATTCACCGATTAAGGCTTATTAGTCGCACCCCTCACATTGATACTACCAATAGTTAAACCATTGATAATAGTAGCTTGCTTAATTCTCTGGTATTGCCATTAAATAAACCATTAATAAAATAGTTTAATCCATTCCACAAAATGTAGAATCGGCAAGGTGAATTAGTTTAGTTTGTCAATATGAGATAATCTTTTAAGTGCTGCTAAGTGATTACGGTTAGCATTTCCGCTTTATGCTTGAGGGACTTTTAAACCCAGTAGCGTTATTATGGCTGATTTAGGGTGTGGTTGTCAAGAGTTACTCGGGTTTATAATATTTGTTGTTATGTTTTTCTAACTTGGCTGATAAGTTAAATAATTTCAAAATGGAGGGTGTAAAACTATCTACACAATACTCCTGATACATGATCGGGAGTATTGTAGCTATAAGATTTAGCTATTTAGCCTTTCTATTTTTAATCAATTCAATAATTTCAGACTGTTTTATTAAAAAAACGGATTCGCCAAATCCTTCGATACTCTGAACTCGTGATAATACTGTATCATAATCTTCGTCGGCAACCACTTCAAAATTAAAGTAATCATCTGATTCTTTAAACGTGATACCAGCCATACTAATATTACCAATATCGCTAATTCTTGATATAAAACAATCATTTCTTACCTCTATAGCACTAGAATCAATGTCGTTTGTTAGGTAGATTATCTGATTATTAAAATTATACTCACCCCATTTACCATGTGGTACAGTTAATTCATTAAGCTCATGTTTTGCATCGGCTTGTGAATAATGCTCATTATCAAAGCTAATTTCACTCACTCCAGCACGTATTGAATGATACGCTAATTCAGCATCAGGCATGATTAGTTTGTTACCATCCGCTGGCAATCTACCTTGCTGAATGTATTTATTTACCATCTGCTGGGTCACTCTTTTCATTGGTGAACTCATTAATCTGGCAAACTCTGATTGTGATATTAATATTTTCATAATAACTTCTTCCTATAATGATAATAACGGTTAAAACTGTACAAAATTAAAATTACAACCAGTTTATTACTATTTACAACTAGCTATAAAAATATAATAATTTTGTAATAATTTGATTTACTTTAGAAAATAATTAACTGTTGTAAAATGTAACAAATAAATTACACCTTTCTACAACCAACTTTTCAAAATTACTGACTAGCGAGATCTCGCGACTGTTCCACCCGTAAAGATTTCAAAAACTCTGGGAGTACCTTGAGATTTTTACGGGTAAGTAATGCCATAAGTATTTCGCTGTAAGCATTGATATATAAGGGTTTAATTGATTATAGCTAGTGGATTTAAGCAGCTAGGCTAGTGTATGACTTCATACAATAGTCAATCATTCCGCTGTAAGCCTTTAATACCAATGCCCCATAATTTACCGTTTACCTCCTTTGCTATAAATAGTTAATGTATTCAATGTGTTAATGATTTTAAATCATGCACTATGTATTGTACTGTCTAGCTGGTTTTAAGCCTTAAAATCGCCGTATTTTCACCTAGCAAATTATCGACATAATCCGCCCATTTTTGCAGTAGCTCCGCTCGCTTATCAAGTAGGTTAGATTTTAGGTAACTTTTATTAACTCCCTTAATCGTGTGAGCCAATGCGCTATCAATTACCAGATAATCACAACCCAACTCGGCTAGTAAACTCATAGCGGTACGCCGTAGATCATGTGGTGTGAATTTTTTTACCTCATACTTGGTACACAGATTAACAATGGTACGGTAGAGCGTGTTATCGGTAAAGTTAAATAGCCTTGCTGAGCGTTCTTTATTTGGCAACATTTGCCACGCTTTGATTAGTTGGCTTGGGATTATCAGCGTGAAGTTCTTAATCGTTTTAGTCCGATTAACGATAACTCTACCCGTGGACAGGTTTGTATTGCTCCAAGTTAACTCGATTAACTCACTACGGCGCAGCATTAATAACAGTAGGCTATAGATTGCCACACGCATATCTAGCGCTATATCAGCATCAGACAATAAGTTCCCGATAAAGCATTGCAGCTCCTTGGGCTGTAAATACCTATCTCGTGCCACCTGTGTATAGTCAAAGCTCAAATCACGTGTTCTGTTCTCTAAAATATAACCCTCGTTTTTGGCATAAGTAAATATCTTTTTGATATACTGTAAAAATGCCTTGGCAACGGTATCAGTACCAGCCTTTTTAATCAGCGCAATAATATCCAGAATATCAAACTCAGTGATTAGCTCCATATTGACGTTATGCAGTGGTGCAGCGTAGCGCATGGCGTTAATGTAATTGCGCTTAGTATTCTTGCGTATAGCTTTAAAATAGCCTCGCTGGTACTCATCTAGGATAAACCCAAATGATTTACCTAACCGATCATTACTATTGGCGCTCAATAAAACTGGGTTAATTCCTTGGCTAATCATTTCCTTTACCTTGAGGGCTTTATCACGCGCCAATAAAATAGTGGTTTGAGGGTAATTACCTAATGCAAGCCATGTCTTTTTTATTCCTGTATGGCTCTTAAATGCCACGCGGTAATACCAAGTTAACGAATTAGCATTTTTTTTGATGTAAAGATTATTACCATCAAGTAGCATCTCCCCAACATTACTATTTTTTTGTAATTCGTTAATTGATTTAACTGTGAGTTGATTAGTTTTTATTATTGGCATTTTTTATCTCTAAATTGTTAGACAATATAACCACCAGCAAATTGCCAGTTTAATGAATCTGGATTTTTGATATTAACCTTGCAATCTAACATTGCTTGTTTAAACTGGTTATTACCGATATAAAACCAGTCAAACTTATAATGTAAAAAATCAAAAATAGTTAGTTCAGTATAATTATTTGTTCTTGGTTTACGTTGGGAGTAAATTTGCCCCTCTAAAAAATGTTTTAAATAGTAAGAACTTGCATTTTTAACCAGATTATTATTTGAGTGTTCTGCGCACCATCTAACCCAGTCATGCAGTATAGTTATTTGTTTAGCAGTTAATTCGCTGCTTAGATTTATGTATTCATGATTCATTTTGTACTTTCTTAAAATGGGCTATCTGTTTTGTAAAAAGCTATTTTTAGGTTAAATTAGTGTTGCTTAGGTTAATATCTCACGTAGTCAATAAACGTTGATAAATCCCACATGCATAAATACCCAATACCATAGACATACCCACCCCTATAAAAACACGCGACTACGTGGGTTTTTCGTCTACAGTCATTTTTATTATTTTGATTCAATAACTTAAAGCAAATTTTTGTAGACGGTATTATTTTTGTATACGACTACAAAACCATATTAATATTAATGACTATATAACTACTCGGTAATTAGTGACTACGTTCGACTACAGACTGTCTACATTTTTATTTTATATCTTATTGTTATTATTCTTTATTTTCTACATGTAGTCACTGTAGTAGTTGTAGACACTATATTTATGTATTTATGTTTTACTCATCATTACTTCTAAATTTGTTTAAATTGTCTTGATTGATTTTGTACCCTTTTAATGGGTTTTTTGTTGCTTTATCGCGCAAAGATTGCCTATCCTTTGGTATTATCTCCGCTCTAATTAATACGTCACGATGCTTTGCAAAATGTTTAACTTTGTATAATTTATTAGCGGTTAATGTACTAATTAAAAAATAGTTATAACCATCATGTATACCTATCTTATTTGGTATTCTCACTTCATAATCTAAGTTACTATCACTAAACCAATTCGTATAATCATCAACTGCCAAAATTAGTGCGTTTATGATTTCCTTGGTTTCTTTATCCATTGAATTTGCTTGAAGCCATGAATTAAATAAATTGTTTGTGTAATATTGTGGTTTGAATGTATTGGGTAGTATTTCAGCTTGTACGGCAATATCGCCAGCAACGCGTAATAGTGCAAAGTATTTAGCAACTCTACTAGCTTGACTGTGTAATTCATTAAATGGCGCTATAATCTCACGATAATATTGTTTGTACATTGATACGATATCAATGGAATTATGCGCCTGTAGGTACTCTACAAACGCAATACATGCCACACCGTAATACTTTGCTGAGTTTTCAATTAATGTATCAGCGTGGGCTTTATCCTTGCATATCTGATTTACTTCAATATCAATCATGCGTACCGATTCACCAGCTTTGAGATTTTTACCATATTGCAATGCTAAATCCTCAATGCTTACCTCACCAGTAGATAACACAACGGTTTGCCACGTTTTAGATTTTGCTTGTTCTACACCATTAATCTTGCTGCTTATCGCTCGCGATTTACCGCGCCCATCGATCAGCATGTAAATACTGTCCAGTGTGCTGCGTCCTGCCTCATTAACCTCGTCTAGTGCACAAAGAGCATGATTTGAGTTATAACCTATAAACTCCATACCGTTATGCGTTGCATTCCATTTATTGATATACTCTTTGGGTTTACCAAATATAGAACTTGCAGCACGTAGAATAGTAGTTTTACCCTTTGAGCTATTACCATGAAAATGTAAGCCAAAGCCAAAATCGACAAAGGGCATTAATAAACTGGCAAAACCTGAATATAACCCAAGCTCTAACATTTCATAACCACCGCAATGACTGGCTACATTATCACGCCATTGTTCTAATGTACCGTTTCGGGTAAACTTGCCATCAACAACACTACCATAGTAACGAATATTTTTATTATCACCAATAATTAAATCAGGTAGTACGTAACTATCATTTACCCACCCAATTTGAGTAGTAGCGATAACCTCGCTATCTGGTTGAAATTGATTTAAGAATCCCTGCAATTGCTTACTATAATAAATATCTAGGTTGTAACCAGCATTTAGCAATTTTTTGGCTAATCCTCTATGATCTGCTAAATCACCTCGTTCAATCATGATATTAGATTGTTTACCGCTGTTATTAATAAACTCAAGTAATAAACAAGATATACCATTAAAAACTGTCTTGCCTACTGGCATTATGTAATTACCAATGTGTTTAAATTTGCCGTTATCTTTTTCATCTTTACTTGCCACTAATGCAAATAGACCACTCTTATAAACTCGTAACCATTCAAAATCACATACTGGCTTACTTATTGGTATCTCATTACATTGTGTATACTCATCACGTTCAACTAATTTAAGCTTTATAGGTGATTCATTTGGTGTAGTTAATGCATTTGTATCAACCGCCTTATCTGAATTGCTCATAGGCTCGCAAATTTCCACTGGTTCAGTATTTGGGGTGTTATTATCTGCAATTTGCTGGTTTAATGATTGCAAAGCGCTAATTTGATTGTCGTTTAGTTTATTTGTCATGATATAATTTCCTTACTCAAAATCATCATGTTGGGTGAATGTGTTAAGCGCCTCTGGTCGGGCGCTTTTCTCTTGTCTATACCTTTTCATTAAATCCTTGCTAAATTTACTCATTGTTCAGTGTCCTATTAATTGAATTATTGGGGTTTTAGTAGTGAGTAGCTCAATAAAAGCTCGCTCTCCATTGGCTAAGATATAATCATTGGCATCGTGCCCGTTGGTAAATAAGAGCGGATAGATCACTGCATCGGGATTGTTCATAATCAACTGCTTGGCGGTTTCTATTCCCGCATTGTGTGGCTTGCTGCTGTCATTATCAACCAGTAGGATATAAGGCAATTTTCTGGCTGCAGTTGCTTTGATTACCTTATCCAGATTGCCACAGTTAAAGGCAACCAAAGCATAAGGCAAAAATACCTGAGCTTCATAGTAATTGATGATTGCTTGCCATGCACTCAGTACCGTGGCTAACCCCTCACCGATCAGGTAAAAACTGTTCCTGGTATCAAATACCTCAGGGCAAGGATTAACTGCAGGATATTGCCAAAAACAGCCACCCACCGAGCCATTAAAGCGCTTTGTTCCATCAGTTGCAATAGTCTGATATCCTTGCATAGCTCCGCTGCTATTAATAAACGGCACGCAGAGCAGATCACAATTAAAGCGATCATCTACCCGTAGATTGAAGTTATCTAAGTTACTTAAACCTTTACGGGTAAGATAATCATGCTTCTGGCATATTGATAACTTTTGATACTCAGCCACATAATACGCAGCTTTACGCTCTCGCTCCTGTTCTTGCTTCTTGCGGTCGGCTGCTATCTTGGCATCTATTCGCGCTTGTAATGCTTGGCGCTCGGCTTGAGATAATGATTTACGTGGTTGATCGGTGGCTAGATTGATGTGGTACTTTTCTTGCTGGCTGGTTTCATGATTCCAAAATACCACAGTTATAAAATCGGTTGCTGGGTCATGTTTGATGATAAAACGCCCGTTTTTACTTCTCGGATGGGTGATAGTACCGCAATGGTAAAACCTATCAGCCACCGCATTATTTAGCTGCTCTGGAGTAATTAAAAGCCCCATTGCTAGGGATGAATCAACTGCGCCATTTAGTTTGTCAGTTGGAATGTTGAACATCATGCTGCCCCGTCTGGTTCAAAATTGGCAAGCTCCAAAGCTATGGCGCTATCTAAATCACCAGTGCAATGCTTGAGGTATCCCAGCCAAATATAACGACTACGGACATAATAAACTGGATGGATACTATTTAGTACCCGCACTAAGCCACTTATATCGTCATATGCTAAACTGATATACTCTTGCCCCTCCTCAGAGCGCAACCACTCCAATGGTTGTAAAATGTTGGGATTCTCATTGTTGCGGTAAACTTCCGATAAATTATAATCAGTGTTGAAGTTCACGCCCAAGGTTACATTAGTATTATTGATTTTCATGATTACCCCCTACGCTACACGAGGTAAAAACAAGCTATTGGCAACTAGTTTTAAGGCGCTCCCTGCGTTGTCTATTGCTCTTAGTATTTGAGCATCATCGATCACCTCAACATTGTATAGCGCGTGTTCTGCCATATTCTGAATGGTTGTAACTAACCCCAGCTCATGCCTATTGAGATAATCGCGGACTGTCTTATGCTTAGGAATGTTGCGCTCTTTACGTAATGCCTGCGCGGTCTTACCTAATGCAGCTTTGTAAATTGCCTGCTGCAGATTGATATAACCTTGGCTCTCATGGCTCTTACCGCAATAATCCAGCGCTTGCGTAAATAGCTCCGTCATGCTTTTAGTTACAATCTTGCCTGCGCTTCGCTGTGATTGCCATTCTGCATTTTTACGATTAATAAGCAATTCTTTGAGTTGATAAAACCGCTTAGTTAAATTGAGCTTAAATCTGACAATTTCAGGAGTAATGTTCCTGAATAATGTGTACAAAAACATTGTGTGCTGTTCAGTAAGCAATGCATAAATGGTCGGGCTTCCTTGTGGATTAAGTGAACTTTGAAAGTTCACTTGTTCAAGCTCTTCAAATTCACTTTGATATTTCCTGACCAAGCGAATAACTACCCGATGAGATAATTTAGTATGTTTGGCAATTTCCAGAGTGCTAACCCGTGGATTATTACCAGTGTTTATAAGTTCAATTTGAGTTACTGAGTTTTGACGATTGATAACTGATCTACTCATGATTAGTTTACTCCCTTAATGGTATTGCCAAGATTAGCAAATTCAGGACAATGACTAAACCAATAGCCTCGGTGTATCTCTTCAAGGTTATCCGCGGTTGCGTTCTCTTGCATCAGAGTTAGGTATTGCTGCCAAATTGGCAATAGGTTAGGGTTCTCAAATTGGTTATTCTCTACCAGTAAAGAATAGGCACGAAATACCAACTCAAAAAACTCAATATGCTCAAGCTTGAAATAAAGCTCTACATTAATCGGATTTTCTTCCCTGTCTGGTCGTTCCATTTCGCCACGTTTATTCACCATGTAAATAGGCACTAAATCATCATGTATAAACGATTCAAGGCTAATTTCATCAGTCGTAAAGGCTTGCCGTTTTGGATTGCTTGCCACTACATAAAGCGCTGTAGCTGGGTAGCAATGAACATCTAACGTTGAACAGTTATCAGTTAAAAAAGAGGCTAATAAATTATCTGAGTTATCGCCATTAACCCCGATAAACTCTAGCCATTGATATAGTGGGATTAACATTTGGCGACGGTCGTCCTCTGGGTTCTTATTCTTGAATGAGTCCTCAAGGTCACGAAAGAACAACATATTAAACTGCTGTCCTTGAAATTGATCGGTGAATCTTCTCACCATCCACCAACGGCGTGGGCTGGATTCCTGTAACTTGTCTTGTAGGTAAGCTAAATAATTGGTAAAGTTACCATCATTTGGGGCGATTGTTGGAGTGTTGAAATTAGTTGTATTGTTTTGCACGGTAAAATACTTTCATAAAAATAGTATTTACCACGCTTACATGGGCTTGAGATTATACCTAGATAAATGGTACAATCGCGTTACCTCGTGTAAAAACGTGGTAGCTTACGCATAAAGCCGTCTATGTGATCGGTCGCCAAACTTCACACATAGACAGTTTATAAAATGGAGCTGTTATAATGTCTAGTTATAACGGCTCTTCTCATTTTAGGCACATTGTTGTAACCCCTCTAAATATTTAATAATATCTGACTTCCAAAACACCGTTATACCTCCAGATAACTGCATCGGTTTTACACCACTTTCACGTACCCATTTGTAATAGGTATTGATTGATTTAAACCTCAACATACCCATAACCTCCTTACGCTTCAATAATGAATCATTATCGCGGTTTACGCTTGTTTGCATTGTTATGATTCCTTTCATCTTTAAAAATGCTTTGTGTGTTAAATTTTTTCATTACTGGCGGAATCGTATCATACTTATATTTTATAGTCAAACAATACAATGATGTTAGTTAGCACTAACTAACATCATTGTGTATTAATTACACTCACCAATTGACTGTACAATGAAAATATAACCATAGCATAATCCTACATAGCAATATAACCATAAGTGCAACATTAAAACTGAATTTGACCTTAAAAAATAATCAACAAAAAAATATGTAATCAACACAAAGTGTTATATGCAAGTCAGGATTAATTGATGTATATCAGTATGTTATGTTGCTTGTGTAGCCAAGCAACATAACTGTAACTAATAAACTCATGAGAAAATACCACAAAAAAATATCTACTTATTTTTGAAAAATTGTAAGTTTAATCGCTATACCACCACCAATAAATTGTAAACGTCAAGTTCAGGCTCAATCAAACTATCAACCTTATCCGCTATCCAATCCAGTACAGCACGCTTGCGGTTTAAATACGTAGCATTGTTATTATAGTGCTTTTCTACTCCTGATCGGGTTTCATGCCCTAGCGCCATTTCAATATCAATAGGCGCAAATAATTCTGATTCATTGGCTAAGGTTGATAACACTCTGCGGAAGTCATGAGGACTTATTCTGTCCTTGCGCTCACGGCTTTTATTAAATTCTAGGCTATCCAATACCTCATTAAAGAAATTCTTGCTCACTGGCTTATTAATTGGTGTACCTTTACCATTCATAATATATTTGCCCTTGGTTGCTTTATATAACCGCTGTAGTATCGTTATTGCTTGATTGCTCAACGGCAATTTATTAATCCGTTTGGTTTTTAATTGATAGTTATTGAAAATTTTATTGTCAAAGTCGATCATATCCCAAGTTGCATTATATAGCTCTGATTTTCTAACGCCCAAGATAATGGCAAGGTGAACATAGTATTTGACATTGTTAGTCATATTCGCTGAGTATAGATCATTAAGGAATTGCTTTAGTTCATTGGGTGTAAGATGTAGATTGTTTGATTGCGCTGTTTTAGGTGTGTAGTACGTATCAAGATTTTCGGCAGTGTTCTTAATAATCAGCTCTTGCTTAATAGCAGCTTTAAATAACTGATTAAGCTTTACCCTAAAGCGGTTTGCCATAGCTAACTTACCATCATCAATATATGTCTTTAGCAGCTTGCTATAAATCATTTGAGTGGTTATATCTTGAATCTTGGAATTACCCAGAATATCTTTAACTATGCCAAGTAAGTAGATATTTGCTTGCTTGGTGCTTTCAGCTTGGTTATTTAACAGTGAGGCATTACTAAGGTAAATATCTATAAAATCAGCTAATAGTAGATTTTTACGCGCAAGCTCTTTTTTTTCTTGGTTGGGATTGATACCAGCATCACGTTTTGATTGCATTTCATGGGCTTTGGCAACTGCAGTATTAACGTTTAAATGAGGATGCTTGCCAAGCGTAACCCAAGTAAATTTACCTTGTAGATAGGTTTTAAATCTGAATGTACATTTACCGGACTTAGTAACCCATAGATAGAGGTTAGGAATATGCAGCTTTATCTGCACAGCTTGATCGTGTTTTTTTAGATAGTACTGTTTATCAATATCAGTACTTGTTAGTTTAATCGCCAAAGGAATACACCCATATTAAAATCATTCAATATAGATGTATTATAAATCATAGACTACATTTTAGTCTAAATATTTTGACTATTTATGCAATTGGATGTTTTGTTTTAATACTGTTGTTATCGTATAGTGCTTGTAAAATAAAGCTTTTTGCATTAGTCTAAACTTGCTTGATTATATACTGGGTTTATCATGATTAAACATCCAACGAATCCCAAAACTATCTGCTAAGATCCCAAAGCGCGCACCCCAAAAAGTGTCTTGTAATGGCATAATAATTTTACGCGCATTTTGTGCTAATATATCAAATACACGCTGCTGCTCTTCAGCAGTTTTAAAATCAAGACTTAAAGATATTGGGCTTCCTGATGGAACAATCTTCGGCACGCTACAGCAGTGCTCGCCTTCATCTATAACATCTGAGACCATAAGCACCAAATCAGGCGCTTTAAATGTAGCATGCATAATTTTAGTATGCCATTCTACTGGAAGCTGTTTACATAACTCTTCATTTTCACTATATAAATGAATCTCTTCTACCTCACCACCAAAAGCTTTAGTGTATAACTCTAATGCTTCACTCGCAGTACCAGCAAAATTTATATACGGAACTAATTGCATAATTTCTCTCCTGAAGATTTAAATATTTCTTAAAATCAACTCAGCAACATTAACTCCCGCTTGTTGATATATCTGTTGCATTGCCGTCGGACTAGTAAGATTAACTTCAGTTAAACATTTACCAATAACATCGATTCCAGCCACAACTACCCCATGTTCTTTCGCCCACTGAGCTACGGTATTGGCAATTCGATAACCATCTTCATTCAGAGGATGCACTTCACCACGACCACCAACGGCTAAATTACCGCGAATTTGCCCATCTTGAGGAATACGATATAAGCAGTGATCAACAACTTCACCATTAATGATAAAAATTCGTTTATCACCATAAATAACTTCAGGAATAAATTTCTGCACCATAATCGTTTGACTAAAATAATTGGTAAGGTTTTCCAAAATTGCGCCTTGATTAGGATCGTCATTCGCAATACGAAACACTCCACGTCCCGCCATCATATCAATTGGTTTGGCAACACATACTCCATGCTGTTTAATAAACTCCAGAATAACTTGCTTATTTTTACTTACCAAGGTTGGCGTAATTAATTCTGGAAAGTTTAATATCGTTAATTTCTCATTAAAATTACGCAAAATACCCGGACGATTGATAACTTTAACTCCAGCACGTTCAGCTAGCTCTAAAAGCTGAGTAAGGTAATAATACTCCATATTAAACGGTGGGTCATTTCGTACCAAAATAGCATCAAAATGTTTTAAATTAACACCTTCCAAGCGCTCAACTACTTTAAACCAATCCATTGTGCTATATATTTGTGCAACCCCATGAGTTAATTCAAGCTCACTGATATTTGCCAATGCCTGATCATTCAAACCATATATATCACCCGGCGAACAATAGCTTATTTGATATTGCAAATCTTGTGCAGTTAACATTAGTAAATAAGTTGAATCGCCATAAATGTTAAATTTTTCCAGAGGATCGGCAATTATTAATATTTTTTTAGTCAATGTTATCTTCCTTTTTATTTCATTATAAGCTGAATTATAGCGCAGTCTATATTTCTATACACAAAGTATTTGTTTTTGGCGGTAAATGTAATTAGACAGATTATGTCAATGCTGCTTAGCCGTTTAAGTCTAAATTATGCTACAATAACGCAATAGTATATCAACTTAATAGTATATCAACTTAATAGTATATTGCATCCGCTGGTGTCTAATGCACCATACATGTAATTAAGTTTTGAGCTATAATTTGTACTAAAAATTGGAGTTAAATTATGGCACATAAACAATTAGGTGAGCATGAGAGATTTGTGATAGAACTAATGCTTTCTAAAAATAATTCATCCTCAGAAATAGCAAGATTTCTCGGATGTAGTCGTCAGACAGTATCTCGCGAAATAAAGCGTAATGGAGATAGACATGGTGTTTATAACGCTGTTAGAGCACAAA
>SSGY01000151.1 GCA_008017145.1 Neisseriales bacterium
TCACCCACAAAGAGATTATATTATACGTGACATGAATTTTAACATATCCGTTAAGTGTTTAAATTTTGACGCTAACTGAAATAAGTATAAAATTAATTTCGCTGAAAATTGATAACACTTTGCCCTGCTGGTAACTCAATTTTATTGCGATCTTTCCAGCCGTGTGCAACAAATACTTCCAAAGTTAATTTAGATTTATTCTCAAACCCTGCGGTTAACTCGCTAAATTGTCTCTTGGTAATATTACGACGTAAACTTGGATCATTTGCCGCACCACAGCCCAGCAAGCGAATATCTTGAAGCAATGTCTGCAAATCGTCATAATCTAGCGTAATGTACTCCGTATCGACTACTGGATTGCTAAAACCAGCATCAACTAGCATATCTCCAATATCATGCATATCTGGGAAGCGATAACTACTAAAACCAAGCGCGCGCAATTCTTTTAGTGAATCAACACCCAACCCAGCAAAGCAAAATGCTCCGCCAAGAGCTAGCACGCGACGCATCTCACGAACAAATGCCGGAATATCACTAATATAGGGTAGTAATAAGTTGGAATAAAAAAAGTCAATACTTGCGGTGGTTAATGGTAGATGATAGGCATCACCACAGACAAACTGTCGACTCACTGATTTACGCCATAACGACCACTTAGACTTAGGCGATAATTGAGAACGCAAGATTTCCAAGGCACAATCAAGCTCGATTAGTAAACTTTCAGGATATTTTTGCGCTAATAATTCACGATCAAAGCCTAAGCCACTACCACAATCAAGTATCCTCTTTGGCATTAACTTGATATAATCTAATCTGGAAATAACCCGAGTGGCTAATTCTTTAAAAATAAAATCCAGAGCCAGCAGCTCGCTAGATTTACGATTGAGTACTTTCCGAATTAGCGGAGTGGAAATAGTTATGTTATCTGTCACTAAATTATATCGCCTATTAAATAATTATCTGGATAAATTGATTATTCCAGAGCCGCAATGCGTATTATGTACTTCGGTTAGTCAGGAAGCAATTTGCCGTGATTGCTATCATGCTTTGGTGAAGTTACCACTCCAATCACGCTGTCCGCGCTGCCTGTGGGCATTACCACCCAAGGAAATTGCTTGCAGTAATTGCAAAGAGCATCAATTTCAGTTTGAGCGAATTATTGCATCGTATAGTTATGCATTTCCATTAGATAAAGTACTGCAACAGCTAAAATATCATGAGAAAATTGAATATACTACTGCACTAAGTCAGCTATTTTGGAGTGCTATTGCGCCACATCTGACTAAATTGCCAGATGCAATTATACCAGTACCACTCCATCATAAAAAACATAAAATTCGTGGGTTTAATCAAGTGCATGAACTTTTGCGTGAATTTCATCAGCTAAATCCTCAAGTCCCAATCTTGAATATTACGCGTCATAAAGAAACGCAACCACAAGCCACGCTTAATCGTTTACAACGGGCGCATAATCTTGCCAATGCTTTTGAAATTACGGCTGATTTACGTGGCAAACACATTGCGCTGGTCGATGATGTTGTGACTACAGGCACGACAGTCAATGAATTAGCCAAATTATGCAAACAACAGGGTGCAGCTCAGGTGGATGTCTGGTGTTTGATGCGCGCCCTTGAATGATTAACTAAGATTTATGCTTATTAACTACAAATTCTACACATAGCGGTTATTAGCGTGAGCATATTTAGCATCGAGACTAAAAATAGAAAATTTAGTTCCGACATCGTACATATCTAAGCCTTCCGCTTGTTTGAGCCTGCGTGCCAAAGACAATGATACTGGTAAGCCACATATTTCGATAAATACTTTAATTGCCCACATAGTAGCATTAAATACCAATAAATCATGCAGCGGCATCGTGCCATAAAAAGCTAGAGTTCCAAATAAAAAACTATCAAATAAGGAGGCTACTGCAGTTGACATGACAAAACGCAGCCACATAATCCGCCCGCCAGTTTTGAGTTTTAATTTTGCCATGATGAACGAATTTAGCGGCTCAGCACAGAGATAGGAAATCGTAGAGGCAATAATAATCCGTGCATTAAATCCAAGCAGGCTATCAAATTTGGCATTGGTATCCAAGGCATAAGTAGGACTTGGTAAATGGATAATCAGTTGCCCATAAGCAACAAAGATAAAATTAAACATAAAGCCAACCCAAATCGCCCGACGGGCAAATTTGTAGCCATAAACCTCGGTAATCAGATCGGATAAAATAAAAGTGAACGGGAAAATTAAAGTTCCAGCATCGGTCTCGATATTGCCAATTCGAATCATGCGGATATCAAACCAGTTGGCAAGTAAAATCACTGCGGTGTAAGACAGCTGGATAAACCACAAATAGCGCGGATATTGCGCGATAGTATTTTGTTGCATAGATATATGTCCTGTACGATTAAAAACAGTTAAACTTACAGCGATCTGACTATACTCGTCAGATCAGATTTTTCTGGCAAATTGCAATGGTCACACAAAAGCCAGAGTATTACAGGACAGAATTATAGCAGTTCTTTAATGAATAGAATTTATATAAAGCGCTGCGATTTCTCACCTGTAAATATAAAGAGTAATCATTTAGTAACCAGCTTGAGGGCTACGGGTATTTGTGCTGGAATACTCTGCTTATTAGCAATCTGTTTACTAGCTTCAATAGCTTTTTCACCAATTAGATCTGGTTGCTGGGCAACAGTTGCCGACAATTGGCCGTTTTGGACTGATTTTAAGCCATCCTGACTACCATCAAAGCCAACAATTATTATATTTTTACCAGCACTTTTGGCAGCTTCATATGCACCCAAAGCCATTTCATCATTTTGGGCAAAAATTGCTTGCACATTATCGTGTGCTTGCAAAATATTTTCAGCCACAGTCAAACCTTTTGCCCGATCAAAATCAGCACTCTGACTAGCTATCACATTTAATTCTTTGTCCGCAATCAGATGAAAACCCTGTCCACGCTCGCGGGTCGCCGAAGCACCTGGTATCCCCTGCAATTCAGCAACTATAGCCTTCTTACCAAGTTTACTCACGATAAACTGTGCTGCCATCTTACCTCCTTCGATATTATTGGAAGCGATGAAAGTAACAACATTTCCTTTAGTGGCTGAGCGGTCAATCGTGATTACCGGAACCCCGCTTTGATTAGCCAGCAAAATTGCTGATGAAATGGCATCGGAATCAACTGGATTAATTAATAAAATATCGACACCCTGCTGAATTAGATCCTCAACGTCATTATTTTGTTTCGCAGAATCATTCTGTGCATCGGCAATTTTGACTTGCATATGCTCTTTTGCAGCAGCAGTCGTAATTCCTTCTTTTATCGAAACAAAGAATGGATTATTCAGTGTAGATAATGATACGCCAATTGTCAGATGATTCGGGTCTATCTCATGCTTGGTTTTTGCCCATGCTGGTGGATCCATGCTACAGCCATTAATCAATGCCAACAGAATAAAGGAATAGAATATTTTTATAAGATTTCTCATGATGTAGCCTTTCTGCGATCAATAAATACGGCAATCAGAATTACTACCCCTTTAACGATTAGCTGATAAAAACTGGAAACCCCAAGAATATTTAAGCCGTTATTTAGCGTACCAATAATTAGTGCTCCAATCAGCGTGCCTAAAATCTTGCCATGCCCACCAGTCAAGCTCGTGCCGCCAAGTACAACTGCAGCAATGGCATCTAGCTCATAGGAAGTGCCAGCGGTTGGTTGTGCCGAATTAAGCCGTGAAACAACGATACTTCCAGCCAATGCTGCTAACAAACCATTGATTGCGTAAACCATAATTTTTATCTTGTTTACTTTTACCCCAGAAATAATTGATGCTTTTTCATTACCACCAATCGCATAAACATGCCGTCCAAACGGCGTTTTATTCAGGATAACTGCGGCAATCACAAAGGTAATGATTACTGTAATAGCAGGGATCGGCAAGCCAAACAGATAACCACGTCCAAAGACCTGAAACCAGAAGCTATCACTTAATCCGGTAATCGGATTACCATCGGTATAGACCATAGTTAGTCCACGATAAATTGTCATCGTCGCAAGAGTTGCAATAAATGGCGCAATCTTGCCTTTGGTTACCAGTACGCCATTCATAGCACCAAATAATGCACCAATAAGGGATGCAATGATTATCGCTAAAATAGGGTCACAACCATGCAACATAATCCCTGCCATCAAAGCACTGGATAAAGCCAGAATCGCACCAACCGATAAATCAATCCCACCAGTTAAGATAACAAAAGTCATCCCAAATGCAATCAGTGCATTTATTGATACCTGACGCAACAGATTAAGAATATTCATCGGTGCCAAAAAATCATGATTAAGACCACCAATAACAGCAAATAAAACCGCAAAGCCGATAAACGGCAAAAATTTTTCAATGAGCTTTTTATGTAAATGCATTTACTTCCCCTGTTGCCAAACTTATTATTTTTTCTTGAGTTAGGTTTTCACGTGCCAAAACACCAGCTACGCTGCCCTCATGAATTACAACCACCCGATCACTCATACCAATAACTTCGGGTAACTCAGAAGAAACCATGATTATTGCGACTCCATTTTTGGTCAATTCATTCATCAGCTGATAAATCTCTCGTTTGGCATTTACATCAATGCCGCGAGTTGGTTCATCCATTATCAGTATTTGCGGTTTATTCCCAAGCCATTTGGCAATAACTACCTTTTGCTGATTACCTCCTGATAAACTCCCCACATCAAGATTAACTGACGCCATTTTGATTAGGAGCTTATCGGTCAATTCAAGAATAAATTTATTCTCTGCCTGACTATCAATCAAGCCCGAGCGAACATAATTATGCATATTATTAATCGCAATATTATCGCGGATTGAAAAGCCTAAAATAACACCTTCATCGCGACGGTTTTCAGTAATAAATCCAATCCCATTTTTTATTGCATCCTCTGGGGAATCTATTCTTACTTGCTGAGCGTTAATCTTGACTACTCCACTTATAATCGGATCAAGTCCAAAAATAGCGCGCATGATTTCCGAGCGACCAGCCCCCATTAAACCAGCAAAGCCAAGAATTTCACCGCGTTTTAATGAGAAACTAATATTTTTAAATTTACCACCAGTCAAACCTTCAACCTGAAGAATTTCATCACCGATACGGGCATCGCGAACTGGAAAACGCTCAGATAACTCACGTCCGACCATCTCCCTAACCACCTGATTAAATGAGGTAGCCGCTATCGGGCTGGTGCTGACACTTACACCATCACGCATAACGGTAATTCGGTCACAATGTGCAAAGATCTCCTCCATCCGATGAGAAATATAGACCATGGCTACTCCATTCTCTTTCAGGCGCTGCATCACCCGAAACAGAACATTTGCTTCGCGTTCGGTTAATGCCGAAGTTGGCTCATCCATGATTAGAACTTTAGCATTAGTCATTAACGCTTTTACTATTTCTATCATCTGCTGTTCACCAATTGAGCAGTTACTAACCTGCTTGTCGAGCTCCAATTCAATACCTATTTCAGCGAGTTTGGCATTGGCAAGCTTCTTCATGCAGGCTTTATCAAGTAAGCCGATTCGGTTACGGATTTCTTTGCCCAGAAATAGATTTTCAAGCACAGTCAGATTCTGCCAGACATTTAATTCCTGACGGATAAAGGTAATTCCATATGCTTCTGCTTGTTGCGAATTTTCAAAGCGCATAACCTTATCATCAATGATAATACTGCCATCATCCGCAGGAAACATTCCTGTTAGTATGTTCATTAATGTAGATTTACCTGCACCATTTTCACCCATTAGTGCATGAATTTCACCATCAAGCAGTTCAAAATTAACTCCGCTTAATACCACATTACTGGCAAATTTTTTGTGTATATTGTTTAGTTGTATTTTCATATTTATAAATCAGAAGATTACTCCAGCGTGTAAGATAACATTAGCATACGGGGTTGCTTCGCCAGTTCGGATAATAGCGCGTGCCTTGTGAGTAAGAAGTTTAAACTCTTCATGACTTAGCTCTTCCAGCGACGTTGCCGCACCAAGTGTTTTCTCCAAACTCATATAAGTAGCAGGGTTTTTGGCATGAATTTCACTGGCAATGGTAGCTTTCTCAATTTGCATATATTGAGCCAATAATTCCACTACCTCAATAAATCCAGGCGTGCCAAGCTTTAGTGCCAGATCAATCTTTTTTACCCCATCTGGTATCGGTAATCCACAATCAGCAATCACTACCGTATCGGTATGCCCCAGATCGGCAAGTACTTTACAAATTTCACTATTTAATATTCCATGCTTATTCATGATTTAGCATCCTTTCTACCTCTTCACGCTGAGGCATACCACCTTGCGCACCAAGTTTCTGCACAGATAATGCCGCAGCAGCGTTGGCAAATTTGATACTTGCAGCAAATGATTTTCCTTCGGCAATTGCAACCGCAAAAGCAGCATTAAAGGTATCCCCTGCTCCAGTAGTATCAACAGCAGATACTTTAAATCCACTAACCAGAGTTTGCTGAATCCCATCGTGATATAGCGCACCATTTTTACCCTGAGTAACTATCAGCTTATGTGGGTTTTTAGCTAAAGCAGTCTCCAAAGATAAGCTTGGAAAAAGTGCCGCTGCCTCATGCTCGTTTGGGGTAATATAGCTAGCTGCATTGATGACACTAGCTGGAATCTCGCGAATCGGAGCTGGATTAAGTAGTAATTTCACGCCCAATTCATGACAAATTTTACTAACATGCTCAATCACTACTATCGGGATTTCCTGCTGAACCATAATAATATCAGCGGTACGAATAATATCCAATGCAGTATCAATCATTGCCGGAGTTAACTGCATATTGGCAGCAGGTACAACCACAATGCTATTATCACCCTCAGCCAAAATTATATGAGCCGTTCCACTAGCTATATTCTCAAGTTGGTGCACATATTGGGTATTCACCTGATTATGTTTAAGATTATCGACAATCTCATTTCCATAACTATCTTTACCAACCGCACCAACAAAAGCCACCTCAGCACCAAGTCTTGCTGCAGCGACTGCCTGATTAGCTCCCTTACCTCCGGGAGATAAGACTAATTCCTGACCAATTACAGTTTCACCTGCTTGTGGGCGTTTATCGGATATAACCGTCAAATCAATCGATGCACTACCAATGACAACTATTTTTGCCATAAAATGTTCCTTTAATTTAATGTGATAATTACCGGCGTATGATCCGAAGGACGCTCCAGTTTGCGTGGCGCTGTATCAATAATACATGAGCTAATCCGAGTCATCAGCGCTGGACTTGCCAGCAAATGATCAATCCGCAATCCTTGCTTACGGCGAAACGCCATATTACGATAATCCCACCAAGTAAACTGACGCTCTTCCTGATTAAAATGACGGAAACTATCGGTTAATCCCAAATCAATCAAAGCTTGAAAAGCTGCACGTTCTGGCGCGCTACATAATACCTGCCCCTCCCAAATTTGCGGGGCATAAGTATCGCGTGCTTCAGGTGCAATATTATAATCGCCGAGCAATACCAGCTCAGGATATACGGATAATTCACTAGCGACATAGCGCTGTAATTGCGTAAGCCAAGTTAGTTTATACTGATATTTATCACTAGTTAAGCTTTCACCATTGACAATGTAAGCACAGATCACCCGCACGCCATTAATTGTCGCAGCAATCACCCGCTTTTGGACATCTTCATACTCAGGAATATCCATCACAACATTTTCTAAGGGGTGTTTACTAATTAATGCCACACCGTTATAGGTTTTTTGCCCGTTATAAACATAGTTATAACCAATCGCGGCAAATTCAGCAACTAGTTTGGCATTAGCAGCGTTATCCATTTTTAACTCTTGAAGTCCCAAGACATCGCAGCCCGTGGTTTGCAACCAATCCAAGACATGCGGTAGACGAACTTTTAAAGAATTTACGTTCCAAGTGGCTATCTGCATAGTTTATTTATTCCTTTGATTTATTTAATATATTTTGCAGTCCGAATTGTAGTCCAATTATTCTATAAATTTCAATAATTACCTACTTTTGTAGTATTTCTCATTATGTAATCTTACTTTATTACTCCATAACAATAAATCGTATAGAGCAGGTGACATGCACGAAAGAGATGGATTTTGTGAGGCAATCATTTGTGGCATAGGCCATAATAGAACATAATTACCTTCAAA
>SSGY01000205.1 GCA_008017145.1 Neisseriales bacterium
AAATTAGCAAACCAACGATGGTTGCTAAAGCTAGCTAATAATTTACTTTTGCTCTCTCAATACAAAACTCCAGGTAGTCTGGGGTTTTTGTATTGATTAACGTAGGATATGGCTAAATGAATTTAACTCTTTTTTCAACTCTTTCCAATTTGGTAAAATCTTATTCATCAAAGCATAAAAACGACTACTATGATTCTGTTCAATAATATGACATAATTCGTGAACTACAACATAATCAATTAATTTTAGATCTAGTTTTATCAATGCCAAATTTAAGTTGACTTTATTAACCGCTACTGAATAACTCCCCCATCGCGTGCGCATTACTTTCAGACTCAGGCGGGGAAGCTTATACCCTAAAGTTTCAAAATAGCTAAATCGTTGCTGCAGTAACTCTGTACAAATTTTTATTCCCAAACGTTTGTATTCGGCTTGTAATACTGTAGATTTATATTCGGTATTAATTTCTTTGACATTCAACAAACAGACATCACCACTAAATATTGCTTTATTACGTGTTGCAGGAATAATTTGCAAGAGGTAACTTTGCCCTAGATAACTAACATTATCGCCATCTTGGAGTAATACATCCTGCTGATGTTTTTGAGTCGATTGCTGGGTTACCAGCTGTTGTTTCTGAAGAATATTACTATAAAATTTATCAATTACGGCATTTATATGCTCATCATCAGCATGTAATGGCGCAGAAACTAGTAATGATTTATCATAATTAATTCGGACATAAGTATGACGAATTTTTTTATATCGGATATGAACAATAAACTCACGATAACTTCGTGAATTAGCGCTGGCTACACCAGATGCACTCATAGCTTAATTTCCCACTCAGACGCGTCTTCACTTTCATCCTCTACTCGAGAGATAGGCTTAATTAATTCTGGACGCCCTAACGCAATGGCAAATTTCTGCAATGCTTCCTGTTGTTCAGAACTCAAAACGCGTTTAACTTTTTTGGGCTGGTGCCGTTCAGGACGAACTTTAACTAAAACTTTGCTAAACAAAACTCCATTACTGTATAAGGTATCCTGTATACTGCTAATCATGTTATTAACTAAATAAAACCCGCTATTGTTATTGACAAATAATACAAGTAAATCACTGGGATAGTCAATCGCACCACAATGGCAAACATTTCGTAGTCTAGGATGATTAGCATAAATAATTTCACTAATTCTCACTAGCTCTTGCAGCAAACGCCCCAAATCATCTTGTTCAGAAATCTGCTTTAATCGTTCAGCAAATTCAATAAAGTGCCCTGATTTTTTCTTTTTAAATGAACGCATAATGATAAATAATAACCTTACTTTTTATGATACAATATTGCTACAAATTTTTGATTGAACATTTTAACATATAAAATCAAATATTATTTAACTAATTTATCGGAGAAATTTATGGAATACTCACATGAAGTAGAACATATGACGTGCATCGCCAAAGGTGCTAACCATGGTCCGGCACCAATTCCTCAAGAGGGAAAATGGACACAATCACGTGAAATTAAAGATATTTCTGGTTTGACTCATGGTGTGGGTTGGTGTGCTCCACAGCAAGGTGCCACTAAACTCACTTTAAATATCAAAGATGGAATTATTCAAGAAGCACTAATTGAAACTATCGGTTGTTCAGGGATGACTCATTCGGCGGCAATGGCTGCGGAAATTTTACCCGGAAAAACAATTCTTGAAGCATTAAATACTGACTTGGTGTGTGATGCAATTAACACAGCGATGCGAGAATTGTTTTTACAAATTGCTTATGGTCGTTCACAAACTGCATTCTCGGAAGGTGGTTTACCAATTGGTGCTGGGCTAGAAGATCTTGGTAAAGGATTACGCAGCCAAATCGGTACAATGTACGGTACACTTGCCAAAGGTCCACGCTATATGGAATTAGCTGAAGGTTATGTAACTCGGGTTGCACTGGATGATGGTAGCGAAATTATTGGTTATGAGTTTGTTCATCTAGGCAAAATGATGGAATCAATCAGAAAAGGTATTGATGCCAATGAAGCATTGAAAAAAGCTACTGGCAGCTATGGTCGTTTCGCAGAAGCTACGCGCTACGTTGATCCTCGTGCAGAATAATTTAAGGAAAGAGAAATAAGATGCAACTATTTGAAAGTTATGATCGTCGAATCGACAAAATTAATTCTGTGTTAGCGCAATATAATATCGCATCCTTAGATGCTGCACGCAAATTGTGTACTGACAAAGGATTTGACCCTTATGAAATCGCTGAAAAAACCCAGCCGATCTGTTTTGAAAATGCCAAATGGGCATATGTACTAGGTGCTGCAATTGCCCTTACTAAAGGCGCAACCAGCGCAGTTGAAGCTGCCAAAGTAATTGGTGAAGGTTTACAGGCATTTTGTATCGCGGGTTCAGTTGCCGAAGATCGCAAAGTTGGTCTCGGACATGGTAATTTAGCTTCAATGTTACTTAGCGAAGAGACACAGTGTTTTGCCTTCTTGGCTGGACATGAGTCATTTGCTGCAGCCGAGGGCGCAATTGGAATTGCTCGTTCTGCAAATAAAGTTAGAACACAACCTTTACGCGTGATTTTGAATGGTTTAGGCAAAGATGCCGCACAAATTATTTCACGGATAAATGGGTTTACTTATGTACAAACTCAGTTTGATTACTATAGTGGTGATTTAAATATTGTGCAAGAAAAAGCTTACTCTAAAACTGAGCGTGCCAATGTACGTTGCTTTGGTGCAGATGATGTGCGTGAAGGCGTGGCAATCATGCATAACGAAGGCGTTGATGCTTCTATCACGGGTAATTCAACTAACCCAACTCGTTTTCAACATCCGGTTGCTGGAACCTACAAAAAAGAACGTCAGTTATTAAACAAAAAATACTTCTCAGTTGCTTCAGGTGGTGGTACTGGACGTACGCTTCATCCAGATAATATGGGTGCAGGTCCAGCGTCTTATGGAATGACAGATACGATGGGGCGGATGCATGCTGATGCACAGTTTGCGGGCTCATCTTCAGTACCTGCTCACGTAGAAATGATGGGTTTCATTGGTATGGGTAACAATCCAATGGTTGGTGCAACTGTGGCGGTAGCCGTGGCAATTCAAGAAGCACATTAAAGTGTTGGCTAATTAACAAATAAGGTAGAGGATAAACTTCTCTGCCTTTTTGACAGTTTGATATTTAAAACACATCCTAATCTTCTTTATCTTAATATCATAGGCATCTAAACATAACCCAGCAAAATTAAATTTGACATATTATATTAGAATAATCTAAAATACCGTTATTAATAACTAAATATTGGGTGGAGAAATCAGAATGTCTAAAAAAATCTTAATTATTGGTGGAGTTGCTGGTGGTGCATCAGCTGCAGCACGCTTACGCCGTCACAGTGAACAAGATCAAATAATTATGTTTGAAAAAGGTCCGCACGTATCATTTTCTAATTGCAGCCTGCCCTATTACCTTAGCGGAACTGTAGCCAATGCTGAATCATTAGTTATGATGAGCCCACAAAAATTCCTAAAACAATTTAATATTGATGCTCGAGTAAACCAAGAAGTAGTTGCAATCAATCGTGGGGGTAAAACCGTAAGTATTCTTGATCATCAAAGTGGTAAACAATACGAAGAATCATATGACAAATTAATACTTTCACCTGGTGCAAAGCCAATTGTTCCCAATATCCAGGGCAAAGAGCAAGTCAATTTATTTACAGTGCGCAATGTAGTAGATATTACTCATCTCAAACAATCAATTAGTAATAGTAACCCGCAAAACATCGCGGTAATCGGTGGTGGATTTATTGGCGTTGAAGTTGCCGAAAATTTGCGTGAAGCGGGTTATAATGTAAGTCTGATAGAAGCGATGCCCCAAATCATGCGCACCTTTGATTATGATATGGTGCAAATTTTGCATAAAGAGCTACATGATCACGGTGTAGAATTAATCGTTGGTGATAAAGTAGAATCTTTTGCTACTAACCAAATCTTACTTGGTTCTGGGCGGGTTGTAAACGCAGAAATTATCGTAATGGCAATTGGTGTTGCACCAGAAACCAACCTAGCTACCGCTGCACAACTTGATTTAGGTAAAACTGGAGCAATTGCAGTTGATGATAATTGCCTAACCAATGATCCAGATATTTATGCACTTGGCGATGCGATTGAAGTTTATGGTGCATTGATACAAGATAAATTTAAGCTAGCATTGGCAGGACCAGCTCAAAAACAAGCTCGTGATACAGCTGATCATATCAATGGAATTAACAACAAGCCTCGTAGCTACATTGGCTCATCATGCATCAAAGTGTTTGACTTAAATGCAGCATCAACAGGTTTAACCGAGGGTTTGATTGAGTTTGCTAAGCTGCCGATTGAGTATGGAACAGTATATATCACACCGAATGATAAAGTAAGTTTAATGCCAACCAATCACACCATGCATTTCAAACTTATTTACGATAAAAACAATGGGCGTGTCTTAGGTGCCCAAGCAATTGGCAAAGGCAATGTCGACAAACGAATTGATGTAATTGCCACCGCCATCAAGTTTAATGCCACAATCACTGATCTCTGTGATTTAGAGTTATGTTACGCTCCACCCTTTGGAACTGCTAAAGATGTAGTTAATATGGCGGGTTATGTTGCAAGTAATCTAAATACGGGTAAATTTAAACAAATTACTGCAAATAAAGTTAGAGAATTAGTTAAAACCAATGCATATGTCTTAGATGTTCGTGAAGAAGCCGAGCTAGCACGAGGTATAATCAAAGGAGCTACAAATATCCCGTTAAGTCAACTTCGCGAGCGTTTGGCTGAAATCCCCAAAGATCGGGCAATATATGTTCACTGCCGTAGTGGACAGCGCAGCTATAATGCAACGTTAGTGCTGCAACAACATGATTTTAATGAAGTCTATAATGTTGCGGGAGGATTTTTAGCTTTGTCATATTATGAATATTATAATGACATAACAACTGGCAGAGAGTCAATTTTAACGGCGTATAACTTTAACTAAATTAGGGACAAGCAACGCCAGCGTCATTAGTACACATACAATTACATTTATCATAATTACCTGCCGGTTATAGATGGCATAAAACCCATAGGTAACTGGTGGAACGAGGCTGATAAAAACTGAAGTTAGCTCGCTTCCCAACTTCTTGATGGCTTGCTGATTATAGTAAATTGGAATAATTAACGAGCCAAAGCTAATAATAATCAAGGCTAATAAATTGTGTCTTAATATGTTGTATAAGTCATGTTTGGGAACAAAGATACTCGCGCCAATAAATAACAGCCAAAATCGAGTAGCTAAAACTTGTAGTGAACTGAGATGTGCTAATGATGCTAATTTAGACGAATTAGCTATATAGACATAAAATGCTAGTCCGGCAACCGAACCAAGAATAATTCCACCAGCAACATTATGTCCTGTTTTTACTTGATATGCAAACAATAATATGCCTAATCCCAGCACCAACAAAAACAAACTGAGTAAGACTGCGTTATTTCGCGTGACTATGTACATTTTGCCAAAGCCAAATAATGCCAACGCACTAAATAATGCTGCCATAGCAATAAACGGATCAGCAACATGGCTGGCAAAAACCATACATACCCAATCTACAGCCAGTGCAGTACTCATCATGAAATAGGTCGTTTTATTATGCCAACACGCCAGATAGGTAGTACTTAGATTACGAATATTTAGCCCATTGAATACCAAAAGCGCAATCGCACTCATTGCAAACAAAGCGATCACAGGATTTAGCCCAGCTATCAGATGATCAAGGAAGACAAAAGCAATAGAAGTTAATAGTACATAAATCCCAGCATCCAAGTATCCACTCATTGAGAATTTACCTAACAAGAAATTTTTACGTACGTTCTCAAACAAATTTGGCGGTCAAACTATTCTCGATTAATTTATTTATCTCTACAGCAGTTAAATTTAGTGCTGCGGCTAATTCTATATAGTTTTGGTTTATATAGCCGCCAAAATAAGCTGGATCATCAGAGTTAATTGTTACACACACATCATGGTTTAATAATTCAATTGCTTGATGTTTACTCAAATCAGGCACAACCTGCAGGCAACGATTGGAGAGCGGACACATAGTTAGTGTAATTTTATCTGTGGCAATTCTTTTGATTAATGCTTGGTCCGATAATATTGCATTTCCATGGTCAATCCGATCTACGCCTAAAATATCCAAAGCATCCCAAACATAGCTAACGGGACCTTCTTCTCCAGCATGTGCAAGTAGTTTAAGCTGCTCTTTACGTGCTAAATTAAACAAATTCTTAAATTTAGCTGGTGGATTACCCAACTCTGAAGAATCAAGACCAATTCCAATAATTTTATCACGATAATTCATCAAATCATCAAAAACAGATAAAGCATTATTTTCGCTTAAATGACGTAAAAAACAAGGAATTAAACTGCCATTAATACCGTAATCAGCTTTAGCTTGAACTATCGCACGCCAAAGACCGCTCATCATAATATCAAGTGAAACACCACGCTCCAGATGAGCTTGCGGATCAAAAAACATCTCGCTGTGCGTTACATTATCCTGATGCGCTCTTGTCAGGTATGCATAGGTTAAATCAAAATAATCATTTTCAGTTTGTAAAACTGACATTCCTAGATAATATAAATCGAGAAACTCTTGCAAATTCTTAAATTGATACGCTTTAGCAAATTCAGCAAGTGATGAATATTTTATTTGGATATTATTTCTTTTGGCTAAATTCAGTATCATTTGTGGTTCAAGACTACCTTCTAAATGAATATGTAGTTCGGCTTTAGGATTATTGATACTATTTAAATGATTCATAAAAAACCTTATATTAGGATAACATTAATTCATAAGAAGGATGATAGAGTCCAGTTGGAGGATAAAATTCATCTACAACTCTAATAAAACCCAAGCTCAACAGCATTTTTTCTGAAGATAGATTATGTGGATTATGACCCGCAAATAACTTGGCGATTTTACGCTGTTTAGCATATTCAATTACTGCTAACATTGCTTCTTTAGCAAACCCTTGATGCCAAAACTCAGGCAATAAATGCGCGCCAATTTCAAAACAGTTATTTGGAAGATCATGCGGACGCAAACCACAGCACCCCATAAAAGCACCATCTAAGCTGTATATCTGCCAATACTGAACCTTATAGAGTTGATTATTCTTGAGCTCGGTCGTCAAACGCTGCTCAATCTGTGTTTCAGTAAATCTGCCATTAGCAACAATATAACGACTAACATCAATATTGCCCCAAAGTTTAAATGCTAACTCAAGGTCACCATTATTCCAGATATCAAATTTAATACGCCTAGTTGCTAATGGGTGAGCCACAGACATAATTAGCTCATATCTTTTTAAAGTTTAACTTCCTGATTAATATATCCGATAGAAAAGCTATTTTTATCGGTATGAATCCCAGAAATGCTCGAAACCTCAGTAATATACAGTGGCTCAAGATTAGTTTTACGTTTGATATATTTAGCAAAAACATCCGCATGACTAGCCGTATCCGAATGGACAATAGCAATACTTTTAACTTTATTTTGCTCTTGCAACAAATTAAGTTGATTAGTTAATTTGCGCCATGCACTACGTTTACTAAATGCAGCACCGATAACTTTAGGCTTGCCAGTTGCTACATCAATATGCACCAATGGTTTTAACCTAAATAATCCTGCTATCCAACCAAGAGATTTTGACAAACGGCCAGATCGAATTAAACCTTCTAGTGAGTTTAACATAATTAGAACATTCGCTTCAGATTTGGCTACCTCAATCTTAGCAACAATTTCTTCGTGGCTATAGTTATTTGAGTTTACTAACTGATTCGCATATGCCACCAATAATCCTAGCGGTGCAGAGTTTAAACCAGAATCAACTACTGAAATCAATTTATCTTTGTATTTACGTGCCTGATTAACAATCACATCATAAGTAGAGCTTAATGATTTACCAACAGGAATAACGATTATGGAATCATAGAATTGTTCAAGAAAATGTAACGTGCGCGCAACAATTGCGGCAGATGGAGCGGCTGTACCAACATGATTTTTAGGATTAGATAAATAATCTAACGTCTGTTGATAATTAATTGAAAACTTATCAAGGAATGAGTTACCATTGACTTTAACCTGAAGTGCGATTCGATAAATATTGTTGTCCTGCATTGCTGCTAAGGGAATATCTGCCATCGTATCCGCAACAATCGCAATTCGGGTTTGGTGTGCACGGTTAGCAATATTGAACTGCAAAATCATATCATCAATTTTTTGATAAATCACGTCACCAGCTTTAGCTAATAATTGCGTTACAGTCTCAGGTTGATCGGTATGAATATGTAGCTTTAACATCTGTGCACCTTTACCAATCACAATGCTATCACCTAAACTATCAAGCGTAGCACGATACGGAGTCAGCGCGTCTTCATTTGCTGTTTTAAGTACTGTTTCAAAACAATAACGATAATTAGGAAACTCGGTAACATCCTCAAACTCATGGCTTAATCGAACCGCTTGATGATCTAAATTACGATCAGCCATAATTTGGTCACGGTGTTCTTTATCACCGCTAAGATATGCTAGCATTCCATCAATGAAATTAACAAATCCTTGAGCACCAGCATCCACGACATGATTAGCACGCAGAACTTCCAATTGATTCATCGTATCTTTTAACGCAACCTTAGCTTTTTCAACACTGGATTTAAAACTATCGAGCAAATTAATCCGCGCACTCGCCAGAGTCTCACGATATCCTTCAACCCATTTTTCCATTACAGTTAAAATTGTCCCGGGTTTAGGATTACTCACTGAGCTATAAGCACTTTTATAACCATGAGCAATCATCTCAACAAAATCATGTATTTTTAATAGTGTTTTCTCAGTCAAGCGATGTTGTGTGAGTCCATAAAAAAATTGCGAGAATATAAGACCAGAATTACCACAGCAACCAACTAAACCATGCTGTGACAATTGATGAAGTAGCTCAGGCGTATCTTTAGTCATAGATAGGTTATCCACGATATAGCGCATCATTGAAGCTAAATTAGTTCCTGTATCGCGATCTGCTACCGGAAAGACATTGAGCCGATTAAGCTCTCCCTCACTATGGATGACTTGTTTGGCACCCGATAAAATCATGCCATAAAATAACTCGGTTGATAATGTTTCATTCATAACTAACTCCCCTAATTTTATTTATTATAACTACAAAACAAATTTGATTTAATACTCAGACTAACTTCTAGTAAATTTTTGAATTATATGCTTATGTTCACTATATAATGTTATTAAAGAATCTCTATTCGCTAGTTCAAAATCATTATAATCAAAAGCCGGAACACATTTGCAAGTAATAAGCGAATAACCTTTATTTTTGTCTAACGGAGTTATTGCAAACCAAGAATGATGAGGCACAGTAACAGAATTATTTGAAGATACAATTTCTTCGGTTAGCGTTCCTGCTGGAGAAATTATAATAACTTTAACAGCTTGCCCTTCTTTGAGCATTAGTGTCTCATCTGATTTGCTTAATCTATGAAAGGATGAAAAATCGTCGGCAGCTAACAGATAATTAATTAATGAATACGAATTTTGAGCGCTTTCATCGCGCTCAATTGAACTCCAATAACCACCTTCTTCATGTGGAATCAGCTGTAAATCATTAACAATCTTGGAAACTGTTGGATTTTCACTCACTCTTTACCCCCGAAATGCTGTATTTGTGATTGTGAAGCACAATGTTTTATCATAAAGTATTTAACAATATATAATTCAAACTACTTCCTATCAATATGTAAAAATTAATATCCCTCTAATTCACTTACCTAATTTGGTGTATGATTTAGCAGTTCAAAGCCGCCACGATCGGTGCGTTTCACCATACCAATTTTTTCCAAATGATTCATAATTCGTGCAGCTTTATTATATCCTATTCCAAATTGTGTTTGTAAAGAACTTATTGAGCAACGCCGTGAATCGAGAATAAATTTAACTGCTTCATCAAAAACGCTATCTTTTTCAACACTATTATTGTCGCTATTACTATCATCTTCAAAACCAGGAATCGCAATATCACTAGCGCCAGTCAGTATTTCATCGTTATAATTAGGCGCGCCCTGCTCTTTGAGATAATTTACCACGTGGTGTAGCTCATCATCATTCACAAACGCACCATGAATCCGCCGCGGAAATCCCGAGCCTGGATTTAAAAATAACATATCACCCTGACCAAGCAGACTTTCCGCACCCATTTGATCTAAGATTGTCCGCGAATCAATCTTACTTGAGACTTGGAATGAAATCCGCGCAGGAATATTTGCTTTAATCAAACCAGTAATCACGTCAACTGAAGGTCGTTGGGTTGCTACAATCAGATGAATCCCCACCGCACGCGCTTTTTGGGCAATACGCGCAATATATTGCTCAATTTTCTTACCCGCAACCATCATCAAATCTGCCAACTCATCAATAATCACGACAATATATGGCCATTTTTGTAACGGTTCAGGGTCAGTTAAATCAATGCTATATGGATTAAATAACGGCATCCCTTCCTTAATCGCTGCTTCTACTTTTTGATTAAAGCCAACGATGTTTTTAGTACCGATTTTTGCCATGATTTTATAGCGCTGTTCCATCTCGCCAACAGTCCATTTCAGCGCATTGGCAGCTTGGGACATATCGGTTACAACTGGCGCCAAAAGATGTGGTATATCCTGATAAAAGGATAACTCGACCATTTTGGGATCAATCATAATAAATTTAACTTCATCCGGCGTAGCATTAAAAAGAATTGATAAAATCATTGCATTAACCGCAACCGATTTACCAGAACCCGTAGTTCCTGCTACCAGCAGATGTGGCATTTTAGCTAAGTCAGTCACAATAACATCGCCTGCGATATCCTTACCGAGTGCTAATGTTAGCAAACTATTGTTATTTTGATAAACAGCTGAATCAAATATTTCTTTAAGATAAATTACCTGACGTTTAAAATTAGGAACTTCAATCCCCATCGAATTTTTACCAGGAATAGTTTCAACAATCCGAATACTAGTAAGCGCCAATGAACGCGCGATTTCCTTAGCCAAGCCAGCGATCTTGTCGCCACGGACACCTTTAGGCGGAATCAATTCATAACGGGTTACTACTGGACCACTTTCGACATTGGTAATTTTGACCTCAATGCCAAATTCAGCCAAAGTATTTTCAATTGCGGTTGAAACATATTCAATTGTCTCTGGGGGTACTCCCTCAGCTTGTACTCGTGGTAAATTAAGTAAGCTGGTACTAGGCAAACTACCTTTTTGTACCGCATCTAGTAAATCTATCGTCCGAACATTATTTGATTTTAATGCTATTTTTAAGCCCGCCACCCGTGGTGGTTCACTATTGACTATCGGTTCATGAACAATTGGTTTAATTTCAGTTAATGGTGCATCAACCACTTCATCTGATTCATCATCTTGAAATAACGGATCATTAATATCGAAGTCTGGTTCATCATTGATATTCGTATTTTCAGTAGAAGCACCTTCAGTTCTTGATTTAAATAACCGCTCTGAAAATGAAAGTTTTTTAACAACTGGTTCTTCAATATCGATATCTTTTCTCGGTACAACCAATGGTTCAGGCTCAAAATATTGCTCCGTAGCTTTGGGAGCTATGAACTCATCCTCTTCATCATCAATAACCGCGGCACCATTTTCTGCAACAGGTGACTTACGTGCAACTAAAGAAGTTAGTTGAACATAAATCATTTCCAAAACCGCACCAATTTTCTCCGCAATAAATAACCATGAAATACCAAAAGAAAATGAAAAGCAAATGATAATAAAAAGTAAACTTAATACTGAAACGCCAACTTCACCAACACCACGATATGAGCTGTTAAAAATAAACGACCCTAAGCTACCACCCCAACCATCTGGCAAGCTTGACGCTTGATGAAAAAAGGAGATATATTCAAAAGTAGCAGAAGCTGAAATTAAGAAAATGTAACTAATAACTCGGTAAATCGTACTCCAGTTTCCAGTTGGGATTTTTTTGCGTACAATTTTATGGAAGCCTAGATAAAAAACACCCGCAACCAACCACCAAGCGGAAAAGCCTAATACATAAAACAAAATATCTGATAAATAAGCTCCAGCTACGCCAAGCTTATTTACGACAATTGGAGAATTAACACTCTTAGACCAACAACTATCATTTGGTGAATGAGTCGCCAAAGCCAAAGCTACCATTGCAGTTAAGGCAAACAGAAGGATTGCTACACAATCATTGATAAATCTAGCTAATTTAGAGGGTAAAATAGTATCACGATTTTTTTTAGCAAATTTAGGTCGTACAGTTTTTATATTCTTCATCATCACTTCACAAAAGCATTAATTAAAATTACGGATATTAGTTAATAATTTTTTCTGGCAATCCGCAAATAGCGCATTATCATGAGTCGCTTCAGCAACAAATGACAGGTAAATCGTTGCATCAAGACTAGGTTTTATTTTAAGGCTGGACTCCAGATAAGTCCGAGACTGCTCCAAATTACGTTGTTGATAGTTCAAAACACCTAAAGTTAATAACAACTCAGCATTTTGCGCATTTGTAACCAGTGCGTTTTCGCAGAGCTTAGTCAATTTTTCTAATAGCTTAGCATCATCAACTCTTTTTGCTAATGCCAGCAATGATTCACTATAAATTAATTGAATAGAATTATCTTTAAAGTTCCGCTCCAAAAATTCCACTGCAGCAGAGTAATCAGCAACACGCAATAAAGCATTGAAATAAAGCTTGCCGTACAAGAAACTTGATTTCTCATTTTTGTCTAACTTGTTATAATATTTATTTAATTCTTTAGTATCGTTAATTTCGGCAAATAGACCACCGATTACCCGCGCTTTATATTTGCTAGCTTTATACTCGCGTAAACTATCATTTTTTAATAGCCACTCTAGCATCTCATAAGCTTTGGAGTAATTGGCAAGATGCAGATATACTTTAAGCAACATGCGATGTGCTGGCACATGACTACGATCAAGCTGTAGAGCTGCATTTAAATGATCAATTGCTTGTCCATAAAGCTGATGATTGTAAAAATTCTCTGCAATTAATAGATGTTTAGCTAGTTGCCATTTGGGTTCGCTAAATTGCTCAAGCTCCGTCGCGATTTTATCTTCTTTTTCCTGATCACGCATAATGTTTGCAGCACGGTACGCCAGCATATATGCCAAAAATTTATTATCTTTATTAGCTTCTCGCTTGAGAGATTTCAAGGCATTATCATAACAGCTACGATATTTGCCCTCAAAATAATGTAAGCCTGCAAAATTTAATCGTTGTCGAGCTGCAACTAATGCATTTTTAACCCGCGCACGATGTATTTTATTTGGAAGACGTTTGACATTAATTAATATCCGAAATGAATAATAAATTACGACAACACTTAATAACCACAACAAGATTAATAAGTTCAAGCTTAATTCAATCTTATAGCTTGCAACATAAATTGCAACAGCACCATTGTTAAAGAGACCAAACCCAGCTACCGCCAATGCCAGAGCAAAAATAACTAAAGTTTTAATAAAAAGCTTCATTGTAACTCCTCACTTATATACTTTGAATGCTCATAAGTTGAGCTTTTATGTATATACTCTAAGTGATCGCGATTATAGCTAGGAGTATTGATAAAAAAGGCGACGCGGTGTAGATGAACTACATAAGGAGTCTTTTTTAGCAATGCGACAACGCTAGAATTGTGAGCACTACGAGTATAACTGCCACAATATGCTGTAAGAGTTAGGAACAAGGCGACGTAGTGTACATGAGAAGTACATGAGGAGACTTGTGACAACGCTATTACTGCATAGGGTGAGCAGTTATGCTTCATTATTTATTTCCATCGCTTAATTGTTGAGCTTTAATGAGTGCCTGCATGGTTAGATCCAGCGTCGGTTGATTAACGCCTAGTGAGACTCCTCTGAGTTGCTGAATCAATAATAACTCTTTTTGCCGAGTTAAATCATTGCTAAAAAAGCGTTGCGTTAGATTATACGCATCATTCAGGCTACTTTGCCATAATGCTGCATTTTGATTTAATAATGCCTGACGCGCACTTAAGATATCTAATTGTAAATGTTGGCGCACCACTAATTCATTTTCTGGCACTAAAACCTCGGCACTATCAGAGTTGGCTTTTACTACTTTGACTAGACCAAAAATTGACTGTTTAATATTCATTACAAAACGTTGCCAAGCACTGGTTGGCAAATTATCTTGCTGGTTTTGTGGGGCAACTGGTGCAGTAATATTTAGTTGAGCTATATTTTGATAAAGTTCATCCAATTGTGTTGCTAGCATCGTCGCATCAAAATTGTTTTTTGCTTGTAAATTGTCCAAATCTGTGGTTAAGTTTATTTTCAACTGCAATAACAACGGGTCACTAACGCTAGTTAAAATTTGTTTCGCATAATTAAGTTGTTTAATTGCCGATGCGTAATCATGATAGAGCAACAAACTTTGATTAGCACCACTAATCAAGCTATTTAATTGATACAGAACCATATTGCCATTATTTACAGTTTTGTTGGTTTTATCAAGCTGCTCTTTCAGAGCGGTTTGTTCTTGTGTGAGTTGCTTAATTTGTTGAGTTAGGCGCAAGTTATCAGTTGATAATGCCGCAATCTTCTGACTTTGCTGGCTATTTAATTTATTTTGTGCAATAAAACCATTAATACCCAGAAAACTTTGATAGGCAAGATATCCGGTACAACTTAACGATAGGATTGCTAATAAAACCGGAACTTTTGACATCCTTGGCTTATTTACAGTTTTTACCATCGCAGGCTGTTCATTTTTTAATTCAGTTGTATTATTTTCGCTCATTCTCAATTTTCCTGATGGTGTTAATTATTGCTTGATTTGATGCACTATCTGTTTCAATTATATTACTGAAGCCTACTTGTTTTAGTTTTCGAGTTATATTTGGATGCAATGTAATTAAATACACTTTAGATAATGTTTGCAAAATACAATGACTAGCCTGTGCACAGTCATACAAATACTCGGCTAAGGAGCTGCTAGTAATGATTATACCTATATTTTGCCGATCACAGATAATTTTCTCAGTTTGCGCCAAATTTAAAATAGCAGAATTAGTCCGCTGATATAAATCTATAAAATCGTGATTTATTTTATTTAGATCTAAATATGTTGCCAATTGCTGATTATGTGGCAGACCTCCTGCGATCAAATAGCTTGTTCCTTGGCGGATTAAGTTTGCGCTAATTAATTCAGCAACTCCGCTTCCGCATTCAGGGTATAGTGCTTTAACTCCGCTTTTGTCTAATAAATAATCAGCAGAGCTTTTTCCAGCAACGATTACATTTAACTCTGGCTTTAGTTTGCCTAGCAATGGAATCAAACAATCAATCACAGTTGGAGATGTCAGTAACAAATTATCATAAGTATTTATTTTGCTAACTAGACGTTCTAACTCAAGATCATAGTATCTAATTGCCATTAGAGGTAAGCTTTTCGCTTTAATCTGTTGCTGTTCTAGCAAATTAATCAAAACTGCTGCTTGCGGCTCTGGGCGGGTAACTAGATACATTTTGTATTAATTATCTGTGATTAGCCGCGGACAAGCGTTGAACAATTTCTGCCGCACCTTGCTTAATTAATTGTTCGGCACAAGCTTTACCTATACTCAAATAATCTGCAGGAGCGCCACTAACTTCGGCAGTTAAGTACATATTAGCATTAACATCAGCTAGTAATGCGCTTAATTTTAATTTATTATCAACTATTCGAGCAAACCCAGCTAAAGGAATATTGCAACTAGCATTGAGATAACGACCCATTTCACGCTCAGCACCAACTAATGCCGCACTAATATTATCATTTAGTGGGGCAAGGAGTTTTTTTAACTCCAAAGCGCCAGCTTTAATTTCAATTGCTAATGCTCCCTGCCCAATTGCCGGAATAAATTTATCGTCTGCCAATATCTGCGTAATTCGCGCCTCTAAATCCAAGCGCTTGAGACCTGCTACTGCCAAAACAATTGCATCATACTCATTATTATCCAATTTTGCCAGCCGTGTTTGTAAATTACCGCGTAATAATTTTATCTGCAAATGTGGATAATACTGTTTTAAAATCGCAACCCGTCGCGCACTTGAGCTACCAACCACACTAGCTATTGGCATTTCATCTAAGGATTTATATTGATTACTTACAAATGCATCATGAGCATCTTCGCGTTTTAAGATTGCAGCTAATTCAAACTCACTCGGTAAATTTGCTGGTAAGTCTTTTAAGGAATGAACTGCAATATCGGCATTTCCGGCTAAGAGCTGATATTCGAGCTCTTTAATAAATAAACCCTTCCCACCAATTTTTTCAAGTGATTGATCGAGAATCCTATCACCTTCTGTAGTAATTCCAGAGATCAAAATCTCTAATTCAGGATAAACATCTTGTAATAATTGTTTGACATGTAACGCTTGCCACATAGCTAATTTACTATTACGTGTAATAATCGTTATTGATTTCATTATTTCTTTCTCAAATTTGTCATGCGTTGGCGGGACAACTCAAAAATCGCAACAGTTGCTGCCATTGCTAGATTTAGTGACTCTGCTCTCCCTGGCATTGGAATCGTAAGATGCTGCTTAATTGCGCTCAACAGTTCACCACTAATTCCATTTCCCTCATTACCTAAAACTAAGGCACAATTTTGGGTTAAATCTTGCTCATAAATACTATCGTTCGCATGCGGTGTTAGTGCATAAATTTGCGCTGAATATTGTCTTATAAACTCAAAAATATCATAATTTTGGTAAATATTCAGTGCGAATTGGATTCCCTGCGATGCTCGTAGAACCTTAGGATTATAGATATCAACACAATTCTTAGATAGAACTATATTTTTTATTCCGCCAGCACTAGCCGCGCGTAAAATTACACCTAAATTGCCC
>SSGY01000003.1 GCA_008017145.1 Neisseriales bacterium
CGATAGAGTGTGTTTAGAGGGTAATAACCAAAAGCAAGCCCAGTTTTTAGCACAAGCTCTGGCGCAGTTAGATCCAGAGCAGACAAATAATTTACACATAGTTCAATCAGCGTTAAGTTTACCAGAACATATCCGTGTCTTTGAAAAAGGTTTAGCCAATCGAGTAGATTTTTGCTATTCCAGTGGGCAGGGTGCTCGTTTGGCACAGCTTGCTGCCAGTGGCAAAATAACTATTGGTGGGATTCATACATATTTGGAGCTATTTGCTCGTTATTTTGTAGATCTTACCCCAAAAGTCGCATTGGTAGTTGCGGCAAAAGCCGATCGGCAGGGTAATCTTTACACTGGGCCAAATACTGAGGATACTCCAGCGATTGTTGAGGCTACTGCTTTTCGCAATGGTTTGGTGATTGCGGAAGTCTATGAAGTAGTTGATGAATTACCACGAGTGGATATTCCAGCCTCGTGGGTTGATGTAGTTGTACATAGTCCACTGCCAATGGTACTCAATCCATTATTTACCCGCGACCCTGCAAAAATTGACGAACTAAAAATTTTGATGGCAATGATGGTAATCAAAGGTATTTATGCTAAATATGGCGTAAATCGTCTCAATCACGGAATAGGCTTTAATACTTGTGCCATTGAATTGCTTTTGCCAACTTATGCCGAGAGTCTTGGTCTAAAAGATAAGATTTGCCAAAATTTTGTAATTAATCCTGTTCCAACTTTGATTCCTGCGATTGAGGCAGGCTTTGTTAAGACCATTTGTTCACCGGGTGGTGAAGTTGGAATGAATGAATATGTCCGCGCCCATCCTGATATTTTCTTCAATGGTTTTGATGGTTCGCAGCGCAGTAATCGAGCGTTTGCTCAATTAGCTGGCTTATATGCAATTGACTTATTTATTGGTGCAACTTTGCAGATTGACTTACAAGGGAATAGTTCTACTGCAACCTTGGAACGGATAACTGGTTTTGGTGGTGCGCCAAATCTCGGTAGTGATGTAAATGCACGGCGACATTCCACTCCATGTTGGTTACAAGCAGGGCAAGAATATGCTACCAGTCAAAATAAACCATTTTTACGTGGGCGTAAATTAGTAGTACAAATGGTTGATACTTTCCAAGCTGCTGGTGTGGCGACTTTTGTCGATAAACTTGATGCTTGGGCATTACAGGAAAAAATGCACACGCCGTTACCGCCGATTATGATTTTAGGTGATGATGTTACGCACATCGTGACGGAAGAGGGAATTGCCAATCTGCTACTTTGTCGTAATTCTATTGAACGTGAGCAAGCAATTCGTGGTATTGCTGGTTATACTCCAGTTGGTTTACTACGCGATAAAGAAATGGTAAATCAATTACGTGAACGTGGTGTAATACAATATCCAGAAGACATTGGAATTAGCTATCGTGATGTGACACGCGATTTATTAGCGGCTAAGACCATTAAGGACTTGGTTCATATTTCTGATGGCTTATATCAACCGCCATCAAGCTTTAGGGATTGGTAAAATACGATGGAACAGCTAAATTATAATCTATCCAGCAAAACTGCTCCTAGAGGACAGATTGGTGCGAGTACCGGAGTGGTAAATTCAGGTAATCTTGAAATTTTATTATTAAGCCATGATGATAGTCTTAGTGCAAAATTTACGGTTGTTACCAGTGTAGCGGGATATTCTGAAATCTGGCATGCTGTACTTAGTGATTTTGCTGCTAAATTTGCTATTGGCGGGTTGGAGTTTATTTTGCATGATAGTGGTGCAACTCCGGCAATTGTAGCATTGCGTTTGCGTCAAGCCTATGAAACATACTTGGTTGCATCAGCAAATAAGCATATAACTAATTCACACTATGTTGAGCTTACTCCACGTGAGCGAATTATGGCTCTGGTTGATGAGGGTAGCTTTGAAGAAATCTTGCCACCAGCAGCACAAGTAACTAGCCCACATCTTGGTCGGCTTGATTTATTAACTTCATTTGATGATGGGGTAGTGATTGGTGATGCTAAGTTCGATGGTAAAGAAATTGCGATAATTGCGCAACAAGCTAACTTTATTGGTGGTGCGGTTGGTGAGGTAAATGGTGCCAAAATTGTGGGAATGTGCTTACGGGCGCTAGAACGGAAAGTAAGTGGCGTAGTTTTATTGTTGGATAGCGGTGGGGTTCGTCTACAAGAAGCTAATGCTGGTGAAATTGCGATTAGTGAAATTATTCGAAGTATATTTGCTTTACGCTTGAGTGGTATCCCAGTGATTGCGGTAGTTGCAGGAAAGAATGGTGCTTTTGGTGGTGTTGGTATTACTGCGACATGTGTAGATAGTTTATTTATTAGTGAACAAGGGCGTAGTGGTGTTTCAGGACCAGAGGTTATCGAAACTGTCATGGGGGTTGATGAATATGACTCCAAAGACCGTGCCTTGGTGTGGCGAACATGTGGTGGTAAACACCGTGCTTTACTCGGCTTATCTGAGTACTGCATTCTTGAAATAGATAAACTTCATCAGCAAATCAAATTTGCTTTAGATAATCCGGTTACACTCAGTTTGGATGGTTTGCGCGCTGATAATTTGCGCTTGGCACAATTAGTTACTAAATATGCCAACTATCATGATGCGCTTGATATTTGGCATGACCTAGGAGTTAGTGATCCTAAACAGGTGTCAAATTTTAGTGATGCGCAATTTCAACAATTACAACAATCTTTGGCGGAGTAATCATGGAATACCAACAATTAATTAGTGCTACATTTGGTAGTAACGCTAAAACGACAGTTGAACAAGATATATTGCTTGGCGAATTTAGTTACCAAGAGCAAACATTCGCATTATGTGGAATCGTCAATCAGGCAAGCTTAGATAACGCGATGAGTATTAAATTAGCAGATTTTATTTTGAAGACAATTGAAAATCATCCGAAGCGCCCTATTTGTATCGTGATTGATACCGCAGGACAAAAAGTCAGCCACAATGCAGAATTACTTGGCTTAAATAGTTACTATGGGCATTTAATTGCAGCATTTAATCTGGCACGTGCAGAAGGGCACAAAATTTTTGCTTTGGTTTATGGTAAAGCTTTGGGTGGTGCGTTTATTGCAAGTGCATTGAATGCTGATTATATTTTTGCTCTTAAAGAGGCAGAAATTGCGGTAATGTGGCTGGATGCAATGTCGCGAGTAACCAAAGTTCCAGTTGAAAAACTTGAAGAATTAAGTAAAACTTCAGCAATTTTTGCGCCTGGCGCAGAAAATTATGTGCGTTTAGGTGCAATAGAAGAGGTTGTTACCGCAGAAGAATTTATGCCTCGAGTTAGTGCTTTATTACCCGCTACAACGGATATACATCATTGGCGCACACAGGGTGCTTCTCGTGGTGGTAGAACGTTAGCGGCTAAGGTTATTGCTGATATTTTAGCTGCAAAATGAATTTTCAACGCCATGATTTAGTCTGGCTTGATTCTGAGTTTAATTATAGCCCAGAATTGAATGGCTGGGTTATGCAAAAATCTCCCTGTGTAGTAGCTCGGCAAACTAATCCAACACCAAATTATCTGAATATTGCGTGGTGCAATGGAATGGATAAAAAGGTTTCACGGCATAGTTGCTTGATTCCAATTCAATCTATAATCTCACATACCGTACCGTTACCATTGATTAATATAGCTCAATATTTTGTAACAGAAGTTACGTCACTTATAAAAATGATTCGAAAGCTTGAGCAGCTAAACTTTAAACCGTGCATTTATGGCTCATTCAGCTGGCAAATTCTAACTCAGAAAAATTATATTCATGATAACTCTGATTTAGATGTTTTACTGCATGTTGCGACTCATAACCAGCTTGGGTATATCTTGACTTTGCTAGATGATTTAGCAATGATAAGCGGTCGTAGGGTTGATGGTGAATTGATTTTTCCTGATAGTTGTGCCGTGGCTTGGCGTGAATGGTTCTCTGATTCAGACAAAGTATTATGCAAAAGTTTTAGCGAGGTGAAGTTTGTTCATCGCAAAGTTCTATTGGAACAATTGGCATGATTAATAATTGGCAGCAGCGCATAGTTTCACTAGCTCACAATGCGCTCTATGCCGAATTAGCGTGTTATCCTAAAGCTGGTTTGGTAAGTTTAATAGATAGTGGCAGCCATCATGACATGGATAAAGATACATTTTTAGCCAGTATTGCAGCGCTTGATGATTATTGGCTGCAGATGATTATGCTGGGTGAGAACAATGCACCATTTTCTGAATTAGTCGCAGCAGGTAAAGCGGCTGAAAATGCAATGTTACACGCAACTAATGATATTAACACCCATCGTGGGACAATTTTTATCTTAGGGATTCTGGTAGCTGGCTGTGCTGCAAGTTATGTAAAGCAGGCTAAATTTGCGATAATTCCTGATTTAATTCGTAATTTGTGGGGTGCATCCATCCTCCAACATCAAACCGACAGGACATCTCACGGGCAACAAGTCAGAGATCGGTATTTATCAAATAAATGTGATATTATTCAACATGCAGCTGGCGGATTTGAAGATATTTTTAATCAATATCTACCAGTGCTTAAAAAATTTTACCCACGACATAGTGAAGTCGCTTATGTTCAGTTATTCTATATTCTGTTATCACAAGTTCAGGATACTAATTTACTTTATCGCGGTGGTTTGCTAGGATTAGAATTTGCGCAGGATCAAGCTTTGAAATTCATTAACGCTGGTGGTATAACACAACGTGACTGGCTGTCAGGTGCACAGTCAATTCATCGAGAATTTGTCAAACGTAACCTTAGTCCAGGTGGTTGTGCTGATTTATTGGCAGCAACAGTTTTTGTTTATCACGCAGAGGTTGAATTATGGGGTTAGGCATAGTTTGTAGTGGGCAGGGTAACCAAAGTTTAAATATGTTTAGTCCCTTGCAAAGCTATCCAGAAGCGGTTGGGTTAGTTACTGCTTTAAGTCAACAACTTGGTTGCGTATTATTGCCGCAAATAGCGCTAACTGATAGTGAGTTATTCACAAACAAGCACGCGCAACCATTGATTGCTGGTTTTAGCTATATCCAATGGGAATTACTTAAGTCACAATTACCTGCTCCAACAGCCTTTGCGGGATACAGCCTTGGTGAGTTAAGTAGTTATGCATGTAGTGGAGCTTGTGATTTTGCACAGCTAATTAATTTAGCAGCTACGCGGGCAAATTATATGGATGCCGCAGCTGGGCAATATGTGCCTAGTACGTTATTGGCAGTTAGTGGGATTTCACAGGATCAGCTTTTGCAATTTTGCCGCGATTTTATAGTTTATCCAGCAATCCAAAATTCGCGTGATAATTGGGTGATCGGTGGCTTAGCAGAGAATCTACAGAATTTATTTAATATATTAAACACTAATTTTCCAATGTACAAGCTAAACTGGATAAAAGTTAACTTGGCATCACATACGCCTATTTTGGCTGCAGCAAGTGAAGCTTTTGCAAGGTATCTTAGTCAACAAGCATGGCAAAATTTAGCTGCGCCAATTGTCGCGAGTGTTGATAATCAAGTTGTTTATACTGCAAAAGATGGCATTTTGTCGCTCAGTCAACAAATTTCAAATACCGTTCATTTTAGCCGTACGATCGAAATAATGCAGGAGATGGGCGTTACTGTTATTCTTGAGATTGGTGCAGGTCGTGCATTAACCAATATCATAAATAATCTAAACTTGGGATTAAAAGTTCGTTCATTTAATGATTTTTCCTCGCTCGAGGGTATCGTCAACTGGGTAAGTAAAAATTTGCTTTCTCTATAGTTAGTTGATGATCTATAGCCGATAATTAAAAAGTAAAGCCTAATAAAGCAGGGAAGGATGGTTAAAGCTGTTAAGTTACAGAGCTTTTTCAAGCTAAAGCTGCCAAGAACAGCACTAATTCATGCTAAAATATTGCCAAAATTTGTTTGTAAAGGATTGTATTGTGGCAGGTCATAGTAAATGGGCAAATATTAAGCATCGTAAAGCAGCATCTGATGCTAAGAAAAGTAAAATTACGACACGCATGGTAAAAGAAATCACAATTGCTGCTAAAATGGGTGGTAGTGATGTAAGTTCTAATCCGCGTTTACGTTTAGCAGTCGAAAAAGCGCGTGAAAATAATGTTCCTAAAGATAACGTTGAACGCGCGATCAAACGTGGTTCTGGTGAATTAGAAGGTGTCGATTATGTTGAACTACGCTTTGAAGGTTATGGTATCGCTGGAGCTGGAATTATTGTTGATTGCCTGACAGATAACAATACTCGCACGGTTGCGGAAGTTCGTCATGCTTTTAATAAGTATCATGGAAATATGGGAACAGATGGCTGCGTATCATTTCAATTCAAACATTGCGGTCAGTTACTTTTTGCTCCTGGTACGAACGAAGATGCTTTAATGGAAGCGGCTTTGGACTCTGGTGCAGAAGATGTGATTACAAATGATGATGGTAGCTTGGAAGTGATAACTGCTCCGCATGATTATGTTGAAGTTAAAAATGCTCTTGAAGCAAAAGGTTTTAGTGCAGAATTAGCTGAAGTTACCATGAAGCCAAATGTAGAAACGGAACTGACTGGTGAGGATGCCAAGAAGATGCAACGTCTATTAGATGCTCTTGAAGAACTTGATGACGTGCAGGATGTCTACACTAACGCCGTAATGAATGAAGAAGAATAGTTTTTACCCACCATTTAACGGTGGGTTTGTTTTATGGAATAGTATTGAATGAATTCAAGTTATTTACAAAAGTTTATCTTTGAAAGTTTACCTGTCAAAGGCTCATTAGTGGTGTTGGATGATGCATGGTTAACAATTGCAGAGCAAAAAATATACCCAAATGGCTTAAAACAATTATTGGGTGAATTATTAGCAGCAAACGTTTTGCTAACTAGCAACCTCAAATTGGATGGGAAAGTTATTTGCCAGATCCAGGATAACCCGCATTTTAATTTAGTTGTTAGTGAATGTAGTAATCAATATCATATCCGCGCAACGGCTAAATTTACTGCCAAAGATGAGGCTATGCTTGATTATTCGAGTTATTTGCAGGAAGGTAGGCTAGTTGTAAGTATCGATTCAAAGAGCGAGGGTAATTTATATCAAAGTATTATAGCTTTTAATGGTTCGGAAGTTGGTGAAATTTTAAATAATTACATGATACAATCAGAGCAACTCAAAAGCTGGTTTTTCTTGGCATATCAAGAAAATAAAGTCGTTGGCTTTATGTTACAACAATTACCAGATACCCATCAATTACATTTAAACGAAATTGAACGGATCTTCATGCTTGCCAATACGCTTACCGCTCATGAATTATTAAATGATAACTTAGAGCGTATTATTACTAAGCTATTTAATGAAGACAATGTGGTTATAATGCCTAAACACCCAGTAATCTTTGCTTGTAGCTGCAGTCGGCAGCGCGTGAGTGAGATTTTACGTAATTTAGGTAAGGATGAATTAACCACTCTGATTAATGAACAGGGAAATATTTCAGTAGACTGTGATTATTGTAATACGGAGTATCGCTTCACTGAATATGAACTGTCTCAGTTTGTTCTTCAACTATCAATTGAGGATTTAGCACCAATATCCAGTCAAATTAATTAATTGCGTTATTTACCAAATTTTTTAATTGTTTCATCATGCCGTGAATCTGCTTCAGTATGTTGGTATTTCATTGTTGTTTCCAGCATACTGTGGCGTAGGTTTTCCTTTACTACTCGGATGTCAATCCCCGCGTCTACCTGATGTGTTGCTGAAGTGTGGCGCATCCAGTGAGTTGATACTCGCGCAATCACAAATGCACTAGCTGGATCATTGGCTTTAAGCTCGTCCGCTAGGTTATTGCACGTGTTTTTAATGATTTTATAAAGCATTGAATCACTAATTGGCTTTAGTTTACCGTATTTGCTATAGATTAAGGGTAATTCAGTCTCCAGCGGATTAGGGTATTCTGCTAAACCAAGTGACTTGCGATAACGAATTAATGCGCTGAGTAATTCATTGGGAACAGGTATTTCTCCGTATTTATTACCTTTACCAACAACCTTTAGCCACCATTGGCTACGTTTACTCACAAAATCTGACATGCGTGCATTGATTACTTCGCTACGTCTACAACCCGTCAAATACAGTAGGCTAAATATCCATTTTGTTCGTTCATACTCAAATTTATTCTTTGCATTATCTTGTGGTAAAGTTTCGATAAATTCACGCAAATAATCCCATTCACGAACGGTTAAAAAACGTTCAACCCCATGCGGAACTTTGATTTTTTGGCGAATTAGACGAAATGGATTACGGGTCAGATATCCTGCATCAATCAGGTATTGATAAAGACTGCCTAAAATTTGTAAATTTAACTTAATACTAGAATTAGACAAGCCTTTTACAAATGGTTTCCATTCCGGATGAGTACGTGGCTTCGCTGGTCCACACCAAAAGTCATGGGGGCTTGGCATTTGTAAAAAATCTTGATACTCTTGAATCGCTTCGCGGGTAACTTGTTGTAAGCTGAGATTTTCACGCATTAGCCACATTAAAAACCGTTCAGAGCTTTGCCGATATGAAGTAAATGTATGTGGACTATGACGAAATTCCAACAGCCAAGTCCGAACTGCCTCAATATCGTTTGTTGCGTTTATGCTACTATTTTGTGCACCTGAATTAGTACCGTCTAATTGGTTAATTACATCGCTAATAATCAGGTTATTCCCAGTATTCATAAGTATTTCATGCCTATTTTGGTTCTACTAATCATATTTTATCATTAACTAAAAGTTATGTGAAAATATATATTGTCTCCAAAAAAGGACAACTATATGAGTCATTTTAACTCATAATTACTACCTATGAAATTAATTTCTAATTAAGCAATAATTAAATTTTTCCCATAACATATCATATTATTACTATGAGATATACCTTGAATAAAATACTTTATTCCTTACTATTTACCGCAATAACACCACTGACATTTGCGGATAATTTTGAATCCACTGTTGCTGCTAGCTCTCAAGTTAAAGCAGTTGAATCAGCTAATCAAATTCAGCCACCTCCACCTACTAATCCTAATGCTGGATTTATAGGACGTTATAATTATTTCCAAAATCCATATAATTGGATGATGTCAGGTGGCGGAACATTAAAATTAACTGAAAGCCAAATTGAATCACAAACTGTAGCACAAAAGCTATTTGAGGGTGGTACTTATAATGTATTTGGTGGTGGAACCTATAATCAATGGGACTCGCAACGTTATCCAGCTGGTATATCATACGGTGGAAATATCTTTGGGCAAACTGGACAAATTGGAGGCTTTTCTGCTGGTGGCGTCTTATCTATAATGAATCCGTTTGCTAGTTTAAATAGTCAGATTAATGGTGGGCGTAATTATTCTCAATACATCCCAACCTTTACGCAAATTACATTATCTGAAGCTTTTATTGAATATCAGTACCAAAATATTGTTAATGCTGATATCGGTTATATTGCTTTTGATAATAGCCCATGGCTAGCGGGTAATATGTATACTAATATGTTAACAGTTCCAACTACTTATCAAGGGGTTGGTGTCAATGTTTATACTGGCGGTGGTTGGCTGCTATCAGCATTGGCATTTAATGGTGCCCAATTTGGAGCAGCGCCTGGTTATACTGGTCAAACTAACTATAGTAGTTGGCTGCAAACTCGAAATGGATACTCAACTAACTCTGCTGGTACAGCTGCAATGGGGGCTAATTATGCAACCAATGATGGTGCTTATAATTTACGTTTGTGGGGATATCAATTTGATAACTACGGTACGTTGCTTTACGGTGATAGTAGCGTAAGCATTCCGGTTAGCAGCCATCAGTCATTTAATATTTCAGCACAATTTGGTAGCGATCAGCAATGGTTTCAAAGCGTAAATGCGATTAGTCAGTCAACCAGCGGGGGTGCAATTCAAAGCTATATTGCTGGTGCTAAGATTGGCTGGAGTTATGATGATTTCTCTCTTAATGCGAGTGCGAATACAATGTGGGGACCTAGTGGTGCCTACGGTAATGGTGCATTTGTTTCTCCTTATACTCAAAGTTTACAAGTTGACCCACTATATTCCGAAGCATGGTCATATAATATGGTTACGCAGGGCATTCCTGGAAATATGTATAAATTAGGTGGTCAATTCGCTTTAGGTTCTTGGGGGACTAATCTGATTTTCCAACCGTCATATGTATATGTTGCTTCAGATAATACTACTGTTGATGGTTTGCAAGAAATGGATTTGGTTCTGAATTATCCAATCCCACAAGTTCGTGGTCTATACCTTTTTGGTGTTTATGCACAACAGTGGTATAACCAACAAGCAACAAATGTATCAAATAATCTTTATCAGCAATATGAAATACAATCGGGTATTTATTATACTTGGTAAGTTTTATAAAGAATTTATTTATGAAAAAAATATTGATTTTGGCTATCTGTCTTAATGCATCTACAGTTTTTGCAATGACTACAGTCAATTTAAATACGGCAACTTATAGCTGTAATAATGTAAAAATTACACCGCAGTCGACGATTTCATCCCTGACAATGAATTGTAAAAATGCCAAATTAATTGTTCATGTGGATTCCTTTCCTGCAGCACGATCTGATGGCGGTAATTCGTTGCCGGGAGGTTTTGTAACTTCCACCAATCCACTAGCGCCAGAGCCAGCAGATGCAACGTTGGACAAACTTAAATTTTATACTGATGACGGTAGCTATATGATTTGTTACTACAACAATAACGTCTTTGTTAAATGTAAAGTCAGCACACATAAGTTAAAAACCAGCGCTTCTGCAAATACTAGCAAAAGCAGTATGCAGGAATCAGCTTCACTAACAGCTGAATCTTTGCCAAAATAATTGTGAATTTCTAACAAAATAATAGCTTATCATTATTGAATAATGCAGTAAACTGTTATAATTACGCACGCTAATTATTAAGAAAATGGAGAATTAATATGCAATTTAAACCACTATGCTCAGCGCTGCTGATGGTTGGTAGCCTAAGCTTAATTGGCTGTGGCTCGGGAACGAATAGTTCAAGCACGCCACCGGCAACAAATGTTGGTCAGCTTTCGCTTAATTTAAAGGCAATTCCCGCAAATCAGTCAACCAAACAGGTATCGACTGCATCTCTAAGTAGTGCTATTTGTCAAAATGGAACTTGCACTTGGAGTAATAGCGCGAATAGTAATATCACTCAAGGTCAATCGGATAACGCGTTTTGTACTGGTACAAATTCAACTCGTGCTGGAACAGGTGCTGTATTGGAAAGTGGTGCGTATAACATGGCTCTGCCAAGCGGAATTGCCACAGCTGCGACTGGTTATAGTAATACTGATGTAATTTTGGAGTTATTTAATACACCATATGCCAGTATCACTCCAGCAATGCTTAAACAATACTATGATATGGGTTATACTTCGGTGTGGGTATCACCACCGCAAAATAGCGCATATGTGACATATTCTGGTAACTATGCTGCGGATAATATTCCAGCTTGGTATGGTGCTTATCAGCCGATGAACTTTGGAGAAATTGGTAATTCAAGTAATGTGATGTCATATGGCACTGCCAGTGATTTAGCTACTTTGGTAACAAATGCACATAGTGCTGGTTTACGACTGATCGTTGATGTAGCAATCCATCAATTTGCGCAACCAGGTGTTAATAATACTACATATTATACTAATTACTCTGGGCAAACTTATTCATTTGCATCAGGAAATATGTCGGCACTGCAACAATTTTGGTGGCCACAGACTAAAGTTTCTGGATATATTCCTTTTGGTAATACTGCGACAAGTTGTGCTTCGTTTGCAAATAATACCAATGGAATAATTGCGCTATGGGCAAATAATCCTAATGGTTCTACGTACAACGCTTCAGTTAGTAGCACAACACCATGGGATGCCGACTTCTCCGCTTCAGAGGGATGGTTTGATGGTGTTTTGCCTTCTGCATCTAATTCGTCATCAGGTTGGTCAGGAGCTGCTTCTTGTGGTACTCAGTCAATTTTTGATGGTTATTCAGCTTGGCTTTTGGGTTATAACAATGGTAGTGGCTCAATGAGTGCTGCTGCAAGTAGTACGACAGGGTTTAATGTTGATGGTTTCCGTATTGATGATGTGAGTGGACAGTCACCAACATTTTTTAATCAGTTGTTTAGTGATACTGCGGCGTACAATAAGAGCAGCAATATTTTCTTTGGTGAATACCCGACTAATTCAGCAAATGATTATACCAATTATATCAGCATCAAAACAGCAACTGGTAACAATTCATCTGGTAATACGATGAAAATGTTAAATTTCCCACTGCTTGCTGGTCTAAATGGTGCTTTTGCTTATGGCGCAAGCTTACAAGCTTCATTGACATCTATGATAACTAGTAGTGATGCTTATACTTCTTCAACAAATGGCACGTTACCAGGTGTAAATGCGATTAACCTAGTAATGGATCAAGATACCGTGCCAGATAGTATATCATCTCGTGCGATGTGTCCATGGACCGGTACTCAATCACCTAATTTTGTAATGAATTACTATAATGCACCATTGGCTTATGGTGTGATTTTGGCTATTGAAGCGGGTACTCCGTATGTCTTTGCTGATTTACAAGCACAAGCTGGTACTGGCTTGACTTCGAGTGGAACATCTACTGCAGCCAATGCTAATGGTAGTGTGTCGTACTGGAATGAAAATGAAGTTATTGCTGGAGTTTACTTCCATAATCAGACTTTAGGCAAGACTATGAACTGGGCGACAGTAAGTGCTTCTGATGCTGATAATGTTGCAGCATTGACTCGTGGTACTAATTATGCGTTTATTGTCAATAAATCGACAACGGTTTATGAAATGACTAGCTCAGCATCTAATCTAAATGCTGGTTGTTATATTGATTTGATGTCGCATCAAATTGTTAATGTTAATAGTAGTGGTGTGCTTAATCAGCTAATTGTACCAGCGCAATCAGTTATGTATTTTGTACCATATACTGGAAGTGTACCATCGACTGCTGGATTCAGTTGTTCTTAATTATCGTAAAAAGCCTTGTTTATCAAGGCTTTTTACTTATCTTTGATTGGCGCTATGGGGGAATAAAATATGTCAACGATGCAAAATAAATTAAGTAATTTTTTCTATATCATTCTAGGTCTTCCATCAACGGCAATGGGGTTTGCATTATGTATTCAAATTTCTGCGCTGAGTTGGATTCTAAGTACAAAATATGGACTGAAAATTGATGAAATTGGTTTAGTGTGGGCAGCAGGTCCGATTGCTGGAATATTAGGTCAGGTTATTATTGGTTTGATTAGTGATAATGTCTGGCTCTGGAGCGGTCGCCGTCGTCCGTTTATTATAATCGGTGGAATATTATGTTCATTAATGTTACTGGCGCTACCTAACTTAGATGTCATTGCTGCAGCACTTGGTTTACATAGTATTTTGGGAGTTGCAATCGCAGTTGCATTATTACTTGATCTTTCTATTAATGTAAGTTTTAATCCAACTCGTTCAATTATTGCTGATGTAACACCTGAAGGTAAAGAACGTACTCGAGGATATACATGGATGCAAACAATTTCAGGCTTTTTTGGAGTTGGTGCATATGTAATTGGCGCATTTTTAGATAATTATGTATTAATCTATGTTGGTGTGGTATTGGTATTTTTACTTTCAACTATTCCAGTGTTTTTTATTACTGAGCCTCGTGAATTAAAGCAAAGTTTAGTAGCCATAGCTAAAACCAAATCAGATGCATCCTTTAAAAGTATCTTGATGGATATTCAGCCATTATGGGGATTTTTATTATATGGCATCTATGCTATTATCGAGCGTTTAAGTGGTGCGGAAAGCCATACCTACTATGTTGAATTTATCTGCTTACTAATTACACTGTTTTTTATTTTCCAAACATTACTGCAAAAAGAAGCAGGCAAGTCAAAAGAAGAGGCTGGAATTCTTGGATTTAAAAAAATTCTTGCAGCTCACTCATTTACGTGGATTGGTATTCAGACTATGTTTGTTTACATGTTTGCGTACGTTCAATATAAGATGCCTGATCTCAGCGCTCTTAAAATGGGGCAGGTTGTATCAATTTCATTTTTAATCCTAAATGTTACAGGTGCAGTACTTCCTGTAGCCATTTTGGAACCTTTAACCAGAAAAATAGGCAGTACTAAAACTCATGCAATTTGTATCGGTTCAATGGCTGTTGGTTATTTAGGAATGCTGTTTATCGGTGCTAGTCCATTTATGGTTTATGCTTTAATGGCGTTTATTGGAATTGGTTGGGCGGCGACAATTAGTTTACCTTTTGCCATCATGACGCAAAAAGTTGGCAATTCAAAAATTGGTTTATACATGGGCTTGTTTAACTTATCGGTAGTTTTACCACAATTAGTTGCCAGCCTCGGTGTCGGTCATGCCATTAGTATTGTTGCAAATAAAAATTTAATTTTTATGATTTGTGCCTTTACACTAGCAATTTCATCTGCATTATGGTTTACACTTAATGATTCAAATAGTAATGAAACTGTATCAATTAAAGCGAGTTCGTCACACTAAGGTTTATATGCTTTAAAACTTTATTTGTAAGATACTCCTTATAGTTATAAGGTGAATTCTATATGAAGATTTTACTCTATGTACTAGCGATAATGATTAATTCAGTTTTGATAGTGATTTTTTTTGAAAACGGTAGGTGCTAATATGAAAAATACATTTATTAAGTTTGCTTTTACTCTAGCTACTGCGTTAGCTCTAGATGCTTGTAATGGTAGCAATTCAGCTTCGTCAAGCACTATTAAAACTCAAAGTAGTCCTCTGCAGCAATATATTGATTCATTAACCTATACTCCTATAAATTCTAAACAAGTAAATACACCTCCAATTACGCATCAACAATCATTTATAACTCCTGGTGGTGTAACGATCAACTCAATTGATATTAAATTTTATAGTGGCGCAAATTGTAGTGGCAACTTAGCATATACCAAAACATTAAATGGTAGCATCGTTAATCCAGTAATTCCATCTGCCGGAACTTATACCAGCAGTAATGCATCAAATAATGCACTGTGTGGTGACTATGTTAATAACCAGTCTATAGGCTGCTTAGGGTTATACTCGGACATGTCTGCAGGCACTATGCGCTCAATGCAATTTACATATAACGTGGTTAATGGATATGGTGGTTCAAGTTCGATAGTTGGGGGGTGTATGTATAACCCAAATACTACAATAGGATCTACTACTGGTGTGGAGGGTATTGCTAATTGGAGCCCTTTAACACTAAATTTGGACAAAAATCAAAAATCATCTCTGAGTAACGAAATTAGTGTAGCATGTTCAGGTGGAGAATGTGGTTTTTCTCAAGCCTACAGTGTTGACATTGCGCCACCTGTGATATATTTACCACAAACAGGGCAAACACCGACATTGCCATTAGATCCTGCTCCTACAGGTTCAGATGGATATGTTTATGCAGGTGTTCCATGGGCATACGTAAGTAGTGGTAGTACCACCCCAGTAACGCGTTTTACTAGTGACGGTTGTCAAGTTACTGATAATTTAACAGGTCTTATCTGGATTAAGGATCCAAATACAGTCAATAGTGGTAATGCTCTTACTTGGTATGATGCTCTTACTACAGCAGCTTCCGGTACTTGGTGTGGACAAACTGCTGGTAGCTGGCGGATGCCTAATATAAACGAGCTATTAAGTCTGGTTAATTATGCACAAGCAGATAATACCACCTGGCTTAATAGCCAAAATTTTGATAATATTTTAGGATCAGATTACTGGACGTCAACTACAATAGCAGGGAATGATAATTGGGTGCATACAGTTGCATTCGGGTATGTGACCTATACAACTACTGGTTTGGATAAACCAAGTTCACTTAGATTATTTCCAGTTCGTGGTACTACGACAGCACCTGCGCTGGTAGCCCAAACTGGGCAGACTCCAACTTTACCATATGTAGCAACTGCAGGTTCTGATGGTGATTTACAAGAGGGGGCTGCCTGGCCAAGTCCTAGGTTTACAACAGGCAGCGGCGCTGAATCCAATTGTATAACTGATAAGCTAACTGGTTTAACTTGGGTACGTGATCCAAGTGCTATTGTTAATGGCAAATTATCTTGGTCAAGCGCATTAACCATTGCCAATAGTGGTACATGGTGTGGCTATTCTGACTGGAGAATTCCTAATATTAATGAATTAAAAAGTTTAGTTAACTATGCTTATGGCGTATCTGGCAACTGGTTAATGTATGGTAGTGGTAACTCAGGTGCTCCTAATTGTGATGGAGCGTGTTTTATCAATATTTCATATACATATTATTGGACGAGCACTACCAAAGCTTCTGATACTGCGTATGCTTTATGTGTTAACTTGGGAGGCGGTTACAGTAATTATCCTAAAAATGGAACTGTAGATGAGTTTGATCCTATTCCTCGCTATGATTGTGCTATGTGGCCAGTACGTGGTGGTAGATAGTTGAAGTATATCCAATATAAAAGCTGGTAATACCTAGATCCTAAATTATTAGATATAGTTACCCTATAAACAATTGAGCGATAGATTGTTTAATAGCTAAACTTAAATTATTCTGTCGATTATCATTTGCCCTAATGCAACGTTTCAAGTTAGCCCATATATATTCAATTGGGTTTAGGTCAGGTGAATATGGTGGTAGATAAATTAACCGACATCCAACACTTTCAATTAGCTCTCTAACTTTAGCTGACTTATGGAAACTTGCATTATCCGTAATTTCAACTTGATTAGGATTTAATTTCTTACATAGCTAGATAAATTATTGTCAACACC
>SSGY01000216.1 GCA_008017145.1 Neisseriales bacterium
CGTTAAGAATCTATTGCGTAGGCGGATAAATTGGCGATTAGAAACGCCTATTCGAGAAATTGCGGAATCGTGGCTTATTTGACCATCCAAATACGCCAAGAAAATCATTTCGCGCAGCTTAGTTTTTTGCGCATAAACGGTGTTGGCTTTTGCCATAAATGTCACTCCTTCTAAGTTAAAATTTCACACCATAGATATTACTATGGCGGTGACATTTCTATTTCAGCTAAGTGACATTTCTATTTCGGGTTGATAACTTTTAATTTTTTTAGTAGCTATTGAAATTGTTTTGAAAATACTTTGTTCAAATTTAGATTCAACTTCATCAAATAGTATTTTTTTTAATAATTCAAATTTGTCTTTCTTTAGTTGCTCCTTTTTTTGATTCGCACTATCTTTTTCGCCTATTGTAGAATATACGCCATTCTTAAAAGCACTTTTTATAGAGACTAAGTCGTTGGTAATGCTTGTTAATGGATTAAATATGTCAAATTTAAACTCTAGGTTATTTCCCTTTCTATTTTCAGAATAAAAAATATCTACAAAGTTTTCTGCACTAAATGATTGATTCATAATATCCCCCTAAAATTATAACTTGCCGTGAAAATCTTGGTCTAAGATTAACAATTTTAAGTCGAGCAGATTTTGCATTTTTTGTTGTTGCGCTGATTTTGCTTGCTCAAATTGGGCGTGATTAACTTTGCTTTGGTATCTGCTTCACTATAAGCCATAGTCTTCTTTCATTTCAACTACATTTTTGCAACAGTAACTGGAGCAATATTTTAACACATCACTCCTTATAACCACATGGTGATTGATGCTGCAACAGCTTAATCTTACTGGCTTTTTCACTAAATTTGACTAAGGTTATGCTATTTGGGCAGATTGAGTTATCTGAACTCATAAAAAGATAAAATTTTCAAACTTTAAGATGTTATACAATAACGGTCAGTGGATTTTTTGATAACAAAACAATCAAGGTAATCGTAATGAGTAAAATTATTTTATTTTTGTTAACAGTTTCATGTTCTGTTTTTGCACTAGGTGAAGATTTGAAAGATAATGCTTCTGCTAGTCAAAAACAAAATCAAGTAATTAATGTGGCTTCTTTTAAAGGTGTACAGGTAACAGGTATAACAGTTACCAAAGATGGGCGAATTTTTGCCAATGCTCCGCGCTGGCGCAAAGGTGTGCCGTTTTCTGTGGTAGAAATAATGCCAGATAAAACAATCAAAGCTTATCCAAATGAATCAATGAATAATTGGGAAATTGGTGATAACATAAGTAATAAATTTATTAGTGTTCAGTCGGTTGTTGCCCATGGTAATTATTTATATATCCTTGATACTGCCAATCCAATGTTTAAAGGATTAATTGCTGAACCTAGGCTTTATGTCTATGATTTAAATAGTAATAAACTATCGAAAACCTACACTTTCCCACAGAATGTGGTGAAGAAAAATTCTTATACAAATGATTTGAGGGTTGATGATAAGAACAATAAAATTTATTTTACCGACTCTGGTGCAGCTGGTTTAATAATACTAGATCCAAAAACTGGACAATTCACGCGAGTTCTAGATAATCATCCATATACCAAAGCAGAATTTGATCATTTAACGATTAATGGCAAAGAATGGAAAAACACCGTTAATTCTGATGGTATTGCGCTTGATAGCAAAAATGACATCCTATATATCCATGCCCTGACAGGCTATACGCTCTATGGTATCAAAACAAATGATTTATTAAATCCCAATGCATTAAAAGATGCCAAACCATTTGTTATGAAGACAAGCGCTCCTGATGGCATGATTCTTGATGATAATGGCAATCTCTATTTTGGTGATTTGGAACATAATAGCATTTCATATCTTACGCCCGATAGAAAAGAAATAAAAATGCTCATTAATGGTGATAATGTAAAATGGCCTGATACTTTTAGTATCTACAATGGGTATCTTTATTTTAGTAACTCACGCATTAGTGAAACAGGCGGAGATATTAGTAACCTAGTCTTTATGATTAATAAGGTTAAACTGCCGACTAAATAATTTGAAGTCATAGATAGCTAAAAAGTGTAACCTTAAAAATCATGAGGTTACACTATGCGTTTACCTAAACACATTTTATTTGCTGATATAAAAACACTAAACCAGCCAAGCTTATGTTATAATCCGCCCGATCAGGCAGATTGGGCTACCTGAACCCATAAAAGAGGACATCACCCAATTCAAATCATTTAAGTATTTATTCATACTTTTATATACGCCAATTATGGGTTGTGGCAAATAACATATAGGAGTTTTTTATGAATAATTCTTCACGCATTATTTCACTATCTGAAATCAAAATTCAGGCACAAATTTTACTTAAAAAGATTAATTCTTCCGACCATAAGCTTAAAGCTGATGCGTTGGCAAAAATTGCAGGATATTTAAAAAGCATCAATTTAGAATTAGCTGCAGAAGATATCCAGCTCAAACATTGTCTGGGTTATTTTGCCGCTGATTATGGCTTTGCAAATTGGGCGAATTACAAATTTTATTTTGAGCACTCACAGTTAAGCAAATTTATTCCGCAAGGTGGGTTTTTTAATCAATGGTTTAGCAATTATCGAGAAGCCAAAGCAATATTGAAAGCTTCTGGCGGTTATTTGTTACCCTACCAGCAACAGTTTTTCATTTGTGAGCGCGGTTACATTGAGTATCTGGGGTTAAATCCCGATGACGAAAATTGGCGCAAAATCGCTTATAACTGGGTAGAGCCAGAAAATCTAATATCATGGCAAGAACTGAATCAGGCTTATGCTAATCTTAAACAATAATTTTTAAACAGCTAAAATATCCGCAGTAAATTATTCTGCGGATACAGGCTAAATCAGATCCACTTCTTACGTCGGAAAAACAGCAGCATCCCACACGAGATCAAACCCATTACCAACAGCGCACACGGATAGCCATAGCGCCAATCCAGTTCAGGCATATATTTAAAATTCATACCATACAGACTGGTAATAAAAGTAATTGGAATGAAAATGGTAGAAATAATCGTCAGTACTTTCATGATCTCGTTCATTTTATTGGTTACCAAGGACAAATAAATATCCATAATGCTTGAGACCATATCGCGCAGAGTTTCAACCGCATCAATTGCTTGTACTACATGATCGTAAAGATCGCGCAGATAGAGACGGGTAAATGAAGTGATAAATTTATGATCCGCCTGTAGCAAATGGCTAATTTCTTCGCGTATCGGCCAGATTGCCTTACGTAGCAGCAATATTTTATGTTTTAACTGAAATATTTCCCGCGCATTATCCTGCGTTGGGCTGATAATGATATTTTCTTCAATCCGTTCAATCTTATCGCTGATTTTTTCCAAAACCACAAAATATTGATCAATCGTGGTATCCATCAAGCGATATGCCAGATAATCGCTACCGTTTTCCAGTAGATGCACACTATGTCCAGTGCGCAAGCGCTCGCGGATAAGATTGAACGCAGTAAACGGACTCTCGGTAAATGATAAAACGAAATTCTCCCCAATAACTAAACTCAGTTGCTCGGTATTCATTTTATTTAGTTTGTGACTCCATGTGAGAATCTTCAGCGTAATAAAAATGTAATCATCAAAATCTTCAATTTTGGAGCGCTGCGAAACATTCAAAATATCTTCAATCGTGAGCGGATGTAACTTGTATTGTGCAGCGATTTGCCCGATCAAATGAATATCGTGTAACCCTTCAACATGTACCCAAGTAATATGACTATCACGCGCTCGAATCTGCTCATCATCTACCTGAGTATTAACGTATTCGTTAAACTCCTGATTATTGTATGACGCAACGGTAATAGTCGGCGTAACCTCCAGCCTATTTCCAGTATAAACAGGTGTTCCCGGAAGCTGTCCGGCTTTTTTAACTCGCTTTTGAATATCTGTGCTCATGCTGTATCCTATCTTATCAATCTGATCAAAACGCTATTTAGCTCTCATTGATGCCTGTGCTCGCTTATGCTCCTGTGCATGTTTAGCCAAATCCAGATAAATCAACTGCCCGTTATCGACTAATAATTTACCTTTAACCATCACTTTATCCGCACGAGTTGCACCACAAATAATCAGCGCAGCCAAGGGATTATCTGCCCCCATAAACTGAATCTCATCCAACTTAAACATCGCAATATCAGCTTGTTTGCCAACAACTAATTCGCCAATATCTGTTCGACCCAGCGCCGCTGCACCACCTTTGGTTCCCCAGCGCAAAATATCATTATGACTTAGAGCAGAGCTGTATTGCAAACGTTGTAATAAAAATGCCTGACGTAATTCAAGCATCATATTTGAGTGATCATTAGAAGCAGAGCCATCAACGGCAATACTTACTTTACAGCCAGCACGCTCCGCTGCAACACCGCGAAACATTCCCGAAGATAAAATCATATTGGAAGATGGACAATGCCCCATCCCAACTCCTGCACGCCCTAAACGAACTAACTCTTCATCAGTATAATGAATAGCATGCGCCAGCCAGGTTTTATCATTCAACCAGCCCACCTGCTCCAAATAATCTAGCGGGCGACAGCCAAACATTTTTAAACAAAACTGATTTTCATCCTCTGTTTCGGACAAATGAGTATGCATCCGCACATTGTGTTTTTTAGCCAAAATTGCCGTATGTTCCATAATCGATTTGCTGACTGAAAACGGTGAGCACGGTGCTAAAGCAATCTGTATCATCGCACCATCACTATCGTCGTGGTATTTATGAATCAGTCGCTCACAATCTGCCAAGATAACTTCTTCATCCTGTACCACGCTATCTGGAGGCAACCCACCATCTTTCTGTGATAAATTCATCGAGCCACGGGTTAGAACTGAACGTATCCCCATTTCGCTCGCTGCTTCTACCTGAATATCAATCGCATTTTCTAATCCACGCGGAAATACATAATGATGATCTGCCGAGGTAGTACAGCCTGATAGTAATAATTCCGCCATTGCCGTTTTACTCGCAACGTGCAGGCTCTCAGGTGTCAGATTTTGCCATACTTTATATAATGTAGTTAACCAATCAAAAAGCTCTTTGTCCAGCGAATCATAAAATGCGCGAGTCAAGGTTTGATAGTAATGGTGATGTGTGCTTACCAAACCAGGAATTACGACGTGCTCACGCGCATCAATCACAGCATCGACAAGCGTGCTTGGTTGATTACCTCGCGCAACTAACTCAATAATTTTGTCATCTTCAATCACCAAACCATTTTCAGCCTGTTGAGCCAAAATAGCCAAGGGATTTTTAATCCAGATTTTCATGATTTATAGCTTTCCTTAATAAACAAACTGATCGTAAATGCTTGCAAAATAGCAAAGAAAAACAAAGATAGTGCCACGCGATCAGAAAATAGTATATTTTGTACAAATTTTATCTCGATCTGCAAAACAGAAGAAATTACCAAGCTCATTAGTGCACCGCTTAAATAAACAACAGTATTACATACTCCAATACCAACACCTTGAACCTCGGCAGGTAACACTTCCATTATTACCGTATATGACAAAACGGCAGTACTACAACACAAGCCAAAGCCAAAATATAAAACCATTGCCGCAGCATGATTTAATTGCGGAGCAAAAAGCAATACGCCCAATAATATCGCAGCACTTAGGCTTCCAGTGACTAATAATTTACGGCGTGATTTTAGTTTACCCGATAAAATACCCATTAGTGGGTTACCTACCGCCAAACCCAAAAACATAATTGAATTAATCAATGCAGCACTGCTTAATGTATTTCCTGAAAAGCTCTTCTGAAAGCTGATATCCCAATTAGCACCAAGATTAAACAAACTCCCCAAAAGCAAACCAGCAAATAAAGTCACTACCCAAAACTGTTGGTTTGCCAGTAGAGTTTTGAAAAGCTGCGAAATACCTACTGTTGGCTGAGATACTTGAGTTGACGTCGCTTGCATCGCCTTTGGGCGGGTTTTCACAATCAAAAAAAGCCCGACAGCTAAAGCAAACCCCAGCAAACTTAGATACCAACTAGCGTGTCGCCAACCATGAACTAAACTAATTATTTCGGGTAAAAACATATTAGCCGCAACTACACTGATATTTCCGCTACACTGAGTTAATCCAAACAAAACAGGAAACTTATCTTTGGAAAACCAACGCCCAATCAAAAGAGCAGTACTCACAAAAGCAAATGCTGAGCCAACCGCAACAACTACCCGTGCTAATAGCAACATTTCCAGTGATGTAACATTTTGATACAGAAGCATACCCAAACCAACTAAGGTTGCGGCAAAGCTTAAAATAATTTTGACCGAGTATTTGGAAACCAAGATACCCGCGGGAACCTGACAAAGGGCGTAGCTCACAAAAGAGACTGAAGCTAGCAAACCAAGTGCGCTACTATTTAAGTTCAGCTCATGTTGTTGCAAGGTTAATGAAACTGCATAAAAACCATTGGTAATAAACAGTTCATAAACAACAAAGACTGTCGCCATCAGCCAAATCAAGCATGCCCGCAGATTAGTTTTCATTAATTTCTCTAATAAAAAAACATAAAATTAAGCATTAACGCTATTGATACAATTGATACGATTTGCACCACAAGTCATAATCAGATATTAATTATACTCCACTGTAATAAGTAAAAATGGTTGTCCGTCTTTTTTAGTTATGATTAACTATACTCACTGGATTTTTACCGAGGTTACGAAGAAGTAGTGCTATAATTATTAATTGCCAAAATTCTTCCACCGATCAAACCCAAATATGATCCGTGAATATAATCAATAATTTCTTGGTGTGTATATGCTGGATGATTTATCTCTTTTTGTTACTTTGGTTGAAAGTGGTAGCTTTGCTAAGGCCGCAATACGCTGTGATATTTATCAATCTAAATTAAGCCGGAGATTACAAACACTAGAACAAAATTTGGGTCAGATCTTGGTAGATCGGTCGGTCAAAAATACAATTGTACTGACTGAAGCGGGTATAATCCTTTATGATAAGTTACACGAAAATATCACCCGCATCAATAATAAGCTTGATAATCTCAATGATTTATTTAAAAGCCCTGCGGGCGAACTAAGATTAGCGTTACCGCCAATCTTAGCCAATGAGTTTATTCTCCCAGCTTTAAATGATTTTATTCTGGAATACCCGCATATAAAACTAACTATCATCTACTCAACACAAGATGTTTCATTTCTGGATAAGGGATTTGACTTAGCCCTAACTAGCATCATACCTAGGCGAGGTGATTATAAAATTCGTACTGTGTGTTCAGCAAGCTCAGGATTATTTGCATCAATTAAATACCTTGAAAAACATGGAACTCCACAAGATCTAGAGGACTTAGAGCGACATAAAATAATACTCCCTATTTTAGATGGAAAAGTTTTTAATCGCTGGGTTTTGTTAGATGAAGATAATGTGTCACACAATCTATATTTTGAAACACATTGCTTAACTTATGATAGTTCATTAGCTGGAATAAATCTAGTTAAAAATCACATAGGAATTTCCCCACTATTACACTTTAACGCCAAAAACATCCTTAAAAGCGGTGAAGCAGTACAAATATTGCCTAAATATCATTTTGCAGAAATGCCTTTTTATATAATTAAACCTCACGAAAATAAAA
>SSGY01000168.1 GCA_008017145.1 Neisseriales bacterium
GCTAAATTAGTGACTGCTTCTTCGATATAGTCTGGGACACGATTTCTAATATTTGGCTTTTTGCGACTAATTTCTTGTAAAGCTTCTTCACCACCATTTTCATAGAGCTGCTTGAAGCGATAAAAACTATCTCTCGAATAACCCATTACGTTACATGCTTTAGAAACATTGCCTAGCTGTTTAGCTAGTTCCAAAACTCCAAGTTTAGGTTTAATGATTTTTTCTGCAAAACTAGACATTTTAACAATCCTTTTTGTGTAGTTATACTTCATGAGTTAACCCATGAAGTATAACTTATATTATTAAGAATTGTCAGATTAAATCCAAACTAATACAGTTAATTTATTTACCACCATATTCACCAGATTTGAACCCGATTGAACATGTGTGGGCTAATTTAAAGCGTTTCATTCGGACTAATCATAATCGTCAGGATAATTTAAGTTTGGCTATTGAACAATCAGTTGCTCAATTGTTTATAGGTTAACTATATTATTCAGTAAGTTCAATTTGATTATTTTCAGGATCAAAAATACAACTTTCATAATATCCATCTCCTGTAGTTCGCGGATAACTAGCTATTTTATATCCGTCTAATTCTAGCGTGTAAGTTAAATCATCAACAAGTTGTTTACTTCCAAGAGAAATTGCTAGGTGACTGATTCCTAACCGTGCCTTACGATCGCTTATTTTGTCATTGATTAAACTGTTCAAATGCATTAACTCTAGTCGACAACCTGAGCCAAAATCAATGAAGTAGGATGTAAACTCCTTAGCTTTATTCTCATACTTATTATTATGAGTACCATTAAAATATTTGCAGTAGAAATTCTTCATTAATTCAATATCTTTTACCCAGATTGCAATGTGTTCTATCTTTATCATAATTTTATAACCTTTTAAAATTTTAATTGTCAGTAGCGGTTTAATTTGACATCATTGTATACAATAGAGGAAAATATTACCTCCGTTAAAATGACCTAGACAAATCTTAGTTCAATTAAAAAACACTATGTTTCAAGAAGAATATAATGCAAAGAGGAAATCATCTCATTACCTTAGATTTTGCTGAGCGCTTAATCAATAGCTTTAATGGTTCTGCGCATTTAAAAGAGTTAAGTTCAGGCAAATACTTTTTTAGTAATCAAACTAATGCTACAAATATAGGCGTTTCGAATGTTCAAGAATTAATCGGCTTGACAGTTCTGGATATTGACCAACACATGCGTCTAAACTGGGGAAGCTTAGCTAGTAAAATAGTGATGTTTGATGAGCAGCTTAAATTTCAACAAGCTGAAATCATTAATGATCGGCAAATATCTTTGCTGCCTAATGGCTTTGTGGCAATTCATAATATGAAAAAATTACCATTACGTAATGCTTTAAATAAAGTAACATGGGTATTAACGATGAGTGAGCAGGTTACTAACAGGCTTAACTTAATTGAATTATATCGCTTATATCAGCATTTATATAAACATAGCAAATTATCAATTCAGAAATTCATTAGCTATGTTAAAGCAGAAGATTTATTTTATGAATTACCAACAGATGCAGAAATAAAAACTTTGCTATACAGGCAGCGCTATCATACAGTAAAAGCAGTTGCGGAACAGATGTTAGTTGCACCAAAGACGGTATCGTCTCATTTAGCAAGTCTTCGAGCTAAAGTTATTGGGGATTTTTCAGAGTTATATTTAGATCATTAAAAAATTAAGGTTTAGTCAGGTGACGGTAGTATCTGCTAAATGTTAATTTTACGATTAAACATGTGGTATATTTGTATATGAACCTGACAGTTTCAAGAGTTTATTAAAAAACTGTCAGTCAAGTTGCGGAGCTTAAATAAAGTTTAGATTGTTACAATTTATAGTCAGTATTTCTCAATTCCATTTTGCAGTGATAATTTGCGATTCAGCGATTTCGGCACGTGAATGGCAGCCTGATATAGCCACACCTTTGGCGCTGCTAATCGGCGTATTGTCAGGTAGTATGATTGCTGTCCAAGTAATATAACATTTAAAAAAACCATTATTAAAATAAGTACCAATAAGCCCAGAGCCTGCGGGAATAACCTGATTATAAAAGTAAGGTACGTTGTCAACTAGGGTAGCAGATACGGGATATTGCTTCACATTTTTGTCATATTCTGCACTTAGATTCATTCTGACGTTAAACGACCCAGTTAAGTTAATCGGGCGATCTGCTGGAGTGCTGCATGCTGAAATAATAGCAGTCATACCAATAAGAGCACATGTTTTTTTAATCATGCTTTTATCCTTTTTACTAAAAAATTAAAGGCGGATAATTTCTGCGGATTTAATTTCTGGGGTAGCCATTCCAGGTTGCCACACAACATAGCGGATTTCTTCGCTGGAATTTAAGCCAATAACTTTATAATTACCATTCTTATCTATAGCGTGAATGGTAACTTCATCCAAATAGCCAGTTTTTAAATCAGCGAGATCACGGGCTGCTTCATAAACCGCATCAGCAACGCTTAATCCCATTTTTAGGTAAAGAACTACGCTTCTGGCTGTTCCCGCGCGAACTGTCATTTCACCGGTGTGGGTACATGCGCAAGCGCCAAAACGACTATCCGCATAGCTGCCTGCACCGATAATTGGGCTATCACCAAGTCTTCCGGGATATTTCCATGCCCAACCAGAAGTGCTGGTGGCGGATGAAATACGTTGTTCGTGATCAATGCTTAGATAAACGGTAGTGTCAAACATTTTTTCTGGGTCAACTGCTTCACTTTTAATATCAAGTAAGCGAGTATTGGGAAACTCAGATTTTTGTTGGGCTGTCAATACATCATCCAGATGTTTGCGCCAAGTACTTAGTGATAGTTCAGTTTCATTTTGATTGTTAAGTGCATTAATTTCTCGGGCAAAGCGTTCTGCACCTTCGCCAACTAAAATCTCGTGATTAATATCAGTCATTATTCGATAGGCAATTTCTACTGGGTGCTTAAAGCCGCGTAGTGCGCCTACAGATCCTGTTCGTCTGGTATTACCATCCATTACCGAAGCATCAAGCTGCAATTCACCTAGAATATTAGGCCATGAGCTTAGACCAACCGTGTGAATTTCAGGATTAGCTTCAACTATTTTGATACCTTCAATAATTGCGCGGAGTCCATTTTCGCCTTGTGCCAGAAGTTTGGCAGAAAGTTCAGTTCCTGAACGACCTTCGTAATTTGCAATTAATAACATCTTAGCTTCTTTCGTCAATTTTTTTACGGATTAAGAACAATATTGAGGTAATTATTATACCGAGAATTGTGACTTTTATAAAGCCACTTTGGTAAATTGGTAGCTGTTGGTCAACTTCTAACTGAGCGGTGGATTGAAAGCCAATCAGTTGAGCAACTAAACCCGCGGTTAAACCAGCAAAAGCATTAATCATCCACCATAAGCCCATCATGATACCAGATAGATTTTGTGGGGCGTATTTGGTAACTAACGCTAATCCATTTGGTGAAATACATAATTCACCAAAGCCTAGTAAACTATAGCAGGCTAATATCCATAATAAGCTCATTTTGCCAGCGTGCTCAGCTTGCATTATTCCGAAGATGATGAAGACAAAGGCAAGTGTGGCGATAGTTAATCCAATAGTGAATTTACCAGCGTAGCCTGGTTCGTGGTTAATGGTTTTGGTGAAATTCCAGAACCAAGCAATAATCGGCGCTAAAATTATTAGAATTAGTGAATAAAAACTAGAGATGCTTGAAGCGGGTAGGTCAATTCCAAAGTAATGTAATTTCACTACTCGGTCAATGAAAATTGGTAAGCTGGCAATGGTTTGATTAGATAGTGTCCAGTAGCTTACTGAGAAAAGTGATAGTACTAGAATTATCCATACTTTGCTGCGTTCTTCGCTAGTTAATTTGCGCCATAAGGATATGATATAGCCACCAAGAATCACTAGACAAATCCCTGAAACAACAGTTGATTGAATTGGGTTAGCTAATAATGTAGCAAAGATAGCTGCTAGCGCTAAGAGCATTATATAGATCAGATAATGTAGTTTTATTCCTGCCACACGAGAATTAATCAAGGCTTGATTACTAATTTTGCAATTTGCCGGGAAATTTTTTTCGCCACGTTTAAAAATATATAAACCTAATGCCATCCCAATTGCTGCAAGACCGAATCCAGCATGCCATGAGACTTTTTCGGCAACGAAACCAACCGCAATTGGCGCGATAACTGCCCCAATATTAATCCCCATGTAGTAAATGTTGAATCCTTGGACGCGCATATCTTCTTGCTCGTCAGAGTAGAGCTTGCCGACCATGACTGAAACATTGGGTTTTAATAATCCTGTTCCTGTTGCGATGCAACCTAAGCCAAAGTAGAATAAGTTAAATTCAAGCCCAGACAGCGCCATAGTAATGTGACCCAGCAGGATTAAGACTCCTCCCATGAATGCAACTTTCGCATAGCCGTACAGACGATCAGCTAAAAATCCAGCGATGGTAGTTGAAAGATAAACATAGGTTACATAACTACCAAAGATAATTAAAGCTAAGTCTTCTGGAATATGTGCTTCTTTGGTCAGAAATAAAACCAAAACCGCGTTTAGCCCGTAAAAGCTAAAGCGTTCCCACATTTCGGTAAAAAATAGTCGTTTTAGGCTTGATGGATGCCCAGACCAGATGTGTGCCATTTTGAGTATCTCCAAATTAGTTAATATGTTGTATTTTAACACTCTAGTTTTACTTGGCGGGGATTTATAATAAATCTTAAATAAAATCTTTTTGTTTGTAACAAACTTGCAAACTAACCTAGCATTGTTAGCTTTGTTTGAAATGTGAACAACAAATATTAAGTATATATATTCTATTGCAATGACTTAACTTTATTGCATAATTTATCCAAGGTGTGATAAAATACGCGGTTCTATAATAGGGCAAGGTGAAGCATTTTACTACGATCTACTTTCAAGTGTTTCGTAAGAGAGTGGCTTTATGCTTGGAGGCTATGAGCATGGGGCTTATGGCTTCAGTATTTTTGATAAAAGAAGGAAGATAATGCCTACTATTAACCAATTAGTAAGAAAACCTCGCGTGAGTGTTCGTTACAAGAGTAAATCTCCTGCATTAGCGAACTGTCCTCAACGCCGTGGTGTTTGTGTACGTGTGTATACTACAACTCCTAAAAAACCAAATTCAGCATTACGTAAAGTTTGCCGTGTACGTTTAACTAACGGATTCACTGTAAATAGCTACATCGGTGGTGAAGGTCATAATTTGCAAGAGCATAGCGTGGTATTAATCCGCGGTGGTCGTGTAAAAGATTTGCCTGGTGTGCGTTACCATACAGTACGTGGTTCACTAGATTTAGCTGGTGTTAAAGATCGTAAACAAAGCCGTTCTAAATACGGTGCGAAACGTCCTAAATAATAATATTTAAGATTTGTTGGTTTTTTAAGGAATAGAGATTATGCCTAGACGTAGAGAAGTCGAGAAGAGAAATGTACTGCCAGATCCTAAATTTGGTAGCCAAACATTGTCAAAATTCATGAATATCATCATGGAAAGCGGTAAAAAAGCCGTAGCTGAGAAAATTGTATACGGTGCATTAGACATCGCCTCAACTAAATCAAAAAAAGATGCAATTGAAATTTTTACTCAAGCTTTAGAAGCTGTTAAACCTATCGTTGAATTAAAATCACGCCGTGTTGGTGGTGCTAACTATCAGATTCCTATCGAAGTTGCACCTGAGCGTCAAGTTGCACTAGCTATGCGCTGGTTGCGTGATGCTGCGCGTAAACGTGGTGAAAAATCAATGGATATTCGTTTAGCGAATGAAATGTTAGAAGCTTTAGAAGGTCGCGGTGCGGCTATGAAAAAACGTGAAGAAATTCACCGTATGGCTGAAGCAAATAAAGCTTTTGCTCACTTCCGTTATTAATATTTGGAGTATATGCTAAATGGCTAGAAAAACCCCGATTGAAAGATATCGTAATATTGGTATTTCTGCACACATTGATGCGGGTAAAACAACGACTACTGAACGTGTATTGTTTTACACCGGTGTAAATCACAAAATTGGTGAAGTACATGATGGTGCAGCTACAATGGATTGGATGGAACAAGAGCAGGAGCGTGGTATTACAATTACTTCCGCTGCTACTACTGCGTTCTGGCGTGGTATGGATGGTAAATATCCTGAACATCGTATTAATATTATTGATACGCCTGGACACGTGGATTTTACGATCGAAGTTGAACGTTCTATGCGTGTACTTGATGGTGCATGTATGGTTTACTGTGCTGTGGGTGGGGTTCAACCTCAGTCTGAAACAGTATGGCGTCAAGCAAATAAATATAAAGTTCCGCGGATTGCATTTGTAAACAAAATGGATCGTCAGGGTGCTAATTTCTTTAAAGTGGTTGATGGTATCAAAAACCGCCTTAAAGGTAACCCAGTTCCAATGCAAGTGCCAATCGGTGCTGAAGAAAACTTCACTGGTGTAGTCGATTTAGTTAAAATGAAAGCGATTGCATGGGATGAAGCTTCACAAGGTATGAAATTTGAATATGTTGATATTCCTGCTGACTTAGTAGAAACTTGTAATGAGTGGCGCGCTAAGATGGTTGAATCTGCTGCCGAAGCTAATGAAGAGCTAATGAATAAATACCTTGAAGGTGAAGAGCTTAGCGAAACTGAAATTATGGCTGCGATTCGTCAACGTACAATTGCAAGTGAAATTATTCCAATGTTCTGTGGTTCTGCGTTTAAAAACAAAGGTGTACAGGCGATGTTGGATGCGGTGATTGACTATCTACCTTCTCCGGTAGAGGTTGCTGCGGTTGCTGGTGAACTAGAAGATGGTACTCCTGCTACTCGTGAATCATCTGATGCTGCTCCTTTATCTGCATTAGCATTTAAATTAATGAGTGATCCGTTTGTTGGTCAATTGACTTTCTTCCGTGTTTACTCTGGTGTGGTTAAATCTGGTGATACAGTTTACAATCCAGTTAAAGGTAAAAAAGAGCGTATCGGACGTATCGTTCAGATGCATGCTAATGATCGTCAAGAGATTGAAGAAGTTTATGCTGGTGATATCGCTGCCGCTATTGGTTTGAAAGAAGTTACTACTGGTGATACTTTATGTGATCAAAAAGAAGTTATTACTCTTGAGCGCATGGTATTCCCTGAGCCTGTGATTCACATTGCAATTGAGCCAAAAACTAAAGCCGATCAAGAAAAAATGGGTGTTGCTCTTAATCGTTTGGCTAAAGAAGATCCTTCATTCCGCGTTAAAGGTGATGAAGAGACTAACCAAACTATTATCTCAGGAATGGGTGAGTTGCACTTGGAAATCTTGGTTGATCGTATGAAACGTGAGTTTGGCGTTGAAGCTAATGTAGGTGCTCCTCAAGTTGCTTACCGTGAAACTATCCGTAATGCGGTTGAAATCGAAGGTAAACACGTTAAACAATCAGGTGGTAAAGGTCAATACGGTCATGTATGGCTTAAAATGGAACCAGCTGGTGAGGGTAATGGTTATACATTCGTGGATGAAATCAAAGGTGGTACAGTGCCACGTGAATTTATCCCTTCAGTAGATTATGGTATTCAAGGTGCGATGAAATCAGGTGTGGTTGCGGGTTATCCAGTAGTTGATGTAAAAGTTAGCTTATTTGATGGTTCTTACCATGATGTCGATTCATCTCAATTAGCATTCGAATTAGCTGGTTCAATGGCGTTCAAAGATGGTATGCGTAAAGCAAATCCAGTATTGTTAGAGCCAATGATGGCAGTTGAAGTAGAAACTCCTGAAGAATACATGGGTGATGTAATGGGTGATTTGTCTTCTCGTCGTGGTATTATCCAAGGCATGGATGACGATGATGCTGGTGGTAAAAAAGTTCGCGCTGAAGTACCTCTAGCTGAGATGTTTGGTTATTCAACTGATTTACGTTCTAAGACTCAAGGTCGTGCAACGTATTCAATGGAATTCAAACACTACTCAGAAGCTCCAAAACATATTGCTGATGCAGTAGTTTCGAAGAAATAATTAATTTAAATAACCAATATACTTAAACTGATTCGAAATACTAGTAGGCGATTCACGACGAAGCTTACTAATTGTAAGTGAGGCGTGAATCAACAACCTAGGATGATGAATCTGATTGAGTATAGTAGCTGGCTTTAGGTTAGAACAGCTACTAATTAAAGGATAGCAAAATGGCTAAAGAAAAATTTGAACGCACGAAACCGCATGTGAACGTAGGAACGATTGGTCACGTGGATCATGGTAAAACTACATTAACAGCTGCGATTACTACAATCCTATCTAAAAAATTTGGTGGTACTGCAAAAGGTTACGATCAAATCGATAGCGCTCCAGAAGAAAAAGCACGTGGTATTACAATTAATACAGCTCACGTAGAATACGAAACAGCAGGTCGTCACTATGCACACGTTGATTGTCCAGGACATGCCGATTACATCAAAAACATGATTACTGGTGCGGCTCAAATGGATGGCGCGATTTTAGTGGTTGCTGCATCTGATGGTCCTATGCCTCAAACTCGTGAGCACATCTTATTGGCTCGTCAAGTTGGTGTACCATACGTATTAGTATTCTTAAACAAATGCGATATCGTTGATGATGAAGAATTATTAGAATTAGTTGAAATGGAAGTTCGTGAATTATTAAGTTCATACGAATTCCCTGGTGATGATACTCCAGTAATTCGTGGTTCTGCATTGAAAGCTCTAGAAGGCGATCAAGGTCAATACGGCGAACCAGCTATTTTCAAATTAGCTGATGCATTAGATTCATTCATTCCTCAACCAGAGCGTGCTGTAGATGGTACATTCTTGATGCCTGTGGAAGATGTATTCTCGATTTCAGGTCGTGGTACAGTGGTAACAGGTCGTGTTGAGCGTGGTATTATCAAAGTTGGTGAAGAGATCGAGATCGTTGGTATCCGTCCTGTTCAAAAAACAACTTGTACTGGTGTTGAAATGTTCCGTAAATTATTGGATCAAGGTCAAGCTGGTGATAACGTTGGTTTATTACTTCGTGGTACAAAACGTGAAGACGTTGAGCGTGGTCAAGTATTGGCAAAACCAGGTTCAATCAAACCACATACAAAATTCGAAGCTGAAGTATACGTACTAAGCAAAGAAGAGGGTGGTCGTCATACACCATTCTTCAGTAACTACCGTCCACAATTCTACTTCCGTACAACGGATGTAACTGGAGCAGTTGGTTTACCAGAAGGTACTGAAATGGTTATGCCTGGTGACAACGTACGTATTAACGTAGAATTGATTGCACCAATTGCGATGGAAGAAGGTCTACGTTTCGCTATCCGTGAGGGTGGTCGTACTGTAGGTGCTGGTGTAGTTTCTAAGATTACTGCTTAATTTTTAAGCTCTAGGAAATAGGTCAATAGCTCAATTGGTAGAGTATCGGTCTCCAAAACCGAGGGTTGGGGGTTCGAAGCCCTCTTGACCTGCCATATATAAGGTAGCCGGGAAAATATCCCGGCTGCTTTTTTAGGTGTTGTCATTAATCTTAAATGACATCTAGTGGAGTTATATGCTTGCGCCTGCTTGTGGTTAGTGGTATAATTCCTCCCTGTAAAAATTTTTATAAGATTGCTTTTAGATGAATACACCAGTTAAATCTGATGAAATAAAACAACCGAGTGGTATATTTAATTATGTAGCATTCCTTTTACTAGCTCTAGGGCTTGGTTTGTTTTATGGTTTAGAAATGAATGTATGGCTAAAATGGGGTATTTTTATCCTATCTTTGGCAGCAGCGTTGGGCACTTTTTTCTTTGTGGCACCAATGGGGATTAATCTTCACGGTTATGTTCGTGATTCATATCGTGAGATGCAAAAAGTAGTATGGCCGGCTCGTAAAGAGACTATGCAGTTTACATGGATTGTGTTTTTGTTTGTAATCATTTTGGGTTTATTCCTGTGGTTAGTTGACAGTTCACTGGCATGGTTATTATACGGTGTAATCCTAGGAAAGGGTAGCTAATGAGTTTGGCTTGGTATGTAGTGCAAGTTGCTACAAATATGGAAGATAAGGTTCAAAGCACCTTAGTATTAAATATCATTAATAAAATTGATGATTATGTTCATCTTGGACTAACTGATAAAGCTAACTCAATTCGCGAAGCTTTTGGCATCGGTAATGATTTAGAAAACAATGCGCAAATTGACGAGTATCTTAAGACTAAGGTTATTTTAGTACCAAAAGAAAAAGTTGAAGAAGTGCGTAACGGTAAAAAACGTGAAAACGACCGTAAAATTTTCCCGGGTTATGTGCTGGTAAAAATGGACTACTCTGATGAAGTTGGTTTATTAGTTCGCAAAACGCCTAAAGTATCAAGTTTTATTGGTGTGGCTAAAGATTCTCGTCCGGTACCAATTTCGCAAAAAGAAGTTGATAGCATTTTACAACAAGTAAATGACTCTAAAGAAAAAGCCAAGCATAAAGTTGAATTTGAAATTGGTGAAAAAGTGCGTATCGTTGATGGTCCATTCGTTGACTTTAATGCGGTAATTGAAGATGTGCTTTATGATAAATTCCGTCTGCGGGTTAATGTTCAGATTTTTGGACGTGAAACTTCGGTAGATCTTGAATTTGGTCAAGTAGAAAAACTCGGGTAACAACCTAAATGGGATTTTTTACCTACCACATGCCCCCATTCCTAAATGTAATGGGGGTGTTTTATATTCTAGTTGCAGCTCCAATCTTAATTAATCTGTTACGTGACGGTTATTGGCGCGGCGTATTCACTGCTATAATCCAACTCATTCGCCAACATCTTATCTTTATTCCAGTTTTGTTGATAGTTATTTTAGCCTTAATTAATTGGGTCGATTTGCCTTTTACCATTTGGATTAAAAAGGTAGAATTAGATGCCCATGCCTATACTTTCTGGGATTTTATTTGTTCTTGTGCTGAAGGTGGCTTTGTTGCAGGACTATTATTTACCATCGCGATGTTAGCCGATTATTTTAAGCTTAAACAATTTGCGCTAGTAACTAAAATTAGTCTGATGGCTTCGATTTATGGTGGATTGGCAAATGGAGTATTTAAATTTATATTTAATCGGCAACGCCCAGCAATAGGCTTGGATCAATGGCATTTTTTTGCTTTCTTTGAAAGTGGTGCTAAACATTTTTCTGATTTGATGTATGCTTATAATAGTATGCCATCAGGTCATACCATTAGTACGGTGGCAGCATTAGTTCCATTCTTCATCTATTATCGACATAAGGTTGTGCGTGCCATCTTAATCTGGTGGTGGCTAATGGTATGTTTTTCGCGAGTTTATACAATTAATCATTGGCTAAGCGATGTAGTTTTTGCCAGTGTCCTAGGTTTACTAATTGGCTTAGCAGTTTATCAGGTTAATGCTAAGAGGCTTACTCATGTTGCGTAAGAGTTGGATTGCAGGCATAATTGCAGTGGCGTGTGCCATAGGAATAGTTTTTGCAAATGATGGATTA
>SSGY01000118.1 GCA_008017145.1 Neisseriales bacterium
CTAGCAGATGCATTAACTTTACGAGAAATTTTAACTGCTTCTGAAGGAGACTCAAACAATGTTATTGACTGAGCTACATTATCAGGAAGTATTACACTGGTTGCTTCAGGTAAAGCTTTCTTACGTGAAGGAAGTGGTGCTCCAGATGCATCATATTGTAGCAGATACTGTTGCGCTTCTTTAGTATCACCGTAATTTTTAATTAATAATTGACCTAGCGTTTTTCGGTAACTATTGTACTCGCGATATTTAATGCTGTTCACGCCTTGATCAATCATTGCCTGTAATATTTGAATATGCAACCACATTGTCTCGGGTGTTTGTGAACTGCTATAACGATTCAGATAATAATTTGCTAATTGATAATTCTGATGATTAAATTGAAGTCTGGATAATGCAATATAAGTATCTTGCGGAGGTGATTTATAATTAAGCGCTGCCAAATAGTCCCGATTAGCAGATTCAAAACTATCTTGTTTGGCATAACAATTGCCGCGACTATAGTAACCAATTTCTGGTGTATAGTATAATGGATTATCTAATGCTTGGCTAAAATTATATAATGCTTCGGAATAACGTTTTTGATCACAAAGAAATACTGCATAGTTAACATTATCTTCTGAATATTTGCTATCAAGCCACAACGCTTTTTTAAAATCCTGCTCAGCCTTATCATATTGCCCAAGCTGTTGATAGATCATTGCGCGTATCATATAAGCTTTGGGATTATCATCTTTTGTGCTTACTGCCAAATTTGCTCGCTCCAAAGCAACTTGTGGCGCATTATGCTGTTGATATTCGATAGCCAAGTCAATATAGGTATCAGATAATTTATTTTTATCAATTACCGTGCTTTGTACCGAACCATCACTATTAATAGTCCTAGTGACACAGGCACTTAGCAGCAATACGCTACTGGCAGCTACCGCTAACTTCATCCACATATCAGACCTCATATAATGGAATGTAATTTTTCCATTTCTCTTGGCGTTTAGTTTTATCCTGAACCCGACCTACCAACTGACCACAAGCCGCATCAATATCATCACCACGGGTTTTGCGAACGGTGGCAATATATCCTGCATTTTGCAATATTTTCTGAAATTTTAATATCTGTTCCCAACTTGAAGACTCAAAACCAGAATTAGGAAAAGGGTTAAATGGAATTAGGTTAAATTTACACTCAATCCCACGCATTAATTTGGTTAATTCACGAGCGTGTTCAATATGATCATTCACATCTTTAAGCATTACGTATTCAAAAGTAATATAATTTTTTGGCGACTTATCTAAATAACGCTGACAAGCAGCAAGTAGTTGTGAAATTGGATATTTTTTATTAAGCGGGATGATTTCATCACGCACTTCATCATTTGATGCATGTAAACTTATTGCTAGCGCGACTGGGCAATCGTCAGCCAATGTATCAATTTTTGGCACTACCCCACTAGTTGACAGCGTTAGCTTGCGTTTAGATAAATTATAGGCATTATCATCCAACATAATTTTCATCGCATCAATTACATTATCATAATTAACTAATGGCTCGCCCATCCCCATCATTACCACATTGGTAATTAATTTCTCACCCTTAGGATCTTTACCTAGGCGTTTATTCGCCCACCATAGCTGTCCAACTATCTCACCACTACTTAGGTTACGGTTAAACCCTTGTCTAGCAGTTGAGCAAAACTGACATTCTAAAGCACAACCAACCTGAGACGAAACACAAAGTGTTCCGCGACCATCTTCAGGAATATAAACTGCTTCGATTTTATTTCCGCCGCTGACTTCTAGCGCCCACTTACGAGTCCCATCAGCAGAAATTTGTTCTGAAACCAGTGCTGGAGCTTCAATAATAGCAACTTCCTCAAGCTTAGCACGTAAGGTTTTTGCGATATCCGTCATTTCATCAAATGACTCAGCACCATAAATATGCAGCCAGCGAAAAACCTGCCGTGCACGAAATTTTTTCTCTCCAATTTCCAGAAAGAATTCTTCCAGTTTAGCTAAGGTATAATTAAGTAAATTAACTTTCATTCTATTCCATTTTGCAAGCAAACACTAGTTTCAGATCAAATCTAAGATTCAAAGCATAATCTATATACTCAAAGTATACACGAACAGATTGGAAATACTGGTGGGCGACAAGTGACGAAGTCTACACCCAATTCAGGTAAGGAACTTGACAACGACCCAGTATGATTAATCTGTTTTAGTATATTAGCGAGTACGTGGGCAAAGCTCGGTTACAGGGAAAAAATATGCAATTTCAATTGCTGCATTTTCAGCACTGTCAGAACCATGAACCGCATTTTCATCAATAGATTCAGCAAAATCAGCACGAATCGTACCAGCATCCGCTTTTTTAGGATCAGTAGCACCCATGATTTCACGGTTTTTAAGTACAGCATTTTCGCCTTCTAATACTTGAATCATTACGGGACCTGATGTCATAAATGAAACTAAATCTTTAAAGAAAGGACGCTCTGAATGAACTGCGTAAAATCCTTCAGCTTCTTTTTGTGATAAATGCTTCATTTTAGCTGCAACAACTTTCAACCCTGCTTGTTCAAAACGAGCATAAATTTGACCGATAACATTTTTAGCCACTGCATCTGGTTTAATAATTGAAATAGTTCTTTCTAAAGCCATGATAATTCCTTCATCTAGTAATTAATATATTTAATAAGGCAAGGATTATACTATATCAGACTGATTTAAGTAGATTAAAATTCTGCTAAATTAGCTCTTACACAATGCTCATAAGCACTAAAATAAATCTATTAAACCTTACACCTTGTCCTTCATAAAAATAAAAGCAGCTATACAATATAGCTGCTTTTATCATTTTAAATCAATATTTATTTGATATTATAAAATGCATTTAGTCCAGGAAAAACAGCGTTTTCACCAAGCATTTCTTCGATACGAAGCAGTTGATTGTACTTAGCAATCCGATCCGAACGAGATAAAGAACCAGTTTTAATCTGACCACAATTTAAACCAACTGCTAAATCAGCAATTACTGAATCTTCGGTTTCACCAGAACGATGTGACATCACTGTTGTATAATTAGCTGATTTAGCCATTTCAACAGCTTCAATTGTTTCAGTTAAGGTACCAATTTGATTAACTTTCACCAATAAAGAATTAGCAATTCCATCAGCAATTCCTTTTGCCAAAATTTTTGGATTAGTTACAAATAAGTCATCTCCAACGACTTGGATTTTAGCACCTAAACGATCTGTTAAAATTTTCCAACCTGCATTATCTTGCTCAGCCATACCATCTTCGATTGAAATAATTGGATATTTATTCGCTAAATTTTCAAGGTAGTCAACCATTTGTTCTGAGCTCAAATGTAAACCTTCTGCTGCCAAGACATATTTGCCATCTTTGTAAAATTCTGAGGCCGCGCAATCCATTGCCAACATCACATCTTTACCAGCAACATAACCAGCAGCTGAAATTGCTTCCAAAATAATCGTAATCGCTTCTTCATTAGTATTTAAGCTTGGTGCAAAACCACCTTCATCACCTACCGAAGTTGGATAACCACGTGAGTTACAGATTTTTTTTAGTGCCTGAAAGACTTCTGAACCACAACGTAAAGCTTCTTTAAAAGATGGTAAACCAACAGGCATAATCATAAATTCTTGGATATCAAGATTATTATTTGCATGTTCACCGCCGTTTACGACATTCATCATTGGAACAGGTAATATTTTTTTGCCAGCACCACCCACATATTTATAGAGAGGAATACCTAACTCATCGGCAGCAGCACGCGCAACTGCAATAGATACTGCCAAAGTAGCATTAGCACCTAAATTTGACTTATATTCAGTACCATCTAAAGCGATCAATAGATTATCAATTGCGGTTTGATCCAATGCATCCAAGCCTAGCACCGCTTCAGTAATTGGACCATTAATATTTTCAATTGCTTTCAAAACACCTTTACCGTTGTAGCGGGCTTTATCACCATCACGCAACTCTAATGCTTCACGAGAACCAGTTGACGCACCACTAGGCACTGCTGCGCGCCCAAAAGCACCTGATTCTAAAACCACATCAACTTCAACCGTTGGAAAACCACGTGAATCAAGAATTTCACGAGCAATAATATCAACAATAGCAGACATATAATTTCCTTTTAAATAATTAACAACTAAAACAATTAATATTTTTTAACTAGCTGGTCAATCGCCATAATCTCAGTTAAAAAATCCTCAATCTGATACATCGGGAACGAGTTCGGACCGTCTGATTTGGCTTCATCCGGACGAGGATGAGTTTCCATAAACATGCCACTAATTCCAACTGCTACCGCAGCCCGCGCCAATACCGGTACAAATTCGCGACGACCACCAGAGCTATTTCCTTGCCCACCCGGTAACTGCACCGAATGAGTAGCATCAAAGACTACCGGGCAATTAGTTTCACGCATAACCACTAATGAAGTCATATCCGAAATCAAATTATTATAACCAAAACTAACTCCACGCTCACACGCCATAATTAGTCCATGCCCATCAACGCTCAAAGCTTTATCAGTAACATTCTTCATATCCCATGGCGCAAGAAACTGACCTTTTTTAACATTGATCGGTTTACCCGTTTTGGCTACCGCTTTAATGAAATCCGTTTGGCGACATAAAAATGCTGGAGTTTGCAAAATATCAACAACCGAGGCAACTTGATCAATTTGTTCGACATCATGAATATCAGTTACCAGCGGCAAACCAAGTTGACGTTTAACTTCTGACATAATCCGCAAACCTTCGTCAATCCCAGGACCACGAAAGGTAGTACCTGAGCTGCGATTAGCTTTATCAAAGCTTGATTTATAGATAAAATTAATCCCTAGTTTACTAGTAACTTCTTTTAAATAACCTGCGGTATCAATCGCTAACTGTTCGGATTCAATCACACAAGGACCAGCCATTAAAAATAGTGGCTGATTCAGACCGACTTCAAAATCTAATAACTTCCATGAATTTTGTTGCATAAATATCTCTTTAAAATTAGATAAGGTTAAACCGAAGCCAAATCTGCCTTACGTTTACGATACAGTAACGCAGCATTAACAAAAGCACTAAATAACGGATGCCCATGACGAGGATTAGAAGTAAACTCGGGATGGAATTGACAACCAAAGAACCACGAATGATTAGGTAATTCAACAGTTTCTACTAATTTCTCACGCCCAAGCGAAGTGCCACTAATCACCAAGCCCGCATTAACCAAATTACCAATTAAGCTGTTATTAACTTCATAACGATGACGGTGACGCTCATGTATTTTATTGGCACCATAGACATTTGCCGCCAAACTTCCAGCGACCAACTCACAATCCTGTGCCCCCAAACGCATCGTACCACCTAAGTCAGTATTTTCATCACGGGTTTCTACACTACCGCTTTTATCTTCCCACTCTTCAATCATACCAATTACAGGATAAGAGCTAGTTTGGCTAAATTCAGTCGAGTTAGCATCAGCATAACCACACACATTTCGTGCGTATTCTACTACTGCTAATTGCATACCTAAACAAATCCCTAAAAATGGAATATTATTCTTACGCGCATATTCAATTGCTTTAATTTTACCCTCAACACCACGATTACCAAAGCCACCAGGTACTAAGATTGCATCAACATTTTGCAATGATGACAGATCACCACTAGACAAGGTTTCTGCGTCAATATAGTTAATATTCACGCGTGATTTAGTATGGATGCCAGCGTGAATCAACGCTTCATTCAACGATTTATAAGACTCGGTTAAATCAACATATTTCCCAACCATCGCAATTTCAACTAATTGTAATGGATTTTCCAAATTATTAACAATCTTATCCCACAAGGTGAAATCGGCAGCTGGCGCATTAATCTGCATTTTTTCACAAATAATGTCATCAATTTCTTGATTGTGTAACATCCGTGGAACTTTGTAAATACTATTTGAATCATAACAACCAATTACCGCACGCTCATCCACATTACAGAATAAAGCAATTTTTTGTTTTTCTTCAAGCGGTAGCTCGCGATCCATCCGGCAAATTAAAATATCTGGTTGAATCCCGATTTGCAACATATCTTTAACGGAGTGTTGCGTCGGCTTAGTTTTAAGTTCGCCGGCACTAGCAATATACGGCACCAAAGTCAGATGCATAAATAAGGTATTGGCGCGCCCTAAATTCTGGCGCATTTGGCGAATTGCTTCCAAAAATGGCTGTGATTCAATATCACCGACCGTACCACCAATTTCAATCATGGCAACATCATAACCCGCAGCGCCTTCAATAATCCGTTCTTTAATTTCATTGATAATATGCGGAATTACCTGTACTGTTTTACCCAAATATTCACCGCGACGTTCTTTACGAATTACTGATTCATAAATTTTACCCGAAGTAAAATTATTCTTTTTAGTCATATGTGCCGAAATAAAGCGCTCATAATGCCCCAAATCCAAATCAGTTTCCGCCCCATCTTCAGTTACAAAAACTTCACCGTGTTGCATCGGGCTCATCGTACCAGGATCAACATTTAGATATGGATCAAGTTTGAGCATGGTAACTTTCAAACCACGCGATTCTAAAATTGAAGCCGTTGAAGCTGCTGCAATACCCTTACCTAAAGATGACACTACCCCACCGGTAATAAAAATATACTTAGTCACGCTAATATTTCTTTCTTTAATTAAAAAACGAGGTGACTATTTGCCCCTCGTTGTAACTATTTACGCTCGTTTAATATTCTCATAAGCACCACCGCAACCATCTACGTGGGCGTGATAGCATTTTAAACCTGTCCGGAAGTTCTCATCCGACTCCAACAAACTCTTTACACAAATCTCAGTTGCAAGAATTTTAGGCATAGAAAATAATCCATCAAACAGTGTTTTTAATGGCGGTATTATAACATAAACAACCGCGGTTTGCTCTTTTTAGACTGAATAAATCAAGCTTTAAACTGGATATTATACAAGCTAGCATAAACTCCATTTTTAGCTAATAACTCATCATGGCGACCTGTTTCGGCAATTTTACCTTGCTCCATCACGACAATCTTATCAGCATGCTGTATCGTCGACAAACGGTGTGCAATTACTAAAGTAGTACGATTTGCCATCAAGCGATCCAACGCTTCCTGTACTAGTTTTTCAGATTGATTGTCTAAAGCCGACGTCGCTTCATCAAGTACCAAAATCGGTGCATTTTTTAAAATAGCACGGGCAATTGCCAGACGTTGTTTTTGCCCACCAGATAAACGAGTACCATTTTCACCTATCTGGGTTGCAAACCCTTGCGGTAATTGTTCAATAAACTCTAGAGCATTGGCAAGTCGCGCGGCATTATGCACTTCTTCTTCACTAAAGCGACTGTTGCTACCATAAGAAATATTGTTATACACCGAATCATTGAAAAGCACCACTTCCTGACTTACCAAAGCGATTTGATCACGCAATGATTGCAGGCTCAAACTATTTAACTCTACCCCATCAAGTTTAATCAATCCAGACTGTGGAATATAAAAGCGCGGGATTAAGTTTGCCAAAGTAGTTTTACCACTACCAGAGCTACCCACCAAAGCTACGGTTTCACCAGCTTTAATTTCTAAGTTTATATCATCCAGCACATTTCTTTCCGAGCTTGGATATTTGAATACCAAATTATTAATCTGAATATCGCCAGTAACTTTACTGACTTTATGTTCACCATTATCAACTTCTTCATGTTCATCAAGAAAGCTAAACACTGATTCGGCAGAAGCTAAACCACGTTGTAGTGACTGAGTAACATTGGTAATGCGTTTCATTGGCTGCATAATCATAATCATTGCAGTGATAAATGATACAAAATCACCTGCGGTAAAGCCATTAGCCCGTGAACGAGTTGAAGCAAAGTATAAAATCAACGATAATGCCACCGCAACCAAAAACTGACTCACACCTGAATTTAGCGAAGAAGTACCTGATTGGCGAACATTATTATCTTTAATCGCACGAACACTTTCGGCAAAACGCGAGGTTTCATAATTCAGACCATCAAGTAATTTGACAATTTTTTGCCCTTGTACTGCTTCGGTAACCACTTGCGTCATCGCACCGTATTGCTCCTGATTATTTTTATTTAAGCGACGTAACCGTTTAGATAGTACACGAACCAAAACCAGTACAAAAGGTAAGGTGAAGAAGCAAAATAACGTTAATTGCCAGTTGGTATAAAATAACAATGCCAACAAACCAATAATCGTTAAACCATCTTTTACCGTCACGGTAATAATATTAAATCCAGCTTCGGTAATTTGCGTAACGTCATAGACAATCCGCGAAATCATTCGTCCAGAATTATTATCATCATAATACTGCACTGGCATGCGTAAGAGTTTTTGGAACATTTGCGTACGCATTTTTTCAACGATAGTGCCTGAGAGCCACGTTGAAGTAGTTTCATTGACATAAGCAGCAATCGCACGAATCAAAAATATTCCCATCACCGCCAATGGAGTTGCCCACATTGCGGTACGATCTTGATCAGTAAAACCCTTATCAATCAAAGGCTTCATCAATCTGGCAAAAGCAGGTTCAGTTGCTGCAGCCACTGCCATCGCTATTAGTGAAATCGTAAATTTCTTCCAATAGCCGTTCATATAAGTAGAAAAAATTCGTTTGTATAATTGGTACGAGTCGCCCAATTTAACCTTTGCCATACAAGCCCCAGTGCATAAAATTGTATAAAGTTCAAAATTATAGCATAATATATTGTCTTGAGGCTTGAGAGCTCTTTATTAAATAATCTTTATAGACATAAACACGATGTGGCAAAAAAAACTTAAGACAATAAAAAAACAACTTCCGGCAACACCTAACGTTGCTAAGCTAACCCCAAAAGCGCCAGAAGTAAAACCGCTAAGTTTTGGCGAGTATTGCCAATCACTACAGATTACACCACTTAAAACGGATATTGAAATTTACCAAAGCACAAAACCTAACGCAAAGCCACGCATAAATTTAGAACATACAGCGTCAACTGCATCTCATGACTTTGAGTTTTTTGATGAGCAGGATTCTGTAAATGAGTTTTTTCGTCATGGGCAAAAAAATCTACCCAAAGAGCTACGTAGTGGTAAACTGAGCATACGTGCTAGTTTAGATTTGCATAGTTATAGCAAAGCTCATGCATTAGAATTACTCGAGCGCTTTATTGATCAACAAGCACCCGGATCATGTATTAAGATAATTCATGGACAAGGAACTAATTCTGCCTACAATCAGGCAATCTTGCTTGGCATAGTTCGTAAATACCTGAGTCATATGCCTCAGGTATTGGCTTATAGCTATGGTACACCAGCCCAAGGCGGTAATGGTGTGACGTTAGTTAAGTTGGGGAATTAGATAGAACTTACGCATTGACAGCCCATATAAGAAACCTCTGCACATTAATTTATTTTAACTAGAAATATTGTAAAACATAAATTAATTGCTGATTTACTAAATTAAATAAGATTAAAATTAGAAAATTGACAACTAAATTTGTTACAAATTATACAATTTATTTTTATGTGCAGAGGTTTCTTATATGGGCTGTCAATGCGTAAGTTCTATCTAATTCCCCAACTTAACTAACGTCACACCATTACCGCCTTGGGCTGGTGTACCATAGCTATAAGCCAATACCTGAGGCATATGACTCA
>SSGY01000220.1 GCA_008017145.1 Neisseriales bacterium
GCCGATATTAGCGCCGAAGCATTACAAATTGCCTTAACCAAAGCTGTAAATAATTCATTCAATATGATTAGTGTCGATGGTGATTCCTCAACTAATGATATGGTTTTGGTGATGGCAAATAAATGTGCTGCGAATAAACCAATTGAAGATATTAATCATCCGGACTGGCAATTATTTTATGAAGGTTTACTTTGCTTATGCATTAGTTTATCGAAACAAATTGCGACTGATGGCGAGGGTGCAACAACCTTAATTGCGGTAAATGTTTGTGGTGCTAAAAGTGATAAACAAGCTAAATTGGTTGCAAAATCAGTGGTTTCATCATCCTTGGTTAAAGCAGCTGTTTTTGGTAATGATGCCAACTGGGGACGGATTGCCTGCGCTGCTGGCTATGCCAATGCCGCGATTAATCCGAATAAACTAAATATTTCACTCGAAGGATTGATGCTTTTCAAACATGGTGTGCCATTGGAGTTCTCAGAAGATGAAGCACTAAAACTACTCCAAAATAAAGAAGTTAATATTAATCTTGATTTAGGCTTAGGTGAGCATAGCAGTACTGCTTGGGGCTGTGATTTAACCTATGATTATGTAAAAATTAACGCAGCGTATCGGACTTAAATCATGAAAAAATTACTTGTTATAAAGTGTGGTGGTTCAATTGTTAATAACCAAGTTGAGTTAAATAGCTTAATTGCAGATATCCAGCAATTACAAAATATTGGTTATAGCATCGTAGTTGTCCATGGTGGTGGTCCAGATATCAATCAATTATGCCAAAAATTAAATATTAGCTCGGAGTTCGTGGATGGTTTACGGGTTACCAGTGCAGAAATTTTAGTGGTCACTCAAATGGCATTGCTCGGTAAAACCAATGCTATCTTGGCGCAACAGTTTAATCAAGCTGGAATTTTGGCATTAGGACTATCTGGGCATGATGTCAAATTATTGCAAGGTGAGTTTGTTAATCAGAACAAACTGGGATTTGTTGGTGAAATTACTGATGTGAATCACTCATTTTTGACCCAGTTGCTGGCAATGGGAATAACCCCGTTAATTGCACCATTAGCAATTAAACAAGATATCACCCTCAATATTAATGCGGATCTAGCCGCGGCTGCCATTGCTATTAGCCTGCAAGCAGAGAAATTAATTTTACTGAGTGACATTGATGGTTATTATACCAATTATCCTGACCCAACAAGTTTGCTGACACAAATGGATAGTTCATATGCCACGCAGTTACTGGTAACTGAAGGTGTTGTTAATAGCGGAATGCGCCCTAAATTAAGCGCCTGCGTCCAAGCCGTTGAAGCGGGAGTAAAAACCGCACATATTCTCAATGGCAATACGCCACATTTATTAATTGAGTTATTGCAACATAAGCAAACCATTGGCACAAGTCTCTCTAAGGAACAATTATCATGAAAAAAATCAAAGCCTCGATTATTGGCGCATCGGGTTACACCGGAGTAGAGTTAATTCGTTTGCTTAGTGCTCACCCACAGGTAGAATTGGCGCACTTGGTTTCTGAAACTTATCAACAGCAAGAATTAGCGCAGGTTTTTCCGCATTTAGCTCATCTCATGCACCAATTTGTCAGTCTGCATCTTACGCAATTGGCACAACAAAGCGATATTGTCTTTTTGGCATTACCACATACGAAAGCAGCAGCTATCGCGGCGGAGTTATTACAAAAAAATTGTAAAGTAATTGATTTAAGTGCTGATTTACGTTTAAATGATGGTGCGACCTATGAACAATGGTATCAACACCCCGCAGCGGATAATGCATTGTTGACTCAAGCAGTTTATGGTTTATCCGAAATCGGTTATCGTGAGCAAATTGCTGGCGCGAATTTGATTGCAAACCCAGGTTGTTATCCAACTGCAACCCTATTGGCTCTTGCCCCACTACTTAAAAATAAATTACTGAATTTATCTACTGCGCCAATTATCATTGATGCCAAATCAGGGGTATCAGGTGCTGGGAGGAGTTTGAGTCTTGCTACTCATTTTTGTGAAACCAGCAATAATTTTACCGCTTACCAAGTGGGTGGAATCCATCGCCATACCCCCGAGATTGAGCAAGAGCTTAGCAAGTTGGCAGGGGGAAAATTGATGATTCAGTTTACACCGCATTTAATTCCGATTCCACGAGGTTTGATGGTGACCGCCTACTGCCCGTTAAATGCAAGGCAGGATTTGAAGCAAATTAGTCAGCTTTACACCGAGTATTATCAGGATAGCTATTTTGTTTCGCTCAACAATCAGGAGCGCACAGGTGTAAAACCCGTAATTGGAACTAATTTCTGTCAGGTTAGTTTGCATCTTGATGTAAGAACTAATTATCTGGTAGTTGTTAGTGCGATTGATAATCTACTCAAAGGTGCATCTGGACAAGCTGTGCAGAATATGAATCTGATGTATCAACTACCCGAAACCACTGGTTTAACCGCTTTGGCAATTTATCCTTAACAAGTTTATGCTACAAAATTAATTTTTAACGAGTAGTGGAGAAGATTAGAATTTGTTGACGCTAAGAACGTAATTCTGCGAATTGTTTGAGCGTTAGCGAGTTTTTCGCAAAATAGTTCTAAGAAAATACAAATTCTTAGCTTCGTAGCTTTCGAGTGGTAAATTAATTTTGTAGCATGAAAAATTCAAATATATAAAAGGTAGAAAAAATGACTAAACTTTGGGCTAAAGGCTATCAACTAAATCAGGTAGTTGAAGATTTTATGACTGGCGATGATCCCCTATTAGATTTGCGGATTGCGCGCTATGACTGCATTGCGAGTATTGCTCATGCCAAAATGCTTTCATCAATCGGGATACTTAGTGCAGTTGAATGTGAGCAATTAGTTACAGCGCTTGGTGAGATTCTTGAATTAGTTGACAATGGTAAATTCACCATCGAAAACTCACAAGAAGATGTCCATACCGCAATTGAAAATTATCTGGTCAATGTGCTGGGTGATGTCGGAAAAAAAATTCATACCGCGCGCTCACGCAATGATCAGGTGTTAACCGCACTTCGTTTATATAGTAAGCATGAATTACGGACAATTATGGCTAAGCTAATTGCAACTATGGAAGTTTTACATGATTTTGCGGTTAAATACCAAAATATCCCCTATGTTGGACGGACGCATTATCAAAAAGCAATGCCTTCATCAATAGGTTTGTGGATGGGTGCTTTACTCGAATCATTGCTTGATGATGCCACACTCATAATTGACAGTTATAAACTGATTGATCAATCACCACTTGGTTCGGCAGCCAGCTATGGCGTATCATTGCCAATTGACCGTCAGCTATGCAATGATTTACTGGGTTTTGCCAAAGTACAGAATAACGTACTCTATGCCAACAATAGTCGCGGTAAATTTGAAAGTGTGATTATTCATGCACTAAGTCAGATTATGCTCGATTTATCCAAACTCGCGACTGACGTGATTTTATTTAGTGCACCTGAAATGGGCTATCTTAATTTACCGCAGGAATTTTGCCCAGGTAGCAGCTTAATGCCAAATAAGAAAAACCCTGATCCGTTTGAACTGATTCGTGCCAAGAGCGCTACGGTGATGGCAAATCTCTGGCAAGTCATGGAAATTTCGCGTGCGCTACCTTCGGGTTATAACCGCGACTTGCAAGAAACCAAGCGTCCATTATTTGACAGCTTAGATACGGTCGGACAAACTCTGGAAGTAGTTGCAATTATTATGGCGCAAGTTAGTGCTAATGAAGAAAAATGTTTGGCAGGATTTAGCCCAGAAGTATTTGCAACTGATTACGCACTACAACTTGCGGTACAAGGTGTTCCGTTCCGTGATGCTTATGGACAAGTTGCAGCGAATTTGCAGGACTCTGGTTTAAATGATCCAGTGCAAAATATTTTGGCAAAAACCCATCTCGGTGCAACTGGTAATCTGGGTTTGGATACTATTAAAAATCGAATAGAGGAGTTAAAAAAGTTTAAATTTTAATTTTTTTTAGAGTCAGCATAAACTTTAAAGCGAATAGTAAAGAATTTTAGAGTTTGTTGACGCCAAGAACGTAATTTTGCGAACTGTTTGAGCGTTAGCGAGTTTTTCGCAAAATAGTTCTCAGGAAATACAAACTCTAAAATTCGTAACTTTTGAGCGGCAAAGTTTATGCTGACTCTAAAACCAAAGACACAAATAATTAACTTTACACATTTAGGAGACTATCATGCAACAACAAGTAATTTTGGCATACAGTGGCGGTTTGGATACTTCAGTAATTTTAAAATGGTTACTCAATAAAGGATATGAGGTTACAGCATTTATTGCTGATGTCGGACAAGAGGAAGATTTTGCTGCAGCTAAAGCTAAAGCCTTGGCAATCGGTGCTAAAACGGTAGTTATTGAAGACTGCAAAGACGAATTTGTCAATGATTATATTTATCCATCACTACAAAGTGGTGCATTATACGAAAATCGTTACTTACTTGGTACTTCGCTTGCGCGCCCACTAATTGCCAAAAAACTGGTCGAATATGCCATTGCCCACGGAATTAAGAATATTTCACATGGCGCAACGGGTAAAGGCAATGATCAAATTCGTTTTGAATTAGTGTTTATGCAATTCATGCCAGATGTTAAAGTGATTGCACCGTGGAAAGAACCTGAATTTCTGGCGCAATTTAAAGGAAGAACCGACTTACTTAATTATGCAGCAGAACAAGGAATCCCAGTTACCTCTACCCTACAAAAACCGTATAGCGTTGATGAAAATCTGATGCATACCAGTTATGAGGCAGGTATTCTAGAAGATCCAGAATTAGCGCCACCAGCAGAAATGTTCAAAAAAACGCTCTCACCGCAGGATGCACCAGATGAAACTTTTGAGATTAGTATTGAGTTTAAAAATGGTTTACCAGTAAAAATCACCCAGCACGCTAGCCAAAAAGTAATCAGCGGCACACAACTGGAAATATTTACTTATCTGAATAAAATTGGTGGTAACAATGCGATTGGCAGAATTGACATCGTTGAGAGCCGTTTTGTTGGGATGAAATCACGTGGGGTTTATGAAACACCTGGTGGAACTATCCTCCATAAAGCTTATCAAGATTTGGAAACCCTAGTACTGGATCGTGAGGTTATCTTGCTGAAATCTTGCGCAGCACCTAAGATTGCGCAGTTAATTTATAATGGTTTTTGGTTTAGTCCAGAGATGAAGATGTTAATGGCAGCCAATCAAGTAAGCTTAGCGGCAATCAATGGCGTAGTTCATTTGGCACTCTATAAAGGTAATGTGATTATTCTTGGCAGAAATTCGCCAAACTCACTCTATGATCATGATATTGCCAGCATGGATCGTTTGGGAGATTATGATCAAACTGATGCTAAAGGGTTTATTAAATTAAACGCCCTTCGCCTCAAAAAACAAACCATTACTCCGAAGATGAAGCAATAACGTCGTTGCAAGACTCCTTGTGTACGGCTTCCCTTGTACACGGCGGAATCTTGCGCCTAGTTATACTCAAACAGATTGGAAATACTGGTAGGCGCCAAGTGACGTAGCTTACTCCCCCGTAAGTGAGGAGCTTGGCAACGACCCAGTATGATGAATCTGTTTGAGTATATAACTTCATATTCGGGCAATTAACCAATTAGTAAGAGTATTTACGTTAGGATATTTCATGAATTCCGCAACTTTGATTTTAGATAACGGTAGTCACTTCAATGCCGTTGCACACAATTTAACCCACGAGCAAATTAGTGGCGAAGTGGTATTTAACACTGGAATGACGGGTTATGAAGAAACTTTGACCGATCCATCTTATGCTGGGCAAATTTTGGTTTTCACCTACCCATTACTCGGTAATTATGGAGTTAGTAGCGCGCAAAACTGGGAATCGATGCAAATCCAAGTTAAAGCAGTGATTTGTGCAAATTTAATTCACGAAACGGCGCATCATAACTGTGAGCATTCCCTATTAGATTGTCTACATAAACAAGGCATTCCTATTTTAAATGGAATTGATACCCGTGAACTAACTAAAATTTTACGTGAAAACGGTACGATGAATGGGCAAATTAAACTAACCAGCAATAGTATGGCGACTCAGGCTCAACCCACAAAAGCAAATAACTTAGTGGCGCAGGTTTCAACTAAAAAAATCATTTACCATGGCACAGGTAAATACAAAATTTTACTGATTGATTTTGGGGTTAAGCAAAATATAATTCGTTCCTTGCTAAATTTCAATGTAACGGTTAAACAAGTAGCATTTGATTACGATTATAGCCATGAACAATGTGATGGTATTTTACTCTCCAATGGTCCGGGAGACCCCAAAGCTTGTAACCAAAGTATCACAATTCTCAAAGCCGCGTTAGAAAATAATATTCCAATTTTTGGGATTTGTCTGGGTTCGCAATTACTTGGTTTAGCCGCTGGCGCGGATACCTATAAATTAAAATTCGGTCATCGCGGACAAAATCAGCCAGTGCAGGATACACAAAGTTTACGTTGCTATCTAAGTTCACAAAATCATGGTTATGCCCTGTGTCACAATAGTTTACCCGAGGATTGGCAAATCACATTTACCCATCTTCATGATAATAGTATTGCTGGTATCAGACATAAGAGCAAGCCATTTTCGGCAGTGCAGTTTCATCCAGAAGCTGCAGCTGGTCCGCACGATACCGCATTTTTATTTAATGATTTCATGCAGCAAGTTATAATTGGAGCGCAACAAAAATGAGCAAAATATTAGTTATTGGTTCGGGCGGACTAAGAGTTGGGCAAGCTGGTGAATTTGACTATTCTGGTTCACAAGCAATTAAAGCCTTTAAAGATGATGGGCATCAGGTAGTTTTGGTAAATCCGAATATCGCCACTGTACAAACCGACAACAACATGGCGGATAAAACCTATTTTGTACCATTGCAAATTAAGGAACTTGAGCAAATTCTGATTGAAGAAAAAATCAAGCTACTGGCATTAGGTTTTGGTGGGCAAACGGCACTTAATCTTGGCTTGGAATTGCATAAAAGCGGAATCTTGCAACAATACAATATCGAGGTGTTAGGCTCCTCAATCGCTTCAATTTTAGCCACTGAAGATCGTGAGCTTTTTCGCGATACTCTCCTAAAGCATCAAATCAAAACACCAGTTAGTAAATTAGCAACGACTTGCGAACAAGCTGTCGCTATGGCGCAGGAAATTGGCTACCCGTTGATGATGCGTTCAGGATTTTCACTTGGTGGACTAGGCTCAGGTAAAATTAGTTCCGAGGAAGAATTAATCACTAAAGTAACTCAGACACTCAGCATCACTCCGCAAGTTTTACTTGAAGAGTATCTGACTGGCTGGAAAGAGTTTGAATACGAAATCGTCCGTGATACGGCGGGTAATGCACTAACTATTTGCAATATGGAAAATCTTGACCCAATGGGAATTCATACTGGAGAAAGCATAGTGGTTGCCCCAGCACAAACACTGAATGACCGTGAGCATCAACAATTACGCGACGTGGCTCTTCAGGCTGCCGAGATTTTCGCAATTATCGGTGAATGTAATATTCAGTTTGCCGTTAATCCAACCAATGGTGATTATCGGGTAATTGAAATGAACCCACGCCTATCACGTTCTTCAGCTCTCGCATCCAAAGCAACTGGGTACCCTCTTGCTTATGTGGCAGCTAAATTATGTCTGGGCTATCAACTCTACCAGATCCGCAATCATATGACTACGGCAACCAGCGCATTTTTTGAACCCGCACTGGATTATATTGTGGTAAAAATTCCGCGTTGGGATACCCATAAACTTCGTGAAGCTGAACGTAAAATTGGTAGTGAGATGAAAAGCGTCGGTGAAGTAATGGCAATCGGTCGGAGTTTTCCGGAAGCATTACAAAAAGCGGTACAAATGCTTAATATCGGTGCTTCATGCTTACTAGATTATCCACAGCAAACCCCGAATTTAGCCGATGAGCTCGAATTTGCCACCGATAGAAGGATTTTTGCACTCTACCAATGGTTTGCACAAGGCAATAGCGTTACTCAAGCCGTACAATTATCGCATATCGACCCATGGTTTCTCAATCAAATCCAGCAAATTGCAGACTTTAGTAATGACTTTAGCAAGCAAGAATTAGACGCAGCTAATTTACTCGCTGCTAAACAACTTGGACTTAGTGACAAAGCAATTGCCAATATCCATAATCTGAATGAATTTGCCATCCGCGCATTACGCCTTAAGTATGGTGTACAGCCAGTTGTTAAACAAATTGATACGGTTGCGGGTGAATTTCAAGCCCAGAGTAATTACTTGTACCTAACTTATCATGGAACACATCATGATTTAGTACCCTCGTCTGAGCATATATGTATCTTGGGTTCTGGTCCGTATGCAATTGGCTCATCTGTGGAGTTCGATTGGTGCACGGTCAATCTCGCGCGTGAATTACGCAAACAGAAGCAAAATGTAATCATCATTAATTCCAACCCTGAAACCGTGTCAACTGACTATGATGAATCCGAACGGCTCTATTTTGAACCATTATCACTGGAGCGGGTGGCTGATATTTTGGAGTTTGAAAATCCACAAGCCACCGTAGTGAGTGTCGGCGGGCAAGCCGCCAATAACCTAGTGTTGCCACTTAGTAAATTAGGTCATCGTTTAATGGGAACCAGTGCGACAAACATAAACCAAGCCGAAGATCGGCAATTATTTTCGCAATTACTCCATGATGCCGAAATTGATCAACCGCGTTGGATTAACGCCACCACTAGTCAACAGATTATTGATTTTGTAACCGAAGTGGGTTTCCCTGTAATCGTGCGCCCGTCCTATGTTTTATCTGGTGCGGCCATGAAAGTAGCGACTAACCACGAGGATTTAGAGCAATATTTAGCCACCGCACTAAAAATCTCACCGTCTAATTCAGTAGTAGTCTGCCAGTTTATTAGCGATGCTGCAGAAATTGAAGTTGATGGCGTAGCAGCAAATGGAGCAATTATTTTTAGCGCAATTGCCGAACATATCGAAAATGCAGGTGTCCACTCAGGCGATGCAACTTTAGTTTACCCAGCACAAAATCTGTCTGCTGAAATAATGGCTCAGATTAATACTATTGCTAGCAAAATTGTTGCAGCGCTAAATATTCATGGTCCATTCAATATGCAATTATTGCTTAAAGACAATCAGCTCAAAGTTATTGAATGTAATGTGCGTGCCTCACGCTCTTTCCCTTTCATCTCAAAAGTTAGTGGTTATAATCTAATTGAATTAGTCACTCAGGTTTTTCTAAATCCGCAAGCAGTAGAACCAATAGCAACACCACAACTCAACCATCTGGGGGTAAAAACCCCGGTATTTTCCTACAATCGTTTCAAAGGTTGTGATCCAGTGGCACAGGTTGAAATGTCATCAACCGGCGAAGTTGCCTGCATTGGTACAGATTTATTAACTACCTTTTATCGCTCATGGCAAGCAGCTGGACAAACGATAAATGGCAAACGTTTACTAATCGGTGCACCTCAAAGCGCACTGCAAAAGTTAGCACCATCACTAACTGAACTGCACAAGCAAGGTTGGCTAATCAGCGCGGATAATTCAACCTGTACCGAACTAAATGCTAAGGCTAAGAATTTTACGCATTTAGTAGCAGACATACCTAGTGCAATCAAACAGCAACAATTTGATTTAGTTATTAATATCCCTGAGAATGTTTATGATTCACACCAAAATCAGGAACAATTTACTATCCGTCGTCAAGCAATTGATTATCATATCCCCTTGATAACTAATTTACAACTGGCTAATTTAATTTTAGAATGTCTAATTTTGGAGCAATAACATGAGTTCAAATTTACGTCAAGAATACCCGAATTATTTCCTTGATATTTATGGTCAAGTGGATTTCGTACCCGTGCGTGGAGTTGGCTCACGCCTTTATGGTGCGAATGATGAAGTTATCGATTTTGCAGGTGGGATTGCAGTGAATGCCCTCGGTCATGCTCACCCAAAAATGATTGAAGCTTTAACTACACAAGCCCAAAAACTGTGGCATGTCAGCAATATCATGGTTAATCAGCCCGCTGTAGAACTTGGTAAAGCGTTGGTAAATGCCAGCGACTTTGATAAAGTATTTATCTGTAATAGCGGAACTGAAGCAGTTGAAGCGGGGCTTAAGCTTGCCAGACGCTATGGCTTAGTTAATTTTGGCGCGTATAAGCACAAAATCGTGTCCTTCAAAAATAGTTTTCATGGACGGACGCTTTTTGCGGTATCGACTGGCGGACAAAGTAAATATAGCGCCGATTTTGCACCGTTACCCGCAGGAATAGTTCATGGTGAATTTAATGATTTAACTAGTGCCGAAGAGTTAATTGATGAAAACACCGCTGTGGTGATTGTCGAAGTAATTCAGGCAGAGGGTGGAATCATTAAAGCATCTACCGAATTTTTGATCAAGCTTCGTGAGCTATGCGATAAGCATCAGGCAATCCTGATGTTTGATGAGGTTCAAACTGGAATTGGGCGCACAGGTAAACTCTTTGCCTATCAGCATTATCCAATTCAACCAGATCTGATTAGTATCGCCAAAGCTTTGGGTGGCGGCTTTCCAATTGGTGCAATTTTAGTAAAAGAAAAATTTAGTTCAGGTTTTGCCATCGGCTCACATGGTACAACTTTTGGCGGTAATCCACTAGCGTGTGCCGTTGCGTTAAGCGTATTTAATATTATCAATACATCTGAGGTTTTAGCGGGTGTAACCCAACGCGAACAGGTTTTTCGGGAACAACTGAACTTACTAAATCAGGAGCTGAATTTATTTGATGAGATTCGCGGACAAGGATTATTAATCGGTGCGGCACTTAAACCACAATACCACGGACGAGCGCGTGAAATCATGAATCTGAGTTTTATACACGGCGTTGCGCTACTAAACGCATCACCGAATGTAATTCGCTTTACCCCATCACTAATAATCCCAGAAGAGGATATTATGCTTGGTATGAATCGTTTTAAGACTGCATTACACAAGTTTAGTGCAGAATAAGTCAGTTAAATTAGAAAAAGACAACGCAGATATAAGTCATGCGTTGTTTTTTATTAACAAAACACTAGATTAGAAACTTAATGAATAAACTGCCGAAGCACTGCCATTCGCAGTATATGCATAAACATTTCCATTGTACCCAGCAGAGAAATTATAAATTTGTGAACCAATCAAAGGATTAGGAATTGCAACATTTAACCAAGCATTGGAACCATTTGGTAATACATAGACCTGATTATTGAAAGTACCCACATAAATGTTATTGCTGTAATCAACATACACTACCGATACATTGGAAGGAACATTGGAATACTTAGTGCTATCCGTCAGATTAGCTAAGCCATAAGCTCCGCTGGCACTACTAGTTAGCGTAGCTGAGTAAACAGCGCTATTCCCTTGAGTCCAAGCAATAATTGTATTGGAATTATTACTGCCTTGAGGAGTTGCGGCAATTGCATTGACTGCACCCAGAGTGTTATACCCGCCTGTAGCTTGATATGAATTTGCGGTTACTGGTGATGATTCAAAAGTATAGCTTGCACCGGCAGCTTTAGCTATTGCAGTCAAATTAACAATGGAAGCAGTGGTAAATGCGTTAGCTTCCGCGTTTGCAGGGATTATACCGACACAGACATCACCAGAGTTAGTTCCAGCAAGAAACAATGGATTATTATGGAAACTTGAGGCGGCAACCGCTGAAACTGTTGTTGCACCCTGACCGACAACATCACGACTACCACTACCACTAGCGACACAAGAAGCCAATGAAACATATGCCTCTGACTCAACTGGCGTGCCTAACCCTGAATTATTTGAAAGCATATTATATCCAATCGATTCTGCACCAGAAACACCCGGTAACCCATAACCAACAAACATAAACTGAGTATTACCGCTATTACTGGTAACCAGTCTTGCCCCAGTAGGCGCATTGCTTCCGGCACAGCCACTAGCTCCAGCTTGCGGATTACCAAAGCAGATGGTACGATTAACATTAGTTAGTGTCGCTGATTCCCAGGTTGCAGTATTACTAGTAGTACTTAAAGGTAAGCTTAGACTAGCAGTGAAATAAACTGCAACATCACTAGGAGCTGGGGCTGGACCAAACAAGATATTAGCGGAAGTAAGCCATGCACCAATAATACTTGTACCAGTAGTCATGCTTAAATCTGCAGTTAACGGAGCAAATACCGAACCTGTCGCATTCCCAAGTAGGTACAATGGATTTCCTGTTGTAGTATTAACAAACACAGAACCAGTTCCCATACCCGCACCTAAATTTTGTGCGGGTGCTGAACCAGTAGGTGCAGCAACAGAAGTTATCGTCAAAGTAGCAGCAGGCGAATTAGTGCTGCTGCCGCCACCTGAATTACATGTGACTACCGCTGCAATCAGTGTCGTGGCAGTAATTAATTTTATAATATTTTTCATGGCAGATTTCCTTTTCTTGGTTAGTTTTTTCATATAAATACTCTTACTACATGACAGAAATTAACTTTTTGCATTTTACCTCCATCGGTAAGTAACTAATGCACAGCGAAATAAGCTTAATTGCATCGTATAAATTATTGTTCAGTTTTTGAATCAATAAATCATAACCATACCTAAAAAAGCTACTTTGTTTATAACCATGTTTTTTTAGCATAATTGGTTTATAGCTAGCTTTAACTAATCCAATTAAATAACAAATTGTTAACGCTAGAAC
>SSGY01000120.1 GCA_008017145.1 Neisseriales bacterium
ATTTTAGGACCTTTTGCGCCACCTGTGGTAGCCTTACTGGGGGTTACTGGAATCAGTTATGGTTCGATGTTAATTTATGCTTCAATTCCGATTGCTTTGGTGACGATTGTTGTTACTTGGGTGATGGCATCACGTCTACAAGTACAGTATGCCCATGAAACTTTTCCGCATGATGCGACAGAGGAGCGTTTTGTACCGACTAAGCAGCAAAATACTGCAACGATCGTTTTTATTTTGGCGTTTATTGCTTGTGTTGCCTATGGTTTAATCTTTCAGGCTAAAACATCTTATGTTATTTTTGTAATGTTGTTTTTATCAATCTTAACTGGGATAGTTGGTGGCTTACGAATAGGTAAGGTTTTTCATTTGTTGGTTGAAGGCATGAAGAAAAACTTCCATTTATTCTTTATTTTCTTTTTGCTTGGTCCGATGTTGGATTTGGTGCAGAAAGCTGGAGGTTTTGCAGCATTGATGAAGTTATTTGTACCGCTTGAACATTTTGGCGGTAAAATAGTCTTGTCTATCCTGATTGGAATTACCGGAGCTTTTGGGATGCCAGCTGCATCTGCTGCCGTAATTAAGATGCTGCATGAAATGTTTTCACCTGTGGCGTTGGAAATGAATTTAAGTGTCATTACTTTTGCCTTTAGCATGCTGCTGGCTACGCGGATTACTAATTTTGCGATTCCTGGAGCAAATATGTTTGCCGCAATGGGCTTTGCAGAAAGCAACAATGTAAAAGCGATGATTAAAAATGGTTTGACGGTAACTGCGGTACAAATATTGTTTTTAGTAACATATAGTATAATTTGGCATTAAAATACTGCGAGTATCTCTTTTAGGTGGTGTAACTTATGAAAAAATTAGCTTTATTATTAACGTGTGGTATTGCCACCAGTTTTGCATGCACGACGTTTGCTACTTTTAATGGCGCTGATGATACACTCTTGATGGCGAAAAATCGGGATAATAATCCTGATCGCCAAGTGATCGAAGTGGTTGCAGAAAAAGGTAAATTGAAATACCTTGCGCTCTCACGGCAAGATGTGCCAGACTTTGTCTCAGCAGGGATCAATGAGAAAAATTTAGCAGTGTTTAATGAAGTGACTATTGAATATTCAGCTTTAGCCAAAGGTGGAATTGCCGATGATTTTAGTAAAGATATATTGCAAAATTATACTAATGCTAAGGATGTGATTCCTGATTTACCCAAATTAATTGCTAAATTCCCTGATCCAGTATTTTATCAAGTTGCCGATGCTAAAAATATCTTATCAATTGAAGTTGCGCCCAATCATAAATTTAGCTATAAACTAGTTGACCGTGGGGTATATGCCCATACGAATAATTATCAAGATGAGAAATTAATCAAAAATTATCCTTATACTGAAGCTGAAAAAGCCCGCTTACTTGCTAGCACCACACGCTTAAACCGTGCACGTTATTTAGTTGCAGGAGAGTCAGCAACCAGCTTACAGGCAATGCAGAATATTGCTCTAGATCGAGCTGCTGGAACTGATGATAGTATTTTCCGCTTTGGTAACTTGCAAAATTACCGTAGTTCAAAGAGTTTGGCCTTTTTTGGTGTGAAGATTGACAAAGCAGGGCAAAATCCTGGGGAATTTAGTGCTAACTTATATTATGTAGGCGAGAAATATAATTATGTCTTAAATCAGCAGTTTTGGGATAAATATACCCAAACATACACGATAGTTTCTGCAACAGGCAAATAGACCTCTTGCATAATCGGCTTCTTTTATCCTTATGCGTTGTCATAAAGTCTTTTCCGGTGCTCGTGTACTTACGTGTACACTCCGCTCCTCAAAGTCTTTATTCCTAGCCTAAGAATAAAATAATTGCTTATGCAAAAGGTCTCTCATAAGGGTGAGAAGATGCGTAAAATTTTGATTATCTATACTGGTGGTACAATTGGAATGGATTACACTCCCAGTGGTTTGCAACCCGTGGCTGGGCTATTTAAGTCACAGATTGCAACGCTAGATCCAGTTAAAGATGTAATAGTTGATTTACTTGAATATGAGCAGTTAATTGACTCTTCAGATATTCGAATTGAACACTGGCAACGAATTATACAGGACATTTCAGATAATTATGATCAGTATAACGGATTTGTGATTATTCATGGCACTGACACCATGGCTTATACTGCGAGTGTCCTAGCCTTTGCTTTGCGCGGTCTGGATAAGCCAGTGGTATTGACAGGGTCACAATTGCCATTGGTGCATCGTAGGAGTGATGGTTGGAGTAATCTGATTGATGCACTCTTCGCTGCCAGTCGTGATGATTTGCATGAGGTTGCGATTGCTTTCAATAATAAACTGCTCCGTGGTTGTCGCGCGCAGAAAGTCAGCACTTATCGCTTTTTTGGTTTTGATTCGGTAGATGAGGAACCTTTGGCAGAGTTTGGGATTCAAATCAACTGGTTTAACAAACGCTGGCTTAAAGCAACTCGCTTTAGTTTTGCCCCTGTGATTCCGCAAAATGCTAAAATTCTTGATCTGAGTCTGCGTCCGGGATTTACTACCGATTTTATTGCGGATACGCTAAACAATACTGAGCTCGATGCGGTGGTGTTACAGACCTACGGTAGCGGTAATATTCCAATGGGTAATCTAAAACTGGTTGATGCGCTTAAAAATGCAGTTGCACGTGGGGTTATCATCGTCAATATAACACAGGTAAACGAAGGGCGAGTTTCTAATGATTACGCGAGTAGCTGTTTACATGATTTAGGAATTGTAAGTGGTTGTGATATGACTATTGAAGCTGCATTGGCAAAATTAATGGTGCTGATGTCGAGCAAAATGAGTAAAGAGACAATTAAAAGTGCGATGAGTGAAAATTTAGTTGGTGAGTTAACTGCAGGGTAATCTTTACAGCATATTGTGGTAGTTTATGAGTGAGTAGTTTAGATCATGATTGGAATACAAAGTGCAGCACAAAATAAACATCTATATAGATAAAATTTTCAATGTGTTAGGGGGCTTAAGGTTTGTTTTTGAGAGTATGGGATTGTTGGAGATGGCGCCTCAAGTAGGAATCGAACCTACGACCTGCGGATTAACAGTCCGTCGCTCTAACCGTCTGAGCTATTGAGGCTTTGTTTTATTCAAGAACGGTATTATACGTTGGGAACACTAGCGTTGTCAAATATTATTTCACAAAAAAATCTTAAATAAAGAATATAAATATGGTTAATAAAAGTATATCAAAAATTTATCTGGCTTCAAAAAGTCCAAGGCGGGCTGAACTTTTAACTCAAATGGGTATAAACTTTGAAATTTTGTCATTTGATATCCCAGAAATAGTTGCAGATGGGGAGAGCCCTTTTGATTATTCGCAGCGGATTTGTCGGGAAAAAGCTGAAGCTGGCTGGCAATATATGTTAGATAGAGAATTGCCGATACTCCCGATCTTAACTGCGGATACTGAGGTGATTTATCAAGGACAGGTGCTGGGTAAACCAGTTGATTATGGCGATGCCTTTCGGATGTGGCGGATGTTTGCTGGAGATTGTAATTTGGTTATTACCTCAGTCACTTTAAAATATGATGATTTTGAGAAAACTGTAACTAGCCAAAGCTGGGTCCATTTTGATCAGTTAAGTGATGAAGAAATCCATAGCTATTTGGCAACTGGGGATTATAAGGATAAATCCGGTGCTTATGGTATCCAAAGTTTAGCTGGGCAATATATCCAAAAAATTGACGGTTGTTTTTATGCAATTATGGGATTACCGCTCAATACTGTCCGTAATTTATTGCACGAGCTAAATAGCGATGCTAAATAAAGTTATCATCTATCGCCAGGGTTCAGTTATTTACGGGTTTGGCTATATTAAAGATCAATTATGCTATGTCACGCAAGATCATGATGGGTTTGCCAGTGAGGCGGTATTTAATGCCAAGATAATCAAAATTAATCATGCAGAACACAGTGCATTTATTGAATATGCATCGGGTAAAACAGGGTTTGTTAATTTGGCAAAAGGTGCTAAACTACAAGATGGTGCAAACCTGCTAGTGCAATTAACTTGGCTTGGTGATGAGAGTAAGCAGGCGAAATTTCGTACAAGTGTGCAGTTGGTCGGCAAGTATGCAGTTATCGCGTTGTCAGGTAGTGCTAGTGCAGATTGTTCGCGAGCTTCAGTCGCACAGCGTAAAACCTTATCTCAAGCGATGCTGCACTATCCAGCGAAGTGGACTTTGCGCAGTAGTGTTAAGCAATTGAATGATATTGAGCCTGTTTTAGTTGAGGTCGAACGCATCGGGGCGCAGCTAACAAAGCTAACTACACTTAACACAGGCGATGAAATTATTGCTGGTGTGCCAAATTATTTAAAATTATTACGTTCATTGCCGCTAGCTCCAGAATGTTTGATCATCAGTAATGATAAATTGGTTGATGAGCAGCTTTTAGACTTACAGGACTGTTGGTTACTCGATGCTATTGAATATAATCCGCGGCTTGATATGGAAAGTGAATTATCTGCCTATCGGGAGTTACTCGCGAGTAGCAGTTATAATTTGGCAAACGGGGCGAGCTTGGAAATACATTGCTTATCGGGAATTAACCTGATTGATGTTAATAGTGATAAAGCTAAATTTAGCCGGAGTAAATTAAATTTTTTGGTGTTAGATACGATTTATCAACAAATTTGTTTACGTAATCTGCAGGGGATTATTTTGCTGGATTTATTAAAAAATATGACGACTACGGAGCAAGAGCAAGTTATTGAATATCTTAAGAAACTATTTAAGCATGATATAACTAATACCAAAGTTTTAGGGTTTAGCCATAGTGGCTTATGCGAATTAATTCGGCAGAAATTTTAAGGGATATAATTGGGGTTGAAATTTTAGACGGCTAGGGGTTATAATTTTAATTCTGACATTTTATTAGAGAGTTTTATTATGAAAAAAGAAATAATACTGGTAGATTCTGCGGGTAATAAAAAAATTACTTCAATCAGTAAGTATGTTTTACATTTTAATAGTGGCGCAAATATTAGCATTGACCTTGACGATAAATGGACACCTGAAGGTATCGTTTGCAGAGCGTGGTATGGTGAGGACGAATGGACACAGACTGCGGATGCCAGTTGTACATTAGTAATAGCTCCAACGTCTAGTAATATTGTTTGGATGAAGCCAATGGTACTAACTGGAACTTCTTTAGCTGATGTTAAAGTTAAATCTGCTTCAACTGGGTTGCCACAAATTTATTCCATTGTTGATGATCAGAAAGAGCTTCCGCTTTTAGATGTTAAGCAAATAAGAATAAATGATAGAGAAACATCCTCAGTAATTGAGATTGTAATGCCACAAAATAATATTTCGCTTTTATTTCAAGAGTCAATTCAGATTATAACCAACAACTATGGAATAGTTTGTGAACCTAAAGCGGCTAATTTATGGGTGTTTAAGTGTCTGGCTAAATAAGTCGAGTAAGCAAGCTTTGCAATGCCAGAGTATTGGCTAGCTTGGATTGTATAAGCTAGCCTGTCTGAATTTAGCTGAGTTTATTGATTCCATTCAAAATCAAATGATACGATTGAGTCAACCCCGTTAATCATTTTAGGTAAAACCTCTCGTTTAGAAAAAGCGATTCTTACTTCATCATCAATAAATAGATTGCGCGAATACTCATCGATGAAATCAGTTATTAAGGCATGAGTGTATCCTTTGTTTCTACCTTCATGGCTATTATATTTGCCCCAACTATAGCTAATCCTGCCGGGTAGTCTTCCTGAAATTTGTTCTAATTCTGCATAGACCTTGCCAATTTCAACTTCACTATATTCTGCTTTGTAACCGTATAATACTATATGTCTAAACATTTTTCTTTGCTCCAATAAAACTAACTATAAACCAGGCTAATACCCCTAAGAATAATAGAAATATAAACAGTGGTTTTTGTGTCTCAGTGGGTAAATGAGCAACCAGTGATGTGAATATAGAAGAAATACCAAACATCATGGTGCCGAGGAGTGCTGCAGCGCTGCCAGCCATTTGCGGAAAGATCGTCATTGCACCACCAGCGCCAATTGGAACAATAAATCCAACACCAAAGAGAACGATGATTAATGGTAGTAGCACGGCTTGTATATCATAAAAAAAGAAAGCTACAACTAAGCCCAGTACGCTCGCAGCTATTTGTATAATTGCTCCAATCTTAATCGTAAGCTTGGCGCCAAATTTAACTGCAACTACGCCACCGACAAATGATCCGCTTAAATATCCAGCCCCAGTACATAAAGTTAGCCATCCGTAATGAGATGGGCTCACACCGAGGTTTTTAATCATAATAAATGGTAATACCGAGTTTAAGCATAAAATTGCAGCAAAACCTACACTTACGGCTAAAATATAACTCAGATAATTAAGATTTGTTAGCGCGGTATAGTAGTTTTTTATTATTATGTCAGGATTAATGGCTTTTTTGTTTAAGTTTTGGTTGGTTTCGGGTAATTTATAAAGTTGCATTAAAATTAACCCAAATGAAAGAATAGATAATGTAATAAAGCAGGCTTGCCAGTTAAAATATGCCACTAAATATCCACCGCATAAAGGTGCAATTATCGGAGTAATTCCAACAAAGATGCTGACATAACTTAATTTGCGGGTTAGTTCATTGCCGCTATAAATGTCTCGAATCAGCGCATAACCAACTGCATTAGCTGCTCCAATTCCAGCTCCTTCGATTAATCTACCGCAAAGTAATAGGCTAATGTTAGTTGCAAGAGATGCGATAATTGAACCGAGTAAAAATATTCCAAGACCACTAATTAAAACTTTTTTACGTCCCCATGCATCAGACATTGGCCCGTAGAGTAACTGTGATAAACCAAATGTCAGTAAGTAACATGCCAGAGATATTTTTACCAAACTATTTGTAGTATTTAATTTGTGCGCGATGGTTACCAAAGCGGGTAAGTATAGTGTTGAGCCAGCATTGCCGATTGCAATAGCAATCACAACCATGGTAAAGATGAAGTTTTTATTTCGTGTGTACATTTAATTCTATTTCCTCTGGTGAGATTATTGAAACGTATAAAATTATCTTTACTAGCTATAATGTACACTATTTTCTTTAGACGTGAGTTTGTATCTTTGCAAATTATGCTGATATTTTTTAGAGATGGGTAAGCCTGGTTTAATTTACAATTAATTCTTGCTGATACTACACTTTGTTTAACATTATATTTCAGCAAATATGGCAAAAACAGAGCATAATATTGGCTTATATATGATACACAAAATATTGAGATTGACTAATGATTTTGTAAAAATTTACTACAAAGGTTAAGCAATGAAAAGTTATAACAATGGGATTTATTTATTAGATGCGCATTATTTACGCGATAATTTAGCTGCGGTTTATATGATAGTAGAGGGTGATAGTGTTGCGTTGGTTGAAACCGCAAATGCACCATCATTAAAATATGTCTTGGAAGCTTTGAGTGAGTTAAATTTAACTCCTGAAGCAGTAAAATATGTTTTACTTACCCATATTCATCTTGACCATGCTGGTGGTGCTGGTAGTTATATGGCTGCGTTTCCCAATGCCAAATTGGTTGTGCATCCCAAAGGTGTACGGCATATGATAGACCCAAGCTATTTGGAGGCTGGGGTAGTTGGTGTATACGGGCAAGAATTTGTTGACAAAGTTTATGGTAAGCTAGCGCCGATTGATGCGAGTCGGATTATTAGTGCTGAGGATGGTTTGATTATAAATCTGAACGGACGTGAACTAATTTGTCGTGACACGCCAGGGCATGCTAACCACCATAATATTATTGTGGATAGTAAAACTAGTGGAATTTTTAGTGGTGATATTTTTGGTGTGGTCTATCCCGAGCTGGTTTTAGCTAAATGCATTTTTGTTTTTCCAACTACCACTCCCGTTAATTTCTCACCAGAAAAAATGTTGCAGTCAATTGGCTTAATTGAATCTTTAACACCAGAAGCGGTTTATTTAACTCATTTCGGTCAAATTAGAGCTATTAAACAAGTTGCCAATGATTTACGCCGAATGATTGCTGATTATGTGGCAATTGCGCGCGAATCTGCTGGAGCATCAGATGTAGTCGCAGAAATTACGCTTAAACTTGAAAAATATATTGTGAGAGAAGCACATAGTTGTGGCATAGATTTAAGTCCGGAACGAATATTGGAGTTAATCGGGGTAGATATGCAGATTAATGCTCAGGGACTTGCTGTATGGTTAAAACGGATCAATGATTAGTTTTGCGTTATTGATGGTATTTTTATGGCATATGATTATTGATTGAATGGGATACAAGCATAAAACATTTGGTAAAGTAACGACGTGAAAATTTGATAATGATGATATAGAAGGGTGTTACTACAATCATTACATCATTTTTAGTGGTATAATTAATTTATCTAAAATTGAATTAACGTATTATCATATTGATTATTTTATATTTTATAGGGAAATAATATGCTTGTAACCTCAAAATTAAATAAATTACTTATTGGCTCTTTGTGCTGTGTTGCATTCAGTCAAAACGTATTTGCGGGAGAATGCAACACTAAAAAACTTGATGATTTATTTGCTACTATGGCTGCGCGAAGTGCACTGATGGAAGGTGTTGCGGCATATAAATTTATTAATAAACAAACCGTTTATGATGCTCCGCGTGAATTAAAAGTATTGCAAAATACCCAAGATATTGCCAAGAAAAATAAGATTGATAGCGGAGATTTAATGGTTTTTGCGCAAGTTCAGATGGATCAGGCGAAGTTTATTCAAGATTATTGGATTGCGCGCTGGAATGCCAACACAGATAACCAACCTGACCCAGAAGTGACACCGGGAATTGATTCATTACGTAAGCAAATTAATGCCTTAGATGACAAAATTTATACGCAGTTAATTAATAATTTGAGTGATATTGAAATTTGTAATCAACCTACGATTTTAAAGCATTTGGATAAAGCGTTTAGTAATGTGAAAGGGATTCCACAAAGTCCTGCTTATAATCAATTGACTGCTTCAGCGATTGCGAATTTAAGTATCCCACAATAATTACAAGTTTATAATAAAAAAGGTCGCGTTAGCGACCTTTTTTAAATCAAACATTATTTTAATTTTTTAATTTTTGTGGATTTTGGTAATAAGTTTTAATCTTATTTGCCAACCAGCCATGATCATCTGGATTACTAAAGTTTTTGATAACATTAGTTGTATTTCCACCACCCCAAAGGATCGCGAACACTCCATTTGATGCAGCCAGAGCTAATTTACCATTATCACGTGACCAGTCATAGTTATTAGTCTTACCACCATAAAATTTCAAGTATTGTTGATAATTACAGTTACTGATTGTGCAATTATAATTACTCTGTACGATATAACTACCAACGGCAGTATTAGTAGTACCAGCACTGTCACCCATAATCAAATTACTTAAATCTGATTTCAGGTTGCTATCACCAAAGAAATATACTGGTGCAGTACTAAAGATATAACTACCCGCATTACCACCAAATAATTCTGGAGCTACCTCACCCACATATGGTAAGTGTGAACCTGGAATTTGCCACAGCATTACAGGGATATTGTTAAATGCCTTGCTAACTTGCCCAACTGCAATCAGGTAATTATCCCATGAGCGTGCGCTGTATAATGTAGCTGAGCCAGGTGCTGCACTATCATCCATCTCATAACGATCAAAGACGAAATAATCTGGTGCTAGTTCACTGCCAACATTCATGATACTACTTGGTGCATAAGTTTTTAACCAGTTGCTAACTTTAGTTGAGTATTGTGCTGCGATATCGCTAGCGCTTAGTTCGTTATGCAACCAGAAACCTGAGTTAACTGCCCACATATTAGTTTGCCAAGCAAATGTTACACCACTTGATTTAGCAGCAAAAGTTCTGATTAACCAGTTATTCGCTTGTACCCAACCATCAAATCCAGCAGGGAAATTAGGGCGAATATATTTAGTCTTATCGTAACTAGGGTTTGCTACACAGGCATCAAACCATTTAGCGATTTGAGAGTCTTTATTATCAATACTTGTACCCCAGTAAGCGTCTCCGCTATTACTGATTGACCATGCTGGATAGCCATCGCTTAACATAGAACTTAGAATTTGATACGGCGTACCAGTATAAGTTTTACCTTTATACACATAACTACCATCACCATTTGGCGTTGCTGTGTTGGTATAACTACGCGAATTAGTTAATAAACACAAAGCTTGGTCAACTGCGGTATTTACAGCATTAGCTGGTAATTGTGCATTAACAGAGTCAATATAGCCGTTTTGCTCCATTGCACCTAGCAAGTCAGGATTGAGGATCATTGAACCATAATATTTTTTACCATCCTTAATCACTGGTTTATCAACCAAGGCTTGAGCATCTGCTGCTAGACTGGCAAAATGACGTGCCATGATATAAGTTGAATTTTGCTTATTCGGATTTGGCACATTATTGTTAGTAAAATCAGCAAAGTTTTCACCACCACTCATCTCGCCTGTGTACTCAACAATTACAACACGACTAGCACGGTCGTTGACTTTAGCCACTTCTGTCAAATCAGTTGCCATGCGAATCGCATTCATTGGCGGATCAATAACCCCAGGGTCACCATTTCCATTAACGCCAGCGTATTTAAATACTGCATCGACAGGTTTGCCACCAAACGAATCATCACCACCGCTATTTACTTGTGCTACTGGGTCGGTATTTGGTCCACCAACTGCACCCATTGCCAAGTATTCAGGCCAACCAGCTACTGTTGAGTTGGATGGTGTCGGTAAGGCTGCAGATTCAAATCCAACGGCAATGGTTTTATTAGCTGTAATTAAATTATTACTACTTTCAATCGGGTTAACTTTATAGTTACCAGTTGCAGCTTTAACTGAATAACCCAAGGTCGTATTATTTTCAAAATAATATTTTGTTGTAGAATTGGTTAAACCGCTATAGCTTAGATAGGCATATTTTTGCGCTGAATCTTGGAAATTAATCCCAGCTGTACTATTGTTAAGTCCACTAAGTGCAAAACTAACCGTGCGTTTAGTTACGGTCGATGTTTTGAATGGAACAGTAATTGCAGTAGTTGCATTGTTGGTAATCTTTATGATCGGTAAGCCACTTTCAACATAGAATTTACCAGCAGCCGGATCTGCAATACCTTGCACCTGAACTGCATATTGATGTTTAGTGTCACTAATTGGTAAGGCTTCAGTTGTGAGGGTTTGACCTTGTGTCATTGAATATGCACTAACTACCGCATTTGACTCTTTTGTATTAAGTAATTTTACTACGACATTACCTTTGTAACTGCTATACACATTTGGTAAAGTAATTGCTGCATAACCTGCTTTTGGAGGTTGTTGATAGGTAACCGTTACTGGCGTATCAGTATTTGCTGCAACTGCTGGAGTAACACTTGGTGTGTAAGTAATTGTATTATTGCTCACTGCTGATGCTGATAAAGTATAACTACCTACATTTAAACTTTCAATTGTTTGAATATAGGTTGCGCCAATGCTAGTTGTAGGAACTGCTACCGTTGCTACTGTTTTACCATTAACATCATTTACTGCAACTGTAATTTTGCTACAAATATCCTTGGTACAGCCAGCATTTTTAGTATTAACAGATACCGTCATTGTTCCGGTTTGTGCAACTGGTGCAGAACCGTTGATTGCTAGCGTATTGTTAGCAAGATTTAGTTGGTAACTTCCACCATTTGTAGTATTAATTCCTGTACCACCAAATACGATTGAGCTATGTGGATAAATTGCTCCATTATCGTTTTTGCCTGTCCAAGCTTTATCTGCAGTAATAGTCCCAATCTCGGTATTTCCACTTCCCTGAGTAAAGCTGATTTTATAGTTAGCATCATTGACATAAACACCTGCATCGCTCCATGAAGCAAACCCGCCACTATTATCAATAGATGTAAATGACAATGAAGTATCTGCCAGATCAATAGCAGTGTCACAACTATTCGTAATACTAATAGTAGCTCCACCCAAGTACCAGCCACTATTTGTTGGTGCACTCAGGCTGCCTGATAGACACAGTTGAGTAGAAAATAAAGCTCGTACTGCTGGTGTTGTTGCTTGAATGGTTGGTCCAGTGGCATTTTGTCCGCTACCACTATTACTTCCACCTCCACAGGCGCTAAGCAGCGAAGTTGCTGCTATTAACGTACTGAGGTGACGTTTATTTAATTTATACATTTTCATATTAGATTTTCCCTCTCTACAATTTGTAATACAAATTTCTGATATTACTTATACCGCGATTTTACTCCTTATCCATAGCCATTAACTGTTATATTTTTGTATAACTGTTATACAAAAATATAATGTATGATTTTAGCTGTTAGATTTTGGTTTTAATTATAATCTTAAAAATCAAATAGTTTGTAATATCTCAGATTGCTTGCGCGCGATATTGTCGCATTACAAAAACATCTTTACAATAGTCAAAAATGGCTATTGTGGAATGCATGATTTTATGCTAGTATATATCGATTTTACCAATAACAGGATTGTAGCAAACTAGAGCAGGCTTATTAACCTTCCAAAATGGTATGGGGTGTATAAAACAGGTATTGGCATTTATGAAATATACTCTGGAAAACATTGACGTTGTTTGTGGCAATTAAGTAAAATATGGTTTATACTAAACCTAGCAATTAAAGAATCAAATGCATTATACTAATGAGATACAACAAGCCAAAGAATTTATTCAAAAACGTAATTTGGCAAAATCAACAATGGATCAGCAGCTTGGTTACGAGGAAGTAATTGAAACTGCAGATCGTGCTAGATCTACACGTTTAAAATTAATCGGCGAAACCATCGCTAAGTTCTAAAGGTTATACACATGGCTCTCTCAGAACGAGAAAAGTATGACTACGTCCACAACGTTTTAATAAAAAAATTTCAGCTTACGCAGAACTCAAACTGTTCGGCACTATTTGATTTGGATGGTAGTTTATTGGTCGTGTCCGATGAAACCAGAAGACAGTTTGGCATTGAAAATATTTTGACGGTGTTAAATAAATCATTTCATCTCAGTAATGTTACTGATGAAAATATAGCTATCTTGACAGGTTTTAGTGATCAGGTTAATATCGAAGCAATTCGCGCCGCCTGTGAAAAAATGATTAAATTGCAACAGATAGTAGTTAGCCGTAAAGTCCCGGTTAGTTTTATAAGTCTAATTCCGCGTGGAAATATATTTAGTTCACGTTTGGTGTCTTACATCCCAATTTTTCATGATAGCGGTGAATTAGTTGCTTTACAAACGTATTCTTCATATTGCAATTTGTTTGGTATAACTGAATATTTGACTATTCTGCAAGAAAAAGATCTGGAATCGGTAACGATTAAAGCATATGATTTACCGATAAAGCTTACTCCTCGTCAACACGAGATTCTTTTTTTATTGGTACGTGGACTAAGTCAAAGGCAGGCTGCGGATGTTTTAAACATCAGTCGCGGTAACTTGGCAAAGATTACCGTAGAGTCAATTTGCCCCAAATTTGAAATCTTTGATGCGGATACTGGAGAGTTAATAGATCGTGCGATTAAGCTCGGTTATCATAAATATATACCACAAAGTCTTTGCCGAGCATCTATTATTGTTTTGGATAACGACATAATTGATGCTTGTTGATTGCCCGTTATTACGGCAATAAACCGTGATTAGCATTAATAATTTTTGTCAATGCCCCCATCCGAACTATTAACTATTTCAGGGGTGTTCTGCTGGTTATAATATTCATTACTACCATTGGGCGCTTGCCCTTGATAGTGTCCATTATTGTAATAACTAGTGCTGCCATTCACTGATTGAGTTGTGCCAGCGTATTTACCATTAGAGTTATAATAAACTCCTGTTGAAGGCGCTGGGGCTGTTTGGGGTAATGTAACATTCATTCCAGAGTTAGTAAGCGCAAATAGTTGCTGGCTTGTTATAGCTGTTGTTGCTAATATTAGTAAGTACTTGCTAGGTTTCTTCATGTTTTTTTACTTCTTTAAATCAATGTTCAAAAAATCATCACTAATATTTTGTGAATATTTAGTAAAATCACCCATCCATTTGGTGGCACGACTAAATTCTTCAATAAAAGCAGTTTTATCATCGGCTTGTAGTTTATGCACCCAGCTTTGCAGCCATTCGGCAAATTCAGCAATCAGCGCAATTCGGGTTGGATTTGCCATAATTATATCAGCATATAATTTGGGGTCTTGATCAAAAATTCGTCCCATCAGAAGTAGTTTGGCTAAATAAATCGGACTGGCAATTTCGAGTAGTTTTTCTGGGTGCTGATTTTTATGGTGCAAGAATGTACCCAGACTAAACGTAATAAAATGTTCCACCCCCTGAATAAATGACATTGCTTGATCGTGTTCCGATGCAGTCATTTGTTTGAGTGTGAAACCCAACTGTGCTAGATCATCCAATAGCCATTGTGATTGTTCAGCATAGCGTCCCTCACAACATACTACAACTTGCGACTGTGTACTGGTAATGGTAGGACCAAACATCGGATGAAGTCCAATCACCGCTCCAGAATGATATTTTAGCATTGCCAGTAACGGATCAACTTTTATGCTGGTAAAATCAGCTAAAATTGCCTCTGGTGGCATTAGTGCTGCAACTTGTTTAATAATAGCGCTGGTACGATTGATCGGTACGCTTACGATAACTAAATCGGATTTGGCAATATATTGCTTAGCATCATCCCAGTCTCGTGAACCGATTTTATGCGTGGTGTGTCCAAGTGATTCAAATAAGCGGCAAAATAATTCGCCCATTTGACCTTTACCACCGATGATAGTAATAACTTTGTTTTTAGGTGTCATAGCTGATTTCTATAATTTCAATTTCATCACGCCCTTGTGGGGATGTAAACATAAACGTGTCACCGAGGTTTTTGCGTAAAAGTATTTTAGCCAGCGGTGAAGTCCAGCTGATTTTATTGGTGCTGGGATCAATTTCATCCTGTCCAATTATAGTAACGGTTTGTTCTTGAGTTTGATTACGTAAAATCGTTACCGTCGCGCCAAAAAACACAGTTTCTTTACCATCGTGGACGCGTGGATCTACAACCTCGGCATGCTCAATTTTTTTAGTTAACTGGTGAATACGTTTGTCAATCTCGCGCAACTTCTTTTTGCCATATTGGTAATCAGCATTTTCTGAGCGATCACCGTTACTTGCCGCCCAGTTTACTAAATGTACATAATGCGGACGTTCTTTAGTTACTAAATTGTGCAATTCTTCACGTAGAATCGCATAACCAGCTACAGTTATATAATTTTTATCATGCATATTATGGGTTTAATTATCTCTAGAGATTAAATAAGTGTTTCATCCGCTATTTTACTCTGAAAACCGAATGATTTTTCACCCATTTTGTAGTATTTGTGACTAAGTTGTCTATATTAGCGTAATTTATTTATCCAGTTTAATTGCTAGGTTTTTAGCAAATTCAGCGCGTAAATCTGAGCTAGCATAGACTAATGCTTCTGGATTTACTTCTATAGCAGTTAAAACAATTTCACGATCCGCGCGAAGATTCTCACTAGCATATTCAAGTGCTAGTCCATGTAGCTTTACTGCTGCTAAAATAAACGTCCGGTTTGATACTAGCGTCGAATCAGCATGATCTAACGCCCATTCATATTCAATCGCTGCCGCAAGTACTAATTCTGGGTCAGCTTTCAGCTCTTGGCTCACGTATTCCAAAGCTCGTCCTTTTAGCGCAACTACCTGCATGGCAAAATCTTTATTAGCGCGTAATTCATCGCTGGCATAAGCAAAAGCCCAATCGTTTTCACCAACTGCAGCAAGAACAATGTTTTTATCTGCACGAAGTTCTTCAGTAGCAAACTCTAGCGCGCGCCCTTTGAGTTTGACTGCCGCTAAAACCAGCTCATAATCACTGCGTAAATTATCTGCAGCAAATTTAAGTGCGCCACCATTTTGTGCGACTGCGACTAGCACTACGGCTGGAGACGATTTTAATTGATCATTAGCAAAAACTAGGGCGCTGCCATTATTTTTAACCGCGGCGCTAACAATCTCAAGATTTGATTTTA
>SSGY01000052.1 GCA_008017145.1 Neisseriales bacterium
GCTGCACGCATTTTTGAAATTATGCGTCAATGTGAAGTATCGGTAATCTTGATTTCTCAAGCTAGCTCGGAGCATTCACTATGCCTTGCGATTGCTAATAAATCAGTTAATGCTGCAATTAACGCCCTAAACACCAATCTCAAATTTGAAATTGAAAATGGACAAATCAATAAAGTAACTGCTGATACAGGCTGTGCTATTCTAGCGGCAGTCGGTGACGGTATGGTTGGTAGTCCAGGGGTTGCAGGTAAATTCTTTGAAACTTTAGCTAAAGCCAATATTAATATCCGTGCGATTGCCCAAGGTGCTTCAGAGCGTAATATCTCCGCAGTAATCAATAGTAAAGATATTAATAAAGCTCTACAAGCGGCACACTCTGGTTTCTATCTATCAGATCAGGTAATTTCTGTTGGTCTAATTGGTCCGGGTGGAATCGGTTCTACTTTCCTAGATCAAGTCGAAGAAGCACGCGCTGCAATTAAAGCTAAATACCATGTAGATATCTGTGTACGTGGAATCATGAACAGCAAACAAATGTTACTTAGTGATGATGCACTATCAGGTAACTGGCGTGATAATTTTGCTAATCACTCAATTGAGCCAGATATGGATACCTTTACCGCTCATTTACAAAGTGGTGACGTTCCGCATGCTGTTATTATTGACTGTACAGCAAGCACGGCTTTATCTAAACAATACCTAAGCTTCTTTAACCAAGGTTTTAATGTAATTACACCAAATAAACATGCCAATGCTGGCGATATTGAATATCATAATCAAATCAAAGCAACCGCACGTAAAAATGGTAATCATTATCTATACGAAGCTACGGTTTGCGCAGGCTTACCAGTCATCAATACGCTACAAGATTTGATTAAAACTGGTGATGAAATTATCACGATTGAAGGTGTGGTATCAGGTACACTTAGCTTTATTTTCAATGAATTAGGCAAAGGACGCATTTTCTCTGATATCGTTAAAGATGCTAAAGAATTAGGCTATACTGAGCCAGACCCACGTGAAGATTTATCTGGACAAGATGTTGCCCGTAAACTAGTTTGCTTATCGCGTGAAATTGGCTACAATGTTTCATTAAGTGATATTAGCGTAACTAACTTAGTTCCTGAAGAATTACGCAATTGCTCTATCGAAGAATTTATGACGCGCTTACCACAATTTGACGACCGAATTATGGGTATGGCAAATGAAGCTGCAGCTAAAGGTGAAAAATTAACCTATGCAGGTAAAATCCATGCTGATGGTACAGTAAGTGTTGCGATTCAATCCGTAGCACAAAGCCATCCATTAGCTCGCTTAAATGGTACTGACAATATCATCATTTTCCAAACTAAACGCTATGATGCAACTCGCCCAATGATTATTCAAGGGCCTGGTGCGGGTGCTGCAGTTACTGCTGCAGGTATCTTCGCTGATTTATTACGTTTAACTTCGTACTTATACTAAGCGGGAAAACATTATGAGTTTATTAAAAGCAGATGTTAACCGCGTAAGTGCTTTTGCGCCAGCAACCAGTGCCAATCTGGGCGTTGGCTTTGATATTCTCGGTTTAGCGTTGGATGCTGTAGGTGATACAGTAACTCTAACTAAGCGCGATGATAATCAAATTGTTATTGAAAAAATTAACTCTGTAACTGGTTTACCTTTAGAGCCGACTAAAAACACGGCTTCATTTGCCGTGCAAAAAATGTGTGAAGATTTGGGCATCACCACCGGATTTTCATTACAAATTGACAAAGGTATTGCAATGGGTTCTGGCATGGGCGGCTCTGCTGCTTCAGCCGTTGCTGCAGTAGTTGCGTTAAATGGATTCCTAAGCTCCCCAATTAGCAAAGAGCGTTTAGTTGAGTTTGCGCTTTATGGCGAAGAGATTGCGTCTGGTGGACGTCATGCAGATAATGTTGCACCGTGTGTTTTTGGTGGAATCACGCTCATTCGCAGTATTGATCCAATGGAGGTTATTAATCTACCCTACCCTGAGCTGTATTGCGTAATTGTTCATCCACATTTGCAAGTTGAAACCAAAAGTGCGCGTGGTATCTTGAGTCCAACCGTTGCGCTAAAAAAATACATTGAGCAATCTGCAGCTCTCGCAGCAGCAATCTGTGCTTTTTATCAAAAAGATGTTGAGTTACTACGCCGTTCAATGCAAGATTTAATCATTGAACCACAGCGCGCAGCTTTAGTAACGGGCTATTATGATGTTAAGCAAGCAGCAATTGATGCTGGTGCGATTAGTGCTACTTTATCCGGTTCTGGTCCAAGCTTACTAGCTTTCTGTGAAAGCAAAACTGGTGCCGAATCAGTTGCACAAGCTATGCTTACCGCATTTAAGCAACATCAGGTTAACGCTGATCATTGGATTTCCCCGATCAATCCTAATGGCGCTTATACGCTTTGATTTTGAATTAAATTTATACTAAAAATAGGAATATAATAATATGTTATTTTATAGTACTCGCGATAAAAACAATACCAAAACAGTTAGTCAAGCGATTTTGCAAGGATTGGCTGAAGATGGTGGTTTATTTGTCCCTCAACAATTCCCACAAATCGACTGGGCAAAGCTCGATCCTAAACTTAGCTACCCACAATTCGCTGCCACAATTTTGGCAGATTATTTCAAAGGTGATGAGCTTGAATCGCAATTAGCAGACATTTGCAAAAATGCCTTTAATTTCCCATTGGTAGTTCGTCCACTAAATAACAATACTTCAATCATGGAATTATTTCATGGTCCAACTCTGTCATTTAAAGATTTTGGTGCGCGCTTTTTAGCTGAGTGTATGAGCCGCTTATCAAAAAATCGTAAAACTACGATTGTGGTTGCAACTTCTGGTGATACTGGTTCAGCAGTAGCTAGTGCCTTTCATCAAAAGCCTAACGTTGATGTAGTTGTAATGTTCCCTAAAGGACAAATCTCCAAACGTCAAGAACAACAAATCACTTGTTGGGGCGACAATATTTGCGCATTAGCCGTTGAAGGTACATTTGATGATTGCCAAAAAATCGTTAAGCAAGCATTTAGCGACGAATGGTGGACATCTCAGGCGCATTTAAGTAGCGCTAACAGTATCAACATCGCACGTCTATTGCCACAATTAACTTACTATGCTTATACTAGCTGGCAGTTTTATCTGACTAACAAAGAGCAAGCTGGTTATGTAATTCCAACTGGTAATGTTGGTAATTCGACTGCTGCATACTGGGCTAAAGCGATGGGTTTCCCTATTCGTGAAATCGTGTTGGCAACCAATGCTAACCGCGTTATTTCTGATTATATCAGCAATGGTAAATTTGAACCTAAAGCTAGTGTCGCAACTATTGCCAATGCGATGGATGTTGGTAATCCAAGTAATTTTGAGCGCCTAAGTCATTTATATAATACTTTGGATAGTTTCAAAGCGAATGTAACCGCTTTTAGCGTGAATGATGAGCAAATTCGTCAAATCATCAAAGAAGTAAATCAGCAATTTAATTACGTAGTGTGTCCACACACCGCAACTGGCTATTTTGCCCGTAAAGAATTAAGCGCTGCACCGTGGATAATTGCCGCAACCGCAGATCCATGTAAATTTGAAACCATCATTGAGCCAATTACCGGTACGACTCTTCCTGTTGCTGAGCAATTACAAGCTATTTTGGCAAAACCAGCTCAAGTAGTTGAAGTTCCTGCCGATATCAACGCAGTACAGCAAGCTTTTGCTAGCAAATAAAAAAGTGAGAGTATCATACTCTCACTTTTTTATTATCCCGAATCTATCTTTTTGACATAATCCAAGACTGACTTTCCATTTCACTTGCTTGTATTACAAGTTCAATATAAGCTTCAAATATTTTCACGATAGTCTGTAACATAATGATAATTCCTGTTTTTAAATTAAAATAGCTAAGTTAGAAATATTTACAGACGTGATTTTACAAAATCGTCTCTAAGAATACAATCACCAATTTTGGTGATTGTATTCTTATATAAAATTAGCTTACAATAAAAAATTATAGTCAGATATTAAACCACATAAAAACTCATAATAACCGCCAAATCTAAAATAAATTAGCACAACAATGAGTCAATTAGCTACATCAAACGATCATTATAGCGAATTAGTATGACTATTCTTTAAAAGCCAAGCGTAGGAATATAAATACTATAGCTCAAGAAAATATTAAAGTCTCATTACTCGAATTAAGATAAGCATCTACGATATTTTTTCACTTAATTGTAATGATAAAAGCAGCGGTGAAAGGTATAATATACTACTGTATCGCAGCGCAAATCGTCAATAATCTGATAATGCAGCTTTGTTTATGAATAAACGATTAAATAGAACATCTGTTTTTTAAAATTCCAGCACCAAAGGTATAAAAATGAAGTTTAAATTCACTTTAATAAATCTAAAAAAGTCCTTTATAATAATGGCAATTTCAGGTTTGCTTGCCTGCAGCAGTAGTACTTGTTCCAGTGATGGAAATTCGCCTCAACCTTTTGCAGTAAATAATCCATTAACCATTGATAGCGCTGGAGTTGTACCTGTGATTGGAGATAACACAACAACAAGCATAATATACGTGCACAACAACACACAACAAACCATAAAAGAAATCAAGTACAGTGCAAAATTAAATACTGGTGAGGGAAACTTTCTAGATAACAATAGCACAGGAACGTGTGCGACGATACCAGCAGGTCAATCCTGCCCTTTAACCTTCACAACGCCAACTATAAGCAAAACTACAGCGCAAGGGTCGGCATTAATTACTGCAAATTATAGTTATAACAATCAAGCACTTCAATTCAATCAAACATTAAGCTTTAGTCGTATAGATGATAATATAGCAAAAGGAGCGCTATTTTCTTCTGGAGTATCACTTAGTGGATCTGGCAATGATATGGCGTATGGTACAGTATACATCTATGGTAGTGGACTTAATAAAGTTTACACAGTGAATAGTATCACCTCGAATAAAAGTGGTGTACAGATAATCCAAGGTAATATCAGTGGTAAACAACTTCAATCAAATTATGTGTCAGCTTTAGAGGTAAGCGCGCCAACAAACTTATTAAATAATGCAGCCTCTACAACAGCTAAAACTAACCTAGCAATCAATAATGATGGCGGCTATAATGCTACTCTTACGGCAATATCTTCATCAGACGGTAATAACTATACTTCAACGTCAAACGTAGGAGTAACGCCATCAACTTCAGGAGCTATTTTAACCTCTGGTAATGTACCAATCATTGATACTAATATTGCTAATCCAACTGGAACGTTATACATAACTAATGCAGGTAATCAGGCGGCGAATATAGGAGTAATATCTTTTCCTGCAGGTGTTACTCGAACTGGAGGTGATTGTAGTTCAAACTTGGAGTCTACCGCAGGTTGCAGCATAGTATTTAGTGTACCGCAATCAAGTGGAAACGGTAATATAACTGTTAACTACACAGGTGGCAGCGCAAGTTCACTTGTCTCTACTATTGTCTGGTATAATGGTAAAAATGAAGCATTATTGCAAATGACTGCCAACCCAAACCCACTGACTTTTAATGCATCAGTTGGAGCTAATACAACTGTGATATTAAATAGTTGATGCTAAAAATCATCTATCAATCTGATTTAATTTAATAATATGCTATTTTCATAAGCTAAATATTGCAAGAAATGGTAAAATAATGCTTTAAACCTTGCAATATCAGTGAGCAAAAAAGCATGAAACCACGTAAAATAGAAGATAAATTCCAACCAGAATTATTAAAGATTCAATTAATCCATTTGTTGGATATGAAGCATAGTTTGGTTCAATTAGCAGATAAATTTAACTGGGCTAAAA
>SSGY01000187.1 GCA_008017145.1 Neisseriales bacterium
AATATGGATTTTTCTCCAAATTATTTATTTTATGATTTTATTTCGAAGATATTTTCTCCGTATGAGTTAAATCCAATGAATATTAATCCTTTACGGGATGTTTTGGCACAAACAATTGATTTCGATAAATTACATGAGTCACTTGCGTGTAAATTGTTTATTGCGGCGACTAATGTTGGCAATGGTAGATTGCGAGTGTTTTCAAATAAAGATGTTTCAATTGATGCAGTTTTAGCTTCAGCGTGTCTTCCTTTCTTATTTCAAGCAGTTGAGATTGAAGGACAACATTATTGGGATGGCGGTTATATTGGTAATCCACCACTATTTCCACTAATTAATGAAACTAAATCTCCGGATATATTGATTGTTCAGATTAACCCAGTTAATATTGATCATATGCCCAAAAATGCCCGTGAAATTTTAGATCGAATTAATACTTTGTCATTTAATTCTAGCCTTATGCGTGAATTACGTGCGGTAAAATTTGTTACAGATTTGATTGATAATGGTGAATTAGACAAGCAAAAGCATAAGCGAGTTTTTGTACATACTATTGAAGCAGAGCCAATAGTTCAGGAGCTGGGAGTTTCAAGTAAGTTAAATACAGATCCAGAATATTTAAAATATTTATTTGATAGTGGAAAACAACTAGCAACGGAATTTTTAGCTAACCATTTTGATAAAATTGGTAATGAATCTTCTACAGACATTACTGCGAAATTTATGTAGCAATAATTTTTAGTTTTGTAAAAACATGTTATAATTATTATAGATACATGTTGTTAGTTTTTATTGTGACAGGGCGTTTTTACGCCCTAAAATTTTAATATAAAGGCACTTATTATGATGGATATAATTAATATTATTCTTCATTTGGATAAATATATCGGCGTAGTTTTAGAAAATTATCATAGCTACTTCTATATTTTATTTTTTCTGGTGATTTTTTGTGAAACTGGTTTAGTGGTTACACCATTTTTACCAGGCGATTCATTGCTCTTTGTCGCAGGAGCTTTTGCTGGAGCAGGACAGTTACATATTGGAGTTTTGATTGTAATATTGATTTTGGCTGCTTTTTTGGGCGATAACACCAACTTTATCTTTGGTAAATTTGTTGGTGATAAATTATTCTCCAATCCAAACTCTAAAATATTTCGTCGCGATATTTTGGCGAAAACTCACGAATTTTATGAGCGTCATGGTTCTAAAGCAATTATCATTGCGCGTTTTATCCCACTAGTGCGTACCTTTGCGCCATTTGTGGCAGGCTTGGGGCATATGACTTATCGTAAATTTGTAAGTTTTAGCTTAATTGCTTCGTTATTGTGGGTGATTATATTTTTATGCGGTGGATTTCTATTTGGGAATATTCCAGTAATTAAAGAGCATATGTCATTGATTATTATGACAGTTATGGTTATTTCAGTACTACCGGCGCTAAAAATGATTTGGGATGCAAAATTTAAAACAGGTAAATAGATAATGACGCAACGGATTCATAAGCTTGAAGATAATTTAGTTAATCGGATATGTGCTGGGGAAGTGGTTGAGCGTCCTGCATCAGCATTAAAAGAGATCTTGGAAAATAGTATTGATGCTGGGGCGACTACGATTAACGTAGAGCTGGAGCAGGGCGGAATTAAATTAATTAAAGTCACGGATAATGGTAGTGGTATTGCGGCTGATGATTTAACTCTGGCAATTGAGCGCCACGCAACCAGCAAGCTAAATAGTGAAGATGATCTGTATGCAATTCAAACGCTAGGCTTTCGTGGTGAAGGCTTGGCTTCAATTGCTTCGGTTTCATGGTTTAATCTCTCCAGTCGTGAAGCGGGTAGCACGGGTTATCAAATTAGTAATATTTTTGGTGATGTGCAAGCGGTTAAACCTGCAGCCTTAAATCATGGTACCGTAGTTGAAGTTAAGGATTTATATCATAATATTCCAGCGCGTAAAAAATTCCTCAAAAGTGAAACTACTGAGTATCAGCATTGTAAAACTGTTTTTGAGCGTTTAAGTCTTTCCCATCCTGAGATCGTGTTTAAATTAAGTCACAACGATAAAGAAATTTATAACCTAAGCAATAGCGATTTACTCGGGCGCACAGTTGATCTTTATGGCAGTAGCTATGCCCAAAAATATTTCACGATTGCTGAAATAGCCGGTGAAGATTTAACGTTATCTGGTTATGTTTATCATCCTGCTTATTTAGAGCAAAACAAAAATCTCCAAATATTCTTTGTCAATGGGCGTTATGTCAGAGATAAAGTTATTCAAAGTGCGATTAAGCAGGGATTCAGTGGCGTCTTACATCATGAGCATAACCCAAATTATGTACTATTTTTAACGATTAATCCAGCGGATATCGATGTGAATGTTCACCCAAGTAAAAGTGAAGTACGCTTTAAGGATTCTGGCGCGATCCATAGCTTTATTAGTCGCTCCTTAAAAAAAGCACTGGCATTAACACTGAGTTCAACGCTTGCCGAGGATAGTTTTACTGGTCGCAATCATGATTCTGATAACTATACTGCAACGCCTTATCCTGCGGGTAATGGCTCTACTTATGATAAGCAAGTTGGCAGTTGGCAGCGAAATGATTATCCATCTTCAACGCAAAATTATAAAAGCTCACAACCTTATCAACGTCCGTTAGAAAATAACTCTGATTTAGTTCGGGAGTGGCTCGGTAGTTCGCTTGGTGGAATGAATAAAACTTCTAACAGTGATTTATTTGTTGAAGATGGTGATGAGTTAAGTGGTACTAGCAATACAACTCTCCCACCGCTTGGACATGCGATTGCTCAATTACAGGGAATTTATATCTTGTCACAAACCCGTGATGGAATGATCGTAGTTGATATGCACGCTGCTCATGAGCGAATTATCTTAGAAAAGCTAAAACGACAATTAGGAACTAATGCGATTGCCGCTCAGCAACTTTTGATGCCATTGGCTTTGAATGTTAATCCGATTTTGATTGAAGCGTTACATAAACATCGCGATGAGCTTAGTTTACTCGGCTTTGAATTAGATGTGATCGGTGAACAGCAGCTAGCGATACGCGCGATTCCATTATTACTTGATGGTGAACAAACCGAACAGCTGGTGCGCGACGTTTTGCAGGATTTAGCTAATTTTGGTAGTAGCAATGTAATACTGCAGCATCAGGAAGAAATCTTATCGACAATGGCATGTCATTGTGCGGTACGGGCAAATCACCAATTGTCGATTGCGGAGATGGATGCACTGCTACGTGAAATGGAGCAAACTGAGCGCTCTAATTATTGCAATCATGGGCGTCCGACTTGGTTTAAACTAACCATGCATGATTTGGATGGCATGTTTATGCGCGGGAAATAAAATTATGGAATTAGTACGATTAAATAAACACCTCAAAGATTTAAATATCTGTTCACGGCGCAAGGCTGATGAATTCATTGCCAAAGGATATATTAAAGTCAATGGACAAGTAGTTACCGAGCTTGGTTTTAAATTAGACCCTGCAACAGATAAAGTGGAAGTACTCTCAGGTGTCGCAGAAGAAAAAGCTCAGTTTCGCTATATTCTGCTTAATAAACCCAAAGGCTATGTTTGTAGCAAAAGCCGCGTTGATGGTAAACCAATTTTTGAGCTTTTGCCACAAATTAAAGATTTAACATATGCTGGTCGCTTAGACAAAGAAAGTCATGGTTTGGTGATTTTATCCAATGACGGTAAATTTGTCTATAAAGTGTTTGGCGCAGAATTTGCTAAAGAAAAAGAATATATTGTGCGAGTAAATAAGCCAGTTACTAAGGAATACCTTGCACGCCAAGCAAATGGGAGCATTGTACTGGATGATAAGCAATTGCGTCCTGCTAAAGTAAAACAAATCGGTGATAGTGTCTATAAAATAACTCTAACTGAAGGCGTCAATCGTCAGCTACGCCGGATGGCAGAAGTTTGTGATTATCGGGTGATTGATTTGAAACGGATTCGGATTCATTGCGTTAATGACTATGGTTTGGACAGTGGTGCGTGGCGTGATCTGACACCCAGTGAAATTAAACAGATTATGGCACAATAACGATGCAAATTCCGCAAAATATTATTGATGAAGTAGTTGAACGTGCTGATATAGTCGATGTGCTTGGTAAGCATCTTAAGCTCAAACGCTCGGGGCAAAATTATTTTGCCTGCTGTCCTTTTCATAATGAAAAATCAGCTTCGTTTTCAATTAGTCCACTTAAACAGATGTATCATTGCTTTGGTTGTGGCGAATCAGGCAATTCAATTAGCTTTGTCATGAAGTATCTAGGTTTGGATTTTGTCTCTGCCGTAAAATCGTTAGCAGATCAGTATGGTGTGCATATTCCCGAAGCTAATCAGGAAAAATTTAGCAAAGAACAGATTCAGCAACACAAACAGCATAAATTAGACATTAACCAAACTATGCTTAGTGCGATGAATTTTTATCGTAAAACTTTGGCCGGTTCAAGCTATGCTTTGCATTATTTACAACATCGTGGATTAACTACGGCAATTATCAATCAATTTGATCTTGGTTTTGCATTAAATAATTTTCAGAATCTCGCTGCTAATTTCAATGATTATGCCAAAAACAAACTTTTACTGGATGGTGGTCTGGTAATTGAGAATGAAAATGGTAAACGCTATGATCGTTTTCGTGAACGGATTATGTTCCCGATTAAGAATGTCAAAGGCGAAATTATCGGCTTTGGTGGGCGAATAATCGGGCAGGGTGAACCTAAATATCTCAATTCGCCAGAAACCGAATTATTTAATAAATCCAAAGAATTATATGGCTTATTTGAAGCCAAAAAGTCAATTCGTGATCTTAATCAGGTGATTGTAGTTGAAGGCTATATGGATGTTATTGCATTGCACCAATATGGTGTGACTAATGTTGTCGCAACCATGGGTACTGCGGTTACTGAAGAGCATATCAAGATTTTATTCCGATTATGTGATAATATTTGTTACTCGTTTGATGGCGATAGCGCTGGTAAGAAAGCAGCTTGGCGGGCATTAGAACGTTCAATGGGTTTAGTTACTGATGCTAAAGCGGTGAATTTTCTGTTTTTACCAAGTGAGCATGATCCAGATAGTTTCATTCGTGAGCATGGGGTAGATGGGTTTCGACAAAAAATAACTGATGGCTCAGTTGGCTTGGTAGCTTTTTTACTCAATCAATTAGTTGCCGAAGTGCAAATCAATACCGATGAAGGTAAAGCGCGCCTAATTAGCTTAGTTAAACCCTATATTGATCAGATAAAGGCGATTGCACTGCAGGTTATTCTGAAAAAACAGCTGGCGGCAGTAGTGGATCTTGAACCATCGGTGGTTGAAAGTATATTAAATAATCGAAGCCGTTTTGCGTTTTTTAATCGTAAGCTAAAACAAATTGGCAGTGCTTATGAAAATCACTCAAATCGTATGCCCATAGAAATAAATGTGATTAAAAATCTAATTAAATCACTTTTATATAATCCTAGATTAGCACGTGAGTTTCCGGTTCCTGAGTTTGATGTTTTACAGAGTTTAGCTTTAGATTTACAAGAGTTATTTAATCTAATTAGTTATCTGGAAGCTAATTGTGATGAATTTGCAGATATTGATATTATAAATTTGGCCACGAAAGCTAAATTTAGTGATTTAAATTTAGCGGCATTACATGCTAGCCTTTCCGAAGAGCTGCTGAAGTATAATAGCTATCCTGTTATGAGCGAACAAGATTATCGTACTAAACTATATAACTTGGTCTATAATCAAAAACGTAAACCTCTTCCTAAACTTGATTAAAAGGATTTAGACGCATGAAAAAAATCTCAACTTGGCAATTAATTTTGCTGTCTACTGGTGGCATGATTGGTAGCGGATGGCTTTTCTCGCCTTATTATGGTTTTCAAACTGCAGGAGTCGGAGTCCTGATCTCGTGGTTTTTGACTGCGTTACTAAGTTTGATTATTGGTTTGGCATTTGCCGAAGTCGCTAGTATTTTGCCTATTGTTGGTGGGGTGATGCGTTTTATTGGCGTAACTCATTCACGTGCTCTAGGTTTTCTCTTTGTCGTTTTAGGTTGGGTAAGTTATGTAGTTTATTTACCCTTGGAGGCTCAGTCAGCGATCCAATACCTTGGGTTTTGGGTGCCAGCTTTAGTGCAGCAAACCGATAAAGGTGTTTCTCTCTCAATGATGGGATTATTTGCTGCTTTTGCGGTTATGCTATTTTTAACTTGGTTTAATACTCAACATTTAACCAGGGTGGCAAAGGCTAATTCGATTGTTAGTATTTGGAAAATAATTATTCCTTTATCAATTGCGATTGGGATGATTATCATCTTTGGAAATCCATCGCATATTGTAAATAACCATAATTTGCCCAAGCTTGCTTTTGAACCTATTTTATTGGCGATAACTAGCTCTGGTTTGGCATTTGCATTCTCTGGCTTTCAAAATGGTTTGATCATTGCTAATAGTGCTGAAAATCCTCGTCGTGCAATCCCGTTGTCAATCATTGCGCCAGTGATAATTGGTTGGGTGATGTATAGTGCTTTATCTCTGATGTTTATGTTCTGCTTACCAAGTGAAAAATATTCAATGATAACGGGTGTTGCTCCATTGCTTGGATTATTGAGCTTATTTGGCTTGCATTATATCTATGTGATTTTATTTGTAGATGCGATTATTGCACCTTTAGGAACCGCTAACGTATTTACCACGGTAACGGGTAAGATATTGTTTGGTTTAGGACGCGAGTTTTTCCCTAAATCATTATTAGTTAAAGTAAATAAATTTTCCGCACCGGTTATTGCGTTATGGATCAATATGGTAGTTGGTGTTTGCTTCCTATTACCATTTCCAACTTGGACGGAGTTGGTTAATTTCTTGTCTTCATTGGTGTTATTAAGTTGTCTATCTGGTCCGTTGGCATTAATTATTCTACGTGATAAATTTCCTGAATTAGAGCGTAAATTTAAAGTGCCATTTCCAAGACTTTTGGGTTACCTGGGTTTTGCCAGCTGTAGTTTCTTTGTTTATTGGTCTGGCATGGATAATTTATACCATCTGGTGTGGTTGATTTTATTGGTATGTGTTTGTTATTGGCTGATATTTGCGCGCAAAAATGCATTGCTAACTTTTGTTAAAACTTGGTTCTTATTTGCTTATATATTAGCTTTGTATGCAATCTCCTATTTTCACAATCAACATCTGATTAGTTTTCCTGAAGATAATTATTTAGTCTTTGCGGTAAGTATTGTTTTTGCTAAAATATTTTTAATGCATCAAGCGCCTAAAGAGGTTATTGCAGAAAATATTGTGAAATTGAGAGAGGAACTAGCCCGTGACAACTAATCCGATAATCATACCTAAAAATGCGCGACAACTATTTATTGATGCGCCATGCGGTAAGCTGGATATTTTAGAACTAATGCCTAAGGCTTCTCCTTGTGGTGTGGCAATTATAATTCATCCAGATCCTAAGGGTGGTGGGACTTATACTAATAAAATTGTGCAAAGTATTGCCAAAGTTATGAATGCTAAAGGTTATATCTGTTACTGTCCTAATTTACGTGGAGTAGGGATGAGTGAGGGTGAACACGACTTTGGAGTCGGTGAAATAGAGGATGCCAAAGCGTTGCATGAATACATTCGTCAAAGTTATCCTGATTTACCATTATTTATCGCTGGATTTTCCTTTGGTTGCGCGGTCGCGTCAGGTTTAGCTGCGCAAGTTGAGCATCAGAAATTGGTATTAATCGGTCCAGCGGTGACGCGCTACAATGTGGTAGTTCCTGATAAAAATAAAACTTTAGTTATTCATGGACATGATGACGAAGTAATTCCTTTATCTGCAGTTTATGAGTGGTGTGAAACACATGATGTTCCGGTTAGTGTTTTTGTTAAAACTGGGCATTTTTTTCATGGGCGTTTGGTACAATTGCAAAATCTATTAACCCAAATTGTGAGCTAAATAATGCAGGTTTGTCATATTACCTCAGTTCATCCACGCTATGATATACGTATCTTTATCAAAGAGTGTCAAGCGCTAACTGCTGATCATCAAGTAAGCCTAATTGTTGCAGATTCACTGGGTGATGAGTTAAAAGATGGTGTTCAGATATATGATGTTGGACGTGTAACTGGCGGACGATTATCGCGGATGAGAATTGGTGCTAAGCGTGTATTGAATAAAGTTCTTGAGATCAAGCCCGAAGTAGTTCATTTCCATGATCCTGAACTATTAGGGATTGGGGTTAAATTAGCTAAACTTGGCTATAAAGTTATTTATGATGTGCACGAAGATGTTCCGAAACAAGTTATGAATAAGCACTGGATTCCGCGTGTAATACGTCCGTTGATTTCCAAATTAGTCACATATAAAGAGCGTCATTCGGCAGCGCTATTTAGTGGGGTGGTTTGTGCCACTGAGATTATAGCTGCTCGCTTTAAACAATATAACTCAAATACTATCGCGATTCATAATTTCCCGATTCTGGCAGAATTAATGCAGCAGGATGTGGAGTGGAATGATCGCCAAGACAGTATTTGTTATATTGGGAGTATTTCTGCTACACGGGGGATTATTCCATTGGTGGATTCGCTCGCGCTCAGTGGTGTAAGACTAGAGCTTGCTGGTAGTTATAGTAGTGATAATATTGCTGAGCAAATAAAGGGCAGTGCTGGTGCGAAATTAGTCAATTATCATGGTGTGATTAATCGTCAGCAAATTGGTGAACTTTTAGCACAGGTTAAGGTTGGTATGGTTACGCTATTGCCAACGCCAAGTTATCTTGAATCATTACCAATTAAACTATTTGAGTATATGTTAGCTGGAATTCCAGTTGTTGCATCAAACTTTCCATTATGGCAGTCAATTGTTGAAGGTAATAGCTGCGGCTTGATGGTAGGCCCAAGTGATGCTAGTGCAATTGCTAAAGCTTGTCAGTGGTTATTAAACAATCAGGATGAAGCAGAGAAAATGGGGCACAATGGTCGCGCGGCAGTATTAAAACATTATACTTGGGATGCAGAGCTGCATAAACTCCGCACCTTTTATCGTGAATTGCAGTAAGATTTAAGCTTTAGGCAGGGTAACGCCAACTTGCCCCATATATTTACCATTACGGTCTTTATATGAAGTTTCGCACTCTTCATCTGATTCAAAAAATAGCACTTGAGCAACACCTTCATTAGCATAAATTTTGGCTGGTAGTGGAGTTGTATTACTAAATTCAAGTGTTACATAGCCTTCCCACTCCGGTTCAAATGGTGTAACATTAACAATAATTCCGCAGCGTGCATAAGTTGATTTACCTAAACACACGGTCAGGACATTGCGTGGTATTCTAAAATACTCTACAGTACGCGCTAAAGCAAAAGAATTTGGCGGAATAATACAATAATCAGCATTAATTTCGACAAAGTTTTTGGGATCAAAATTTTTCGGGTCAACTATAGTACTGTTGATATTAGTGAAAATTTTAAATTCATTAGCACAACGAATATCATAGCCATAACTTGAAGTACCATAGGAAATTATTTTTTGTTCACCATTTAGTTTAACTTGATTCGCTTCAAATGGCTCAATCATGCCATGTTCTGCTGCCATTCTACGTATCCACTTATCTGATTTAATTGCCATTTAACTTATCCTTAATTTATTTAAACGTCATTGTCATTATTTGACCAGCTCTTATTCCTAATTTTGGATCGCAACTGGTATTATTTACCATAGTTGCAACACCCAGCGCGCCTTGATCTTTTTCTAGTGCCTGATAGTCATGGTACACTGCTTGCCATGAAACCTGACAAACTTTACCATCATTGCTATAAACTCCAGTAATTATTGCATTTTGTGGAATTAGTATTACTGTATTAGGATAACCATGTACATCCTGAGTAACTCTAAATGCTGTTGAATTTAGTATTTTAGGTTGAGTAGGGTTGGGGATTTCCATTGGTACTAATGCCACAACTGCTACAGTTGTACCTGGGTTAACTTGTTGTAAATTTTGAGTAATTTTGCTCGGTGTTGGTGACATAAATGCACATGATGCCAAGCTAATTGTCAGAAGTGAATAGCTAAAGATTTTTTTCATGAATATACTTTAAAAGAGTAAATTAAACTCCGCTATTTTATCATGCCACAGGCTGAGTGTTTTTAAAATTCAGTTTACAAACAAAGAAGTTGTGACTTTGCTCTTTATTTGTATCATAAATGATATTTGCATAATTGATGAAATTAGTACTACAATTACGTTGCTCCAATGATTTTTGAGAGAGCAACATTGTTATGTGTTTAATAAGTTAGAGAAAATTTAATATGCATTTAAGTCCTCGCGAAATAGAAAAATTGATGCTTTTTACTGCTGGTGAAGTTGCGCGCAAACGTAAAGCCCGTGGTGTGAAATTAAACTATCCAGAGTCGATTGCTTATATCAGTTCTGAGCTGTTGGAATTAGCTCGAGATGGTAAGAGTGTGGCAGAATTAATGAGTCTTGGCAAGACGCTTCTAACTCGTCAGGATGTTATGGATGGAATTGCAGAAATGGTAACAGAGATCCAGATTGAAGCAACTTTTCCTGATGGTACTAAGCTTGTTACAATACACGATCCTATTGTCTAATTTTGTTGCCCATAAAGAAAGTAATTACTATGATTCCTGGTGAAATCATTCCTGCTAATAAAGCCGCTATTGAATTAAACACTCCAAATAATTCTCTTAAATTAAAAGTAGCTAATCTAGGTGACCGTCCAATTCAGGTTGGTTCACATTTTCATTTTTTTGAAGTTAATAAAAAATTAAGCTTTATTCGTGAACTTGCTTACGGTATGCGTCTGGATATACCTTCAGGTACTGCGTTACGTTTTGAACCAGGTGAAGAACGTACTATTGTCTTAACTCATTTTGGCGGCAACAAAATTGTCTGTGGTTTTAATGCACTTGTAAACGGCGATTTGGACCAAAATAAACTTGCCGCATTAGCTAGTTTATCTGAGCAACAGTTTTTAAGCAGCGCAGGAGAATAAAAAATGGGTATAACTCTAAATCGTGAGCACTATATTAGTATGTATGGTCCAACAACCGGCGATAAAATACGTTTGGCCGATACGGAAATTATCATTGAAATCGAGCATGATCATACTATTTATGGTGAGGAAGTAAAATTTGGTGGTGGTAAATCAATTCGTGATGGAATGGCTCAATCCGCCTCAGTCAGTGCTGATATTGCTCCAGATTTGGTAATCACTAATATAGTGGTTTTTGATTACTGGGGAATTGTTAAAGCTGATTTGGGAATTAAAAATGGTAAAATTATTGCAATCGGTAAAGCAGGGAATCCAGATATTATGGATGGTGTGCATCCAGAGTTAATCATCGGAGCGTCAACTGAAATTATCGCAGGCGAAGGTTTGATCATTACGGCTGGTGGAATTGATACCCATATTCATTTTATTTGTCCACAGCAAATTGAAACCGCGCTCTATAGCGGAGTTACCACTTTAATCGGCGGAGGAACTGGTCCTGCTGATGGAACAAATGCCACTACCTGCACTCCTGGTGCGTGGAATCTGGCACGAATGTTAGAATCGGCGGAAGAATTTCCGGTTAATTTGGGTTTCACGGGTAAAGGTAACTGTTCTACTCATGAACCATTGATTGAACAAGTCAAAGCTGGAGCAATCGGATTAAAGCTTCATGAGGATTGGGGAACTACGCCTGCTGCGATTAGGAGTTGTTTAGAGGTAGCAGATCAATATGATGTGCAGGTAGCTATTCATAGTGATACTTTAAATGAAGCTGGTTTTGTTGAGGATACAATTGCTGCAATTGGTGATCGTACGATACATACCTACCATACCGAGGGTGCGGGTGGTGGACATGCGCCTGATATCATAAAAATCGCGGCGTTTGCTAATATTTTGCCTTCTTCAACTAATCCAACCATGCCATTTACTGTGAATACCGTTGATGAACATCTTGATATGCTGATGGTTTGTCATCATTTGGACAAACGGATTCGTGAGGATGTGGCGTTTGCTGATTCGCGGATTCGCCCAGAAAGTATTGCAGCCGAAGATGTGTTGCATGATATGGGCGTTTTGAGTATGCTAAGCTCTGATTCGCAGGCAATGGGGCGAATTGGTGAAGTAATTACCCGTACTTGGCAAACTGCGAGCAAAATGAAACAGCAACGAGGTAGCTTGCCAGAAGATGTTGAGAGTAATGATAATTACCGTGCCAAGCGTTATTTAGCAAAATATACCATTAATCCAGCAATTACTCATGGAATTGCCGATTATGTTGGTTCCATTGAAGTTGGTAAACTGGCGGATTTAGTTTTATGGGAGCCTGCTTTTTTTGGGGTTAAGCCAAAGTTGATTATTAAAGGTGGTTTTATTGCAGTGAGTAAAATGGGTGATCCGAATGCATCGATTCCAACGCCACAGCCCGTTTATTATCGTAATATGTTTGGTGCTTTTGGGCGGACTAAGTATCAAACTTGCTTAACTTTTGTTTCGCAAGCGGCACTTGATTTGGGTATTAAAGAACAGCTTAAATTAGAAAAACAAGTCGTTGCAGTTAAAAATTGTCGTAATATTGGTAAAAAAGATATGCTTTTAAATGATGCCACACCACAGATTGAAGTTAATCCAGAAACGTATCAAGTGCTTGTAGATGGAGTGGCGATAAGTTGTGAGGCTGCGAATATATTACCATTAGCTCAACGCTATTTTCTATTTTAGATTGTAACAAATGATAATTACAAAAATTTGTGGAAATTTAGCAAATACTTCATTACGTGCTAATCTAGATTTAGATTATATCGAATTAGAGTGGTTTGAACTAAATAAGCGTATCATGCGTAAAACTACGCGGAATAATTTAGAAATCGGCATTAATATCAGCGAAAATGGTTTCAGTTTTAATGATCAGGATATTTTATTTGATGATGGAGTGAAAGCGATAATAGTTAAGGTAATTCCGACTAAATGTATTGCAATTAATCCAGCGTCTAAATCTGAACTTGCTGTAGTTTGTTATGAACTTGGTAATCGCCATGCATCACTGTTTATTGATGAAAATAACCCTGAGCGTTTGTTAGTTCCTTTTGATCAACCGATGCTGATTTTATTAAAGAAAATCTTAGCTGGTGTTGAAGTCGTCGATGCACGCTTGGTTAAGCCATTGACAGGGCATAAAAATATTTCACATGAGCATCATCATCACTAAAAATATGAATAATAATTTAGCTAAGCAATTTATCTTGCTACAACTTAATGATGCCTTATTTCCAATCGGAAGTTATACCCAATCTTATGGTCTGGAAACCTATGTTCAGCAAAACCGAGTTACGGACAAAGTTAGTTTAGAATTATATTTGCATAGCATGTTGGTTAATAATTTGCTTTATAATGATTTATTGTTGGTTAAGCTGGCTTATGAAGCTGCTGTAATTGGAGACATAAATACACTGCAGAGTTTGGATGAATTAACCTCAGCGATGAAGCCCGCCCGTGAAATTCGTGAGGCCAGCACCAAATTAGGTTCGCGCTTTATTAAAACGGTGCATTCAATGCAGCTAACTGTTTCTCAGTCAATCTATACTGCTTATTGTCAACTGGTTACAGACCAAATCTGTGCCGGACACTTTGCCATGATCTATGGCGTACTGTGTGCTGTTCTAGAAATCGATTACAGCGCTGCAATTAGTCATTACGCTTATGCTCAAGTGTCAGCAATAGTCAATAATGCGGTTAAATTAATTCCGTTAAGTCAAAGCGTTGGGCAACGAGTTTTATATGCTACACACCCCGTAATTGAACAAACATTACAGCAGCTAAATTTACTAACTGATGTTGATTTCGGGCGCTCAGCACCAGCATTTGAGCTGCGTTCAATGCAGCATGAGAGGCTGTACTCACGCTTATACATGTCTTAATATACTCATTGTCTTTGAATCTTGGACTTTGTCGGATTTCAAAAAAGACTCCTTATGTAGTTCTAGCTACACTGCGTCGTCTTTTTTTATCAATATTTCGCGTCCAGGAATCAAATGTTTCGAGTATATCTGCTGAGAATATGAAGCAATAGCATCGTTATAAGGCTCCTCATGTACTTCTTTGTATGTACACTTTGTCGCCTTATGCCTAGCTCTTACTTTATCTTATGGAAGATAGATGTTACTAATAGAAATTATTTTTTAGGAATACAAGATATGGCAGTAGTTAAAATTGGAGTTGCTGGACCAGTAGGTTCAGGCAAAACAGCTTTATTGGAACGTTTAACGCGATATTTATTTGATGATTATGATTTAGCTGTAATTACCAATGATATTTATACCAAAGAAGATGCTGAGTTTCTAACTAAAAATAGTAAGCTACCACAAGAGCGAATTATTGGCGTTGAGACTGGCGGCTGTCCGCATACTGCGATTCGTGAAGATGCTTCAATGAACTTAGAAGCGGTTGATGAAATGTGTCAACGTTTTCCAAACCTACAGATATTATTTATTGAAAGTGGTGGCGATAATCTTTCCGCAACTTTTAGCCCAGAACTAGTCGATGCGACGATTTTTGTGATTGATGTAGCCGAAGGGGATAAGATTCCGCGTAAAGGTGGACCAGGAATAACCCGTTCTGATTTGCTGATTATCAATAAGATTGATTTAGCGCCATACGTTGGTGCTGATTTAGGGGTTATGGAGCGTGATTCTCTGAAAATGCGTGGTACTAAACCATTTATTTTTACCAATCTTAAAACTGATCATAATCTAGATCACGTGATTAAGTGGATTAAGTCAGCGGTATTATTGGAAGATTTGGCTTAAATGCTATCTCAAGGATATACTCACGCTAAGTTAGAGATTAGTACTGTTTGTGCGGAGTCTGGATTAACTATACCTGAGCATGTTTATTATTCTGCTCCGTTTAAGCTTACTAATTTTTTTCGTTTGCCAAATGGTGGTATTGAATATATTCTGATGAATGCTTCGGCTGGAATTATGGCAGGAGATAATTATCAAATTGATTTACAGCTAGCTAAAGGTAGCCAACTACTAATATCAGCTCAGTCATATGAAAAAATTCATGCGATGCCTGCTGGTAAAGCTAAGCGTAAGGTTAACATTCAAATTGCTGAGAATGCTAGCTTAATTTATACTCCGCTACCGACAATTCCTTTTCAAAGCTCGGTATTTCATAGTTCTACAGAGATCAGACTAGCTGATATAAGTTCACGCTTGATTTATAGTGATATTATTTCATCAGGGCGCACCTTACGTAATGAGCGTTTTGCTTTTACTCAATATCATAATTTACTGAGTGTTTATCTTGGTGATAAAATAGTTTACCGAGATAACTGTTATTTAGTCCCGACAGAACAAAATTTAGCAAGCTGTGGGATGTTCGAAGGGTATAGCCATTTGGGTAATTTGATTATCTATGGCTATTTATTTGACTCTGCGGATTTAGCGGTTATTCAAGAAATCATTAATGAGTCTGGTTTAGATTGTGGAATTAGTGCTCTTACAGGAGGTGGGCATTTAGTGCGTGTACTATCACATGGCGCTGAACCAATCACCGAATTATTCAATTCAATCAAACAAGTAATTTAGTTAATAAATCGGAGTTGCACGGTTTTCAATTACTTTGTTTAATACAAAACTAGAATGAACTCCAGTTACTCCCGCTATTTTTGTGATTTTACCCAATAAAATCTGATGGTAATGCTCTAAATCACGAACAATCAGTTTGAGCTGATAATCAGCAGATTGTCCAGTAATTAATAAGCACTCAATGACTTCAGGGATGCCGTTGACACCTTTTTCAAATACTTCAAAACGTTCTGGCGTATGTTTATCCATCGAGATTGATACTAGTGCCATTAATCCCAAATTAAGCTTTTTGGCATTAAGAACACAGCTATAACCAACAATTATTCCGTTTTCTTCAAGAGCTTTTACTCGCCGTAAGCACGCAGATGGCGATAAACTAACCCGATCTGCTAATTCTTGATTGCTGATTTTTCCTTCACTTTGAATCACCCGCAAAATCTCTTTATCATAGCTATCTAGTGTCATTGCAATAATATTTCATAATAATTATAAAGTAAGCAATTATATATCAATATTTAGCGATAAAAATATATATTTGCAATAATAATTCACTAAGTAAACTATAAAATATCGTCATAACCAATAAAAGGAGTTTACTATGCTAAAAGACCCATCTCGTAAATATATTGCTTCAGAGGTAATCAATTTTCCTGAAAGAACGTGGGTGAATAAAACGCTAACCCAGCCGCCAATTTGGCTTTCTACTGATTTGCGTGACGGTAATCAGTCATTGTTTAATCCGATGAGTGTTGAAACTAAAACTAAATTTTATGCTGAATTAATTAAAGTTGGTTTGAAAGAAATTGAGGTTGGATTTCCGGCAGCATCTGAAATTGACTATAAATTTGTGAGGAAACTAATTGAGGAAAATTTGATTCCAGATGATGTAACTATTATGGTTATGACGCAAGCGCGTCAAGATTTAATTTTAAAAACGGTTGAAGCGGTGCGTGGTTGTAAACGTGTGATTGTGCATATCTATAATGCTACTGCACCAGCATGGCGAGAAATCGTTTTTGGAATGTCGGTTAGTCAGGTTATGGATTTGATAACAACACAAGTTAGTTATTTTAAGCAACTAACGGATAATATACCTGATACAAAGTGGATTTTGCAGTATTCACCCGAGACATTTTCCTCTACTGAACCAGAGGTTGCTTTGGACGCCTGTAATACCGCAATCAATGCGTGGATGGTGAGTGAAGAGCGTCCAATTATTATTAATTTGCCAACTACAGTTGAAAATACTACACCCAATGTTTTTGCTGATCGAATAGAATGGATTAGTAATCGCTTGCAGCAACGTAAAAATGTAATTTTGTCGGTTCATCCGCATAATGATCGTGGAACAGGTGTTGCTACAGCCGAGTTGGCGTTATTGGCTGGAGCACAAAGAGTTGAAGGTTGTTTATTTGGTAATGGTGAGCGCTGCGGTAATGTTGATTTAGTTACTTTGGCGCTAAATCTCTATACCCAAGGCATTAATCCTGCTCTGGATTTTTCTAATATCAATCGTACCGCAAAAGTTGTTGAGGAAGCGACCCAATTACCTATCCATCCACGCCATCCTTATGTTGGGGACTTGGTGTTTACTGCATTTTCTGGTTCACATCAGGATGCGATTAAAAAAGGTTTTGCTTATCAACAAGGGAAAGAAATTTGGACTGTACCGTATTTACCGATTGATCCATCGGATCTTGGGCGGAGTTATGCCAATATTATCCGAGTAAATAGCCAATCAGGTAAAGGTGGTATTGCCTATATTATGGAAAATAATTATGGTATTACTATGCCGCGCAGAATGCAGGTTGAATTTAGCAGCGTGATACAGCAGGCGGTTGATAATTCTGAAGCTGAAATGCCACCAGAGCGCATTTGGGATATTTTTGAGCAAACCTATTTAAATAATACTACTAATGATCAAACTATGATTAGTTATGCCAGTCATAGAATAGATAATGACTCATTCGGCAAGAAGATTAACTTAGAGATTTGCTTGGGTGATAAAATAGTTTGTTTGGAAGGGGCTGGCAATGGTACGCTTGATGCAGCGGTAAATGCCTTGGGCAATCAGTTACAAATTATCAGTTATGAAGAAAAATCTTTGGGAAGTGGGGCAGATGCCTCGGCGATTGCTATAATAGAATGTCATAATAGCCTGAGAAATGAGACTAAATTTGGAGTTGGAAAACATAGTGATATTACTACTGCATCCCTAGTGGCTCTGATAAATGTTAGTAACCGATTTGATTTATCGCCAATCGTAGAAAATAGTTACTAGGTTGGTTAATTGCTTACTTTTAAATAAGCGTTTGGTTACTATACTCGAACAGATTCATCTGACTCGGGCGTTGTTTTGCTGCTCACTTACGACAAGTAAGCTTCGCAGCAAAACGCTTTCCAGTATTTCCAATTTGTCCGAGTATATCTACTCACGTAAATTTACGTGCATTAAATTTCTAGTATAGTATAATTACTTACTTATCAAGCAAATGTAAACAGACTAGAAAAAGGGATATTAATGCGTTTAGTAAAAATTTTATCAATTACCGCTGCAGTTTTTAGTATTGCAGCTTGTACCAGTAATCAAGCACCATCAGTTCAAGCATCTTCAAGCGAAGCAGGTGTATCAGCAACTAGTAGTGTTGTTGCTAATTCAGTGTTTTTTGCGTTTAACGGTAGCGATGTTACCGCTAAGTACAATAAATTATTAACAGTAAATGCAGGATATTTAATTTCGCATTCTGATGCCAACGTGCAAATACAAGGTAATAGTTCTGAAATCGGAACAATACAACATAACCAAAAATTAGGTTTGGAGCGCGCACAAAATGTGAAACAAGCATTGGTTAAATTAGGCGTTCCAGCAAAACAAATCAGCGTGATTTCATTTGGTAATACAAAACCAGCATATCCAACTGAGACAAATGGTGAGCAACCGAAAAATCAACGCGCGGATATAGTTTATACTAGTACTCCTCCGTATCAATATACTTTGAAAAAAACTCCGATGATTGATACTTCAACGATGTATTAATAGAAAATTATTTATAGACGGCGACACTTTGATGTCGCTTTTTAATTTTAAATTAGAGTTATTTGAATTATAATGAGTGGAAACTTAAAGTTGTAGAAAATTTGAGATTATAAACTTCAACAACGAATAAGAGAATAAGTTTATTGGAGCAAAAATTAGGTGGTATTTCATTAAAAAGAGATATCAGAACTATTTGATAATACTTCCATTTTTAGAGTCGTTTAAAAAATATAGGTTCTTTATAGCTTAAATAATTATATCTCAGATGCTGCTAGCATATCTTTCAAACCTACAGAATTGATTATTGTTTTACATTTTTAGCAAGTATTGCTTCAGAACTCATAGCACATAGCTCGATTAAAGCGTTCAAGATAATCGTTTTGCTGAGCCAATACCTCATAATTAGTAGTTCGGCAATCCTTGCTTAACTATGATAAAATCGGTGGTTAAACCTTTTGGTAGCCAATAAATATCTATGCAGAAATTACTTTTTTTAGCACTTTGCGCAGTGGTTGCTCTTTTTCAATACGAGCTGTGGTTTGGTCGTGGTGGTATCTATGATAGCAATCGTCTAAAAAATACAATTGCCCAACAAATCAAGATTAATCAAGAATTGCAAAACCGTAATGACGGGGTGATTGATCATTTGCAAGAGTTGAAAGGTTCGCCTGAACTAATGGAAGCGCGTGCCAGACGTGAGCTTAATCTGGTAAAACCAAATGAAACATTGGTGTTATTGCCAAATCAAAATGAATCTTTAGCGAAATAGGGTGGCTTGTGTACGCACTTGAAATTAATAACGTTAGTAAAATTTATGATAATAAATTTACTGCCTTGAATGATGTGAGTTTTAAATTAACCGCTGGAGATTTTGTCGGATTACTGGGGGTAAATGGTGCTGGTAAAACAACCTTAATTTCAGCAATTGCTGGCATTAATAGTTATGATGGGCAGATTAAAGTCATGGGTATTGATCTTAAAAACGATCTAGTGGCAGCCAAAAAAAACATGGGTATTGTGCCGCAGGAAATTGCCTTTGATCCATTTACGACAGTTTACCAAACTTTAAAATTACAATCAGGCTTATACGGAGTTAAGAATAATAAATCTTGGCTGGATGAAGTTATTGTGCGGATGCATCTGGAAGATAAAATTGATGCTAATACGCGAAGCCTATCTGGAGGGATGAAGCGTAGATTAATGGTAGCGCAAGCTTTGGTTCATAAACCACCACTAATTATTCTCGATGAGCCAACAGCTGGGGTTGATGTTGAAATCCGTAAAAATTTATGGGATTTTATTACTGAACTGCATCAGCAAGGACACACGATTTTACTTACTACTCATTACTTGGAGGAAGTTGAAAAACTCTGCAACCACATTGTGATGATTGATAAAGGCAAGGTTATTGCACGTAGTTCAAAAGAAGAGCTAAATCTTAAAGCCAATGGTATGCCGACCATATTTGAAGTTGAAACAAAAGACGGATTGTTTCTTGATGAGTTACGGAGCCTGCTTATTGCAACAGATAACAATAAATACACTTTACGTCTTGCGAATAATGATCAGATGATGCTTGTGCTAAATCAACTTATGGCAGGTGGCATAAAAATTGAAAACATGAATATCAGTAAGCCCAAACTAGAAGATATTTTTCTTAACTATTTGGGACATTGATTATGCCATTTATTGCGTTAATAAAAAAAGAGATTTTTCGGTTTAGCTCGATCTGGGTACAAACAATTCTAGGACCGTTGGCAACAGCATTGCTTTATCAATTAATTTTTGGACATCAATTATCTAGTGTTAGTACTGGTATTGCACATATTAATTACGCGACATACTTAATTCCTGGCTTAGTAATTATGCAAGTGTTGTTAAATTCATTTGGTAATAGTTCCAGTAGTTTGATTCAATCAAAATATACTGGAAATATTATATTTATCCTGATGGCTCCGATTTCTAACTGGAGTATGTATGCCGCATATCTGGTTTCAAGTATTATCAGAGGTATTGCGGTTGGAACTGCTGTATATCTGGGGATAGTTTGGTTTGGTACTTTTGAGCTACAACACCTTTGGGCTGTATTTTATTTTGCTTTCATGGGGGCAGCTATAACTGGTGGACTTGGTATGATAGCTGGTATTGTTTGTGAGAAATTTGATCAACTAGCAGGGTTTCAATCATTTGTGATGGTGCCGTTGATATATTTATCAGGGATTTTCTTTAATATTCAGCATTTTGACCCACTGTGGAAAAAACTGGCAATGTTAGATCCGTTTTTATATATTGTTGATGGGTTTCGTTATGGGTTTATCGGTGCTGCCAACTTTGATATTATGTATGGTGCGCTGTTTGTGCTGATATTTGCAATTATTGCCAATGGAATTGGATTTGGCTTATTAAAACGTGGTGTTAAATTTAAACATTAGGAAGTATTTATGTTAGAAGATGTAATTTATCAGGCAATTGCTGAGCATTTGCCTTGTCAGTTTTTGGATGTTAGTGGTGATGGACGCCATTTTGAAGCAATAGTAGTGAGTGATAGTTTTAAAGAACAAAATCGCTTGGCGCGGCATCGCTTGATTTATGACGCTCTGGGTGATCGGATGAAAGAAGAAGTTCATGCTTTGTCGATGAAATTATATACACCTGAAGAGTGGAGTAAATTAAATGGATAAATTAGTTGTAAATCATTCAATGAATCTAAAAGGGGATATTCGGGTCTCAGGTGCAAAAAATGCTGCGCTACCAATTGTTTGTGCCAGTCTATTAACTGCGGATAACCTTAAACTTACCAATGTCCCACAATTAAAAGATATTTTTACACTGGAAAAATTGCTTGGTGGTATGGGTGTAAAAATTAACTTTAGTGGTGATGTGATGCAGTTTGATGCGTCAAACGTGACAAGTTTAATTGCTCCTTATGATTTAGTTAAAACTATGCGTGCCTCCGTATTGGTCTTGGGGCCATTGCTAGCGCGTTTTGGCTATGCAGAAGTTAGTTTACCTGGTGGATGTGCAATTGGTGCGCGCCCGGTAGATCAGCACATCAAAGGTTTGGAAGCCATGGGTGCTGAAATTGTGATTGAACATGGCTATATCAAAGCCAAAGCGGCGCGTTTAAAAGGCGTGCGGATTGTAATGGATATGGTAACCGTAACTGGAACTGAAAATTTATTAATGGCTGCAGTTTTAGCCGATGGTATTACAACACTGGAAAACTCTGCACGCGAACCAGAGGTAACTGATTTAGCGCATTGTCTAATCAAGATGGGTGCTAAAATTGAAGGTGTTGGAACTGATACACTCGTGGTTACTGGCGTGGATAAACTTCATGGTGCGGAACATGCGATTGTTGCCGATAGGATTGAAGCGGGTACTTTTGCCGTTGCTGCAGCTTTAACTCAGGGTGATTTAACCCTGACTAAAGCGC
>SSGY01000063.1 GCA_008017145.1 Neisseriales bacterium
ATTATCAACTAACTGTATTACCAAGAACAATTCTTTGCTAGTACAGATGGTATGACTACCATAAAAGCGTGCTAAATCAATAAAACCAATTCCACGTACTTCAATAAAGCCACGTCCAAATTCTTGTGGTGCACTTAGGATAACTTGGTTATCCGTTAGTTGTCCAGCAACCAGATCGTCACAAATCAGGCGGTGTCCACGGTCAATTAGTTCTAATCCCAGTTCGCTTTTACCAACGCCACTTTTGCCGATAATGACAATACCACGGTCAAAGATTTCAAAGGCAATTCCGTGGTGAGCTAATGAGTCTTGAGTTGATTTCACGTTGCTCTTTGGTATCCAACGCGGTGTGTCATTAAATAATTCTTGCTGCAGTTGCTCATTCTGGGCGTTGTCCATTCCAAAGGCTTTCTAAATCGTAATATGAGCGTACTTGAGGCAACATGATGTGAACCACTACATCGCCAGAGTCAACCAAGACCCATTCACCGCCAGCTTCTCCTTCAACACCAACAATTTCAACATTATTTTTTTTGAATTCTTCAACGACATTATTAGCTAAAGACTTTACTTGACGGTTAGAGCTTCCAGTACAGACAATCATTTTACTAAAAAGCGGAGATAATTCCTGCGTATCAATCACGGCAATATTATCGCCTTTGATATCTTCCAATGCATTTACTGCAATTTTACTAATTTCTTCGGGTGTAAGCATTTAAATTCCTTTATAGAGCTTATGTTGAATAATATACTGATAAATTTCGGGCTCCAGCCACTGTGAAAACTTATCATTGTTATGGCAAGCTTGCCTGATGGCTGTTGATGATACTTCAATTGGTGTAAAATCAGTAAAAATTATTTGCCCATAAGGCTTAGAATCATCAATTTGGTTTACGATCAAGGGCTGTACTAGCGTATTTAGCTCATGTGACATTTTATTTAGGTCGTATTCTGGGCGCATTGCAACAATAAAATTGCTCAGCGTAAATAACTCTTGCCAATGATGCCAGCTGTCAATGCTAATAAATGAATCACCACCAACAATGAAAAAAATTACCTCATTCTCAGGCATTGCAGCACGTAGACGCTTGAGTGTGAAATAACTCGGACTATACTCATTCAAATGAGTTTCACTTAATTCTAAATCAAGCTGGCTTGGGTATTTATCACAAATTATTTGTAACATCTCAAGCCGTTGCTCTAGTGTCGCTATAGGTGGTGCTTTATAATCAGGGACACCATTTAAAGGCATTAGGCTAGCTTTTGCCTGTAAATGATCACTAACATGACGTGCCAGCGCAATATGACCAATATGCACCGGATCAAAAGTACCGCCTAACAGAATTTTCATCTAGTGATTAACTCCATTCGCTAGATTTTGCAAAAACTCCTCATTTATATCGCCACTGATATAATTACCATCAAAACACGATGCTTCAAAGTTAACTAATTTAGGGTTTATTTCGTGTAGGCATTGCTTAAAGTCGGCTAATTCCTGATAAATCACGGCATCAGCACCAATTTCAACCGCAACCTCTTCATCACTTTTATCATGTCCAATTAGCTGGGTATAAACTGGCATATCAACACCATAGACACTCGAGTAACAAATCTTAGGAGCTGCGGACGCAAGATAAACTCGCTTTGCTCCTGCATTACGCGCAATTTTAATGATCTCTCGTGAAGTGTTGCCACGTACAATGGAAGTGTCAACTAAGAGCACGTTTTTATTTTTAAATTCGAGGCTAATCGGACTTAGGCGGTTAATCACGCTGGTTTGAAATTGTTCTGAGTCATGGCTAGCTTTATCATTACCAATCAGATGATTTTTAACAAATCCTTCCTGATAAGGCTTACCAAGTCCTTCAGCAGTGGCAATTGCTACTGCACGGGTAATATCCGGTACAGGAATTACCACATCAATTTCAAGGCGTGGAAATTTAGTCAGGATAGTTTTTGCCAAATATTTCCCCATTGCTTGACGTGCTGATTGTATTGGAATATGTTCCATAATTGAATCTGAACGTGCTAAATAGGCGTATTCAAAAATACAAATATTCAGACTTGGATTATCATGACATGACTTGGAAAAGATCTTACCATCAAGAGTGATAATTACGGCTTCGCCAGGCTCAATATCTCGAATTAATTGAAAACCATTAATGTTTAGTGTACAACTTTCAGATGCCAGCATGTAGGTTGTGAATCCATCTAACGATTCTTTTTTACCTAATACCAGCGGTCGGATACCAAACGGATCCCGAAAGCCAATTAAACCATAATCAGCAATCAAGCTTACTACGGCATAACCGCCAGCTAAGCGGTTGTTTAATTGATAGATTGCTTTAAAAATTTTGTCATTACTCAATTCACTATCAACAGTTAGCTTTTGTAATTCATGAGCAAATGCATTGGTTAATACTTCAGAATCAGAACGTGTGCGCACATGACGATGGTTGCGGTTAAGCACTTCATTGCGTAATTGCTCAGTATTGGTTAGATTACCATTGTGTGCCAGCATTATCCCAAAGGGTGAATTTACGTAAAATGGATGTGCCTGTTCCGGATCATCTGCTGAACCTGCCGTTGGATAACGAACGTGACCGATTCCAGCATTTCCAACCAAATAATTTAGATCTTCTTGCCCGATTACTTGCGAAATTAAGCCAATCCCTTTGCGCAGATACATTAAATTACCATCCATGGTTGCCATTCCGGCAGCTTGTTGTCCACGATGCTGAACTCCATTGAGCGCATTGTAGAGTAATTTATTGATCGGGTAGTTAGCTACAACGCCTACGATTCCACACATATTATTTTTTTCCTAAATTTGATGATTCATGAGCAATATAGTTTGCTGCTTCGTGTCCAATTTCCTGATTAATATTTTTGATACGCTCCGGAATAGCATTGACTATCATGGTCATAGTTGGGATTAAGATTGGGCTAAACCATGATTTTTGCCAGCTATGCGTTTTGTCAAAATTAAACATTTCCATTACGATTATTAGTAATGCTCCAATAATAAGTCCACGTATAATGCCAAAAACTGCGCCAAGTGCGTAGTTTAATCCACCAAGACCCGAGCTGTGAATGATTTTATGAAAAATAATTTTTATCAGTGTAATTATAAGGGCAACAGCTAAGAACGCTATTAAATAACTAAGTAAAGAACGTAAAAGTGAATTGCTGACAACTTTGGGAATAAAGTGCTCAATAAGCTCGGAATAGTTACGAACTACGAATAAGGCAATGAACCATGTACTAATTGATAAAAGCTCGGCAACACCACCACGGAAAATTGCCAAGAGCATAGAAATCAAGATGATTATGCCAAAGACAAAATCATAATTAGATAATTGTAATGACAACATCCTAATTTCCGGTTACTATTCCGCTATATCCTTCACCGCTAATACTTTGTAGTTTTTGCTCCGCACTGCTGCGATCAAAAGGTCCGGCACGTAAGCGGTACAAAGTTCCTTTAGCAGTTTGAATCGGCTTGATGGTTGCATTAATTCCGTGTGCCGCGAGTGTTTGTTGCAAAGCCTGAGCTTTATCCTGTGAGCTAAGTGCTGCAAACTGGATATAACTGGATTTACCTGTCGAGCTACTAGTAGTGTTTTTTACTTTGGGTACTGGAGCTGCAGTTGTCGTGGTGTCATCACTACTTTGGCTATCCCCAATAGCATCCAGAATATCAGCTGGATTAACGGCAGCCTTTTTAACCTTAGCTTTAGGTTTTTCAGTATTTAATTCAACGCTTTTAGTTGTTTGTGGCGTTTGCGAAATAGTTCCTTGTAGTGGTAAGCTATGTTTATTTTCAGTGCTTACTACACCAGCTTTAAAGCCATTTCCTGAGTTAGCAGGAGCTGCAGCAACTGTGGTCGCTGTATTTAGTGTTGATTCAGAAGGTTTAATTGCTGCAATTGTTGCCGAAGATGTGACTGGTGCTGAAGCATTGGTCATCGTAGCAAGCGGTGCACTTGCATTATGGTTGGCATTGGCAAGGGTAGCAGATGCATCATTCTTTATCTCAACTACTTCAGGGTTAATCGGAATAGGTTTTACTTTAGCGGTCACATTGAGTAAAACAACCAAAGCAAAAAAGAGTAGGACAATGCTACCGATTAAGCGATGACGTGATTTACGCTTAGCATCTTCAGTGATTTTAATTATGTTACTTTTATTATGAGTATATTTGGGTTGCATCTATTTTCTAACCTTTTCGATTGCCTTATATGCACTTTCGACTACTAAAAATGAACCAAAGCACACCATTCTATCTTCACTATTTAATTGCTGATAGCACAGTTCAGTAGCGGATTCAATATCTGAATTGATAATTATGTTTTTACTGTTTACGCCATTGCGGATTAATTCTTGAACCAGTTGTTCTATCTTGGCGCTACGCTCCGAGTTAATTGGTGCAATATACCAAGCATCAAAATCTTGACTGCAGCTGGTAATTATTTGTGCCCAGTCTTTATCCTCTGCAATACCAAATACTGCAAAATTACGCCGAGCAAAGTGTAATTTTAACATATTTTGGCGTAGTGACTCAATTGCTTGTGGATTGTGCGCGGTATCAAAGACGATCTGTGGTGTTCCTGGTAGAACTTGAAAGCGTCCAAAAAGCTTGGTTTGCAGCAACCCATTTTTAATTTGAGCGCTGGTGAGCGGAAATTTATCACGTAATTTATATAGAGCTGACAAGGCTAGAGCTGCATTTTGCACTTGTTCTTCGCCACGTAAGCTTGGATAGGGTAAACTATATAGTTTTTGTTCTTGGCAGCTAAAATCCCAGCTCTGTGCATTTTTTTTATAACTAAATTCATGATTAAGACGCATAAAATCAGCATTAATTTGTTTTGCATAATTGATAACTGATTGTGGAATTTCACTACTTCCAAACAAGGCTGGTTTCTTTGCTCGATAGATATGGGCTTTTTGTAAGCCAATAGTTTCAATATCTGCGCCAAGTAGTTGACAATGATCCATAGCAACCGTGCTAATTATTGAAACATCAGGCTCAAATAAATTAGTCACGTCGTCACGCCCACCAATTCCAACTTCAACCACGGCGATTTCAATTTTGTGTTTAGCAAAAATTAAGTGACTTGCCAAAGTAAAAGTTTTAAATAGACCAAAATTGTACGAGGTTGCATTAATTACTTGTTCTAATGCCTCAGTTAAATCACTGTCACTAACTGGCTGGTTGTTAATTGCGATTCGCTCATTGTATTCAAAAACATGTGGGGAAGTAAAAGTTCCGACTTTATAACCAGCAATGTTTAAAATAGTACTTAAATATGCACAAGTTGAACCTTTGCCATTTGTTCCGCCAACCAGAATTATTGGATAATTGGGCTTGATTTGTAGTATATCAATCGTTTCAAGTATATGCTGTTTTGTGTCTGCAAAATTTGATGCGCTAATTAAATGTTGAATTAGGGCATGCTTTTGATCTACTTGCGCCATTTGATTTGTCTCATAAGTTGCTTAAATGCAGCTGGAGATACAGCATCATAAAAGACGATTAAGGTTTTTATCTGTTGATTAATTTTCATACTAATTACTATAGCATAAGCGGCAATATGATTTAGTTGCTGAATTTCCATAAGGCTGGTGATTTGCTGTTGCCAACTGATTGTGCTATTGATATCAGTTAATAGATCACACTGAGTAATTCGTTCATGAAAATAAGTAAACACATTATACGCCGCCCAAATAATGACGCTGCTGACAATCAACAAACGATACCAAAGCGAAACATTAGCCTGAGAACTAAGGATACATACTGCGATAGTGAATGTCGCTATAGTTGCTAAAATAAATTTAGATACCGTAAGTTTTAAACTGATTAAGCGTTGATCCATTTTAAGGGGCTACGAGGTTAATGAATGGTATCTGAAGCTAATTCTTCGGTTTCATTGTCTGAACTGTCGTCATCTTCTGTTAAATCAATTAGGGTTGGTGAAATTTCAATGTCAAACCATTCCCAGAACATTTTTAGGCTTAACTCTTGTGGCCATAAATTTTGATCCTCAGACCATGAGGCTAATTCTAGTTGAAATAATGCTTCGTATACTTCATCAACGTAAGCAACGCCATCTTCAATTTCGTTAATTTCAGGTATTAGGTAAGAGTTGCAATCAATTCTGATATTTGAAAGATCCAGTAGCGTTTCATTGCTGATGGCAAGGTTATTGTTAATCCAGTCCAGAAATGGTTGTTTTGGTTTAATTACTACGATAGAGCGTTCCACAACATAAAACATATTCGTGCCTTGCAATTTAGATTAATCGGCAATTATAACGGATTTAGTCCAGAAAGTGTTACTTGTTTTATGATAAAATCTTACGACTTTGCTATAAAAATTGCTTTGGAGATTGTGCAATGGCGCTTAATATTCTCAATGATCGTGATGTGATGATTAACCGTGAACTAGGGCTTATCCAATTTTACCGACGAGTACTGGCTCAGGTATTGGATGAAAATGTTCCTGCTTTGGAACGTTTGCGTTATTTGTGCATTGTTACCAAGAACTGTGATGAGTTGTTTGAGGTAAGAATTGCTCGTTTATTAAAGTGGGAAAAAGAACAGCCAAATAAGACTTTGCCAGATGGTTTGAAGGTTACTGAGGCTTTGGAAAAAATTCGCCATGATGTTAGTAATCTCTACAATGATATCTATTCGATTTATCAAAATACAATTCTGCCATTACTCAATAAATATGATATTTACATATTAGATGCCAGACAATGGAATAAAGAGCAACAACGTTGGGCATACAATTATTTTATTAACGAGTTAAAGCCAGTTTTAACCCCAATTGGTATCGATCCTTCACATCCTTTCCCTAGAGTGCCAAACAAAGGGCTGCATTTTGCGGTTGAATTGGATGGCAAGGATCAGTTTGGGCGTGAATCTAAAATCGCGATTGTGGAGGCGCCAAGAATTTTATCGCGGGTTATTCGTTTACCTGAGGATTTAGCTCCTGCACCTAATACATTTGTCTTGCTACAAGATATCATTAGCCTTCATGTTAATGAGTTCTTTTATGGTATGTCGGTACGTGGATGTTATCCATTTAGGGTCACTCGTGCTGCTGATTTAACCGTTAACAGTGATCAAAAAAACTTACGCAATGCCTTAACTCGTGAATTACATAATCGTAAATATGCGGAATGTTCTCGCTTGGAGCTAGATATTTCCAACGGTGAGCCACCAATTAAATTTATCGACATTCTCTTAAAACAATTTAATATTACCCGCTCTGACTTATACCGCGTTTATGGACCCGTGAATCTCTCACGTTTATCTGATATTGCTTCAATGGTCGATGATGATAGTTTAAAATTTACATCATATAGCTCTGGGTTGCCAAAGGAGCTTCAGGAAGAGCCAGATATTTTTAAAGCGATGGCAAAGGGTGATATACTGTTACATACGCCGTATCAATCGTTTGATCCAGTAGTTGAGCTTACTCGTCGTGCAGCAGAAGATCCACATGTTCTGGCGGTGAAGATGACGGTTTATCGTACTGGGAATGATTCAGAATTGGTACAGAATTTAATTAAGGCAGCGCGTGCCGGTAAACAGGTTGTGGCTTCAATTGAGCTTTTTGCTCGTTTTGATGAGGAGGCGAATGTTGAGCTGGCTCGACAATTGGAAGAGGCTGGTGCGCACGTAGTTTATGGGGTGATGGGATATAAAGTCCATGCCAAAATGCTGACGATTATACGTCAGGA
>SSGY01000111.1 GCA_008017145.1 Neisseriales bacterium
AAGCAGACTCATTAGCGCAATTTTTTGTGCTGTGGTTAAATTTGAAGGCGTGTGATAAATATCAGGTTGAGCCGTGGGCGCATTTTATAAAGTTATATAATTTATTAATTCAACAAATTGAGTTAAATTCAGACCATATTGAGCTGGTGCGTGATTATGCTAGTTTGGAACGTGTTTCACAGCAAGGTAAGCTGGCAGCGTTTGCTTGTGTTGAAGAAGGTGGTTTTATTCGTGATCTTGGGCAGTTAGAGCAAGCATATCAATTAGGTGTACGCTATATTACTTTGGTGTGGAATTATGAGAGTCATATTGCTGTGCCGAGTTGTATTGATCAAACGCGTGGTTTGAAATCATTTGGTTATCAAATGGTTGAGCGGATGCAGCAACTTGGTATGCTGGTAGATGTTTCGCATTTAGCTGATCAAGGGGTGCGTGATGTATTAAGGATTGCCAAATTACCGATTATTGCCAGTCATTCAAATGCACGGGTTTTGTGTGAGCATACGCGTAATTTATCAGATGAACTAATTCGTGGTATTGCTGATAATGGTGGTGTGATCGGGGTTAATTGTGTGCCATATTTTTTGGATAGCGAAGATAAAACAATACGTCTGGCTAAAATGGTGGCGCATATCAAGCATATCTATCAAATAGCTGGTGAAGATGTTTTGGCAATTGGTAATGATTTTGATGGCTTTAGTAGTCGTTCTAGCGCTGATGAAATTAAATCAATTGCTGATTTACCAAAGCTTGTAGCGGCGCTGCAGAATAATGGATTTAACGAGCGAGTGATTGAAAAAATCTTTCATGGAAATGTGCTACGTGTGATGAAAACCTTAGTGTTTTAGATTGTAATCAAGTAGATTTGATGTTGTTACTAAATTTTTGAAATTGGGTTATAGATGAAATTATTAAATAAAGTAAAACTAGCGTTATTGCTGGGAATATTGTTGAAATCTGTGTTGGCTGTCGATGTGCTATCAACGTCACAATTGGATAAACAATCGCAAATTACGCAGTTACAGCAACAAGCTCTGACATATTTTAGCAATGGTGGTGATCTCAAACAGTTTGAAAGCAAAGTTTTTCTTGGGGTAACCATTAAAGGTAATTTGGATGTGGTAGAAGCTTCGTTTTTACAAGCACATAATTTAGCACCAGAGCGTCTAGATTTAAGTTACTCTTTAGCCGCTACGCAGGTTTTAAAAGGTGATTTAAATAAAGCACGTCAAACTTATTTGGCGATTGAAAGTCAAGCGCCAAATTATCCGCTAACCTGGGTTTATGAAGCTGCTTATGCGAATGCTGCTGGTGAAAGCGCTATATTTACCAATTATCTGAATAAGCTCAAACAAGTCAAAAGTCCTGAGATAATTCGTTATCGTGAAGCTTTAGCGATTGCTGATGATGCAAGTAATTTACAAATCAATGTTATGCAAACTGGTGAGGTTGATGGGCGGAGTGATTTAGTTATTTTAGTTTTGGGCTATGCCTTGCATAATGATGGTAGCATGGATGATAAATTAATCAAACGGTTAGAAATTGCGCAATCAGTGGCTCTGCACTATCCTAATGCTAAAATTATCGTTAGTGGTGGAGTGGCACAATCTGGTGTTACTGAGTCGTTCCTGATGCGTAATTGGTTAATTGATAAAGGAATTAAGCCAGAGAATGTTGTCGTTGAAGATAAATCAATTGATACTGTAAGTAATGCGCTTAATAGTATGACACTAATCAAAAACTTGGCTGCCAAGCAGGTAATTTTGGTAACTTCTGCTAGCCATATTCGTCGAGCAACGGCGGTAGTTGAGCAAGCTGCAGCTAACTTGAATTATGATGTAAACGTTAATAATGTAGTAGCATGGGATTGGGGAAATACGCCGAATGTAGTTCCTGCAACTAGTTTGGAAAAAGCTTTGATTGTACGTGATGCCTTGCGTACTGCGGGATTGTGGCAATATCCTGGTATGCTACGTTAATTTCTAAAGGTTAAGAAATGAGTCAGAAGATTAAATTAGCGGTTTATCAGATGAATTCTACAGTCGGTGATTTGACTGGCAATACTGATAAATTAATTCACCAAATTAATATTGCTAAAGCTAATGGTGCGGATGTGTTCATTGCACCTGAATTGGCAATTAGTGGTTATCCGCCTGAGGATTTGTTGCTGCGTGGTGATTTTTACTTGCGTTCACAGCGTGAACTTGATCGCATACTGGTAATAGATGGAATCACTATGTTGATCGGTTGCCCATACCGTAGTGGCGGAGAGAACTATAATAGTTTATTTATCTTGCGTGATGGCAATATAGTTGGGCGTTATGACAAGATGTTACTACCTAATTATGGTGTGTTTGATGAATGTCGCTATTTCACTCCTGGTGCAGAAGCTGTGGTTTTCTCTGTAAATGGAATTAATTGTGGGGTAGTTGTTTGTGAGGATATGTGGGATACGGTGCCGTTTGCCGAAAGTGTCGAGCAGGGCGCAGAACTAATTCTGATAGTTAATTCATCTCCATTTGAAGTCAGTAAATATGAAGAGCGCCTGAAAGTGGCTAGCTATCGGGTAAATGAAAATAATGTTCCGCTGGTCTATGTCAATCAGGTTGGTGGACAGGATGAATTGATTTTTGATGGTGCTTCTTTTGCGCTGGATGCTCAAGGTGAAATGGTATTTGCAATGCCGGCATTTGAGGAGCAGTTAGCATATCTGGAATATTCTGCTGCTGAACTTGGTGCGGTGAGCGCCATGAGCTACTATCCTGAATTAGTTGAAGTTAGATTATATAATGCCTTGGTATTGGCGCTACGTGATTATATTGGTAAAAATGGTTTCAAAGGCGTCGTGTTGGGTTTGTCGGGTGGAATTGATTCTGCTTTAACTTTGGCAATTGCCGTTGATGCGTTAGGGCATGATAAAGTGCATGCGGTAATGATGCCCTCACAATTTACCGCTGATATTAGTATTGATGATTCACGGGAGATGGTGAATATTCTCCGCGTGCGTTATGAAGAAATCGTAATTGGTGAGATTTTTGCGCAATTTAAGCATAGTTTAAGTCCATTATTTGAGGGATTATCAGAAGATACTACCGAGGAAAATTTACAAGCGCGGATTCGTGGTACTTTATTGATGGCAATTTCAAATAAATTTGGCTATTTGGTGGTAACTACCGGCAATAAATCTGAAATGACAACTGGTTATGCAACGCTTTATGGTGATATGGCAGGTGGCTTTGCGCTCCTTAAAGATTTACCAAAAACCTTAGTATTTGCTTTGTCTATGTGGCGTAATACTCAGTCGCGGGTAATTCCTGAACGGATTATTACCCGTCCGCCATCTGCGGAATTGCGTGAGAATCAATGTGATCAGGATTCCTTGCCTGAGTACCCAGTACTTGATGCGATTTTGGCGCAGCTGGTTGAAGGTAAGCGTTCGGTAGAGGACATTATTCAGCTTGGTTATTCAGCTGAGGATGTGAAAAAAGTCGCACATTTATTAAAAATCAACGAGTATAAACGACGGCAGGCGGCGGTTGGTCCTAAGTTAACAACTACTGCGTTTGCTCGCGATTGGCGTTATCCAAATACCAATAAGTTTAAGTTTTAGGAGTTGTGACAGTGAGAAAAAGTTTATTAACCACCGCGATTTTGTTAGCGGCAACTAATTCAGTATGGGGAGTCGGAACTATGGAATCAGCCACAAATATTCAAGCTCAAAAAATTGCACCAGCAAATTCGCTGATTTCAGGACTTGATCTGGCAAACCGTAACTTAAAAGTGCGCCCGCAAGATGATTTTTATCAATACACCAATGGTACATGGCTAGACAAAACTACGATTCCAGCTGATAAATCCTCGTGGGGAGCATTCAATGAACTTCGTGATAATACTTTGACGCAATTGCGTGGGATTTTGGATGGGCTAAGTAAACAACAAAATTTAGCCTCTAACTCCAATGCCTATAAGATCGTGGCAATGTATGGTAGCTTTATGAATGAATCACAATTGGAGCAATTAGGTAGTAAACCAATACAAGGTTTATTAGCTGAAGTGAATAGCTTAAAAAGCGTCGAGCAGATTCCGCAATTGATTGCAGAGTTTAACCAAATCGGCGTGGGTGCACCTTATGACTTTGCGATACACCAAGATGCGATGGATTCGACAGTTATGGTTGCTGATGTATATCAGTCTGGTTTGGGATTACCTGATCGCGATTATTATCTTAAAACTGATGATAAAAATATGGTAGCAACCAAAGAAAAATATCAGCAGCATGTAGCTACGGTGCTAACGCTGATTGGTGATAAAAATGCTCTAGAAGAAGCTAAAGAAATTGTGGCACTTGAAACTGAATTGGCTCATGCGCAATGGACTAAAGTTGAAAACCGTGATCCAGTAAAAACTTACAACAAATACCTTGTGAAGGATTTGGACAAATTGGCACCAGGTTATCCATGGCAAAGTTATTTAGAAAGCAGCGCTTTAGCTGACAAAGTTAACTCTTTAATAATCTCACAACCAAGTTACATTAGCCAATTTAATCATATTTTAACTGCAACACCTCTAGCAACGTGGCAAGCTTATTTCCGTTTGAGAATTGCAGATGCATTTGCTGCTGATTTATCCAAAGCGTTTGTTGATGAGAATTTCAAATTTTATGGAACTGTGCTTAGCGGAGTGCCACAAAATAAGCCGCGCTGGAAACGTGGTGTAGATTTGGTAGAGGGTACGCTAGGTGAAGCATTGGGAGAATTATATGTTAAACAATATTTCCCAGCTGAAAATAAAGCTAAAATGGAACAATTGGTGGCAAATTTGATGATAGCTTATCGTCAAAGTATAGAATCATTAGATTGGATGACTCCAGCAACTAAAGTTAAAGCGCAGGAGAAATTAGCTGCGATTATGCTCAAAATTGCTTATCCTGATCATTGGCGTGATTATTCTGCACTAACGATCAAGCCAAATGATTTGATCGGTAATATAATTGCAGCGCATAAATTTGGCTATCAATATGAACTAAATAAACTGGGTAAACCAGTTGATCGTAGCGAATGGGGTATGACACCACAAACGGTAAATGCATATTATAATCCAGAACTTAATGAGATCGTTTTCCCAGCCGCAATTTTGCAACCACCTTTCTTTAATGCTAGAGCGGATATGGCTGCCAATTACGGTGGCATTGGTGCAGTAATTGGGCATGAGATTAGCCATGGCTTTGATGATCAGGGTAGTCAATATGATGCCAAAGGTAATTTACACGACTGGTTTACCCCTGAAGATCACGAGCGCTTTAAACAAAAAACCAGTGCTTTGGTAGCGCAATATAATGCCTACACGCCAATAAAAGGTTATCATGTTAATGGTGAGCTAACTTTGGGTGAAAATATTGCCGATAATTCAGGTCTGGATATCGCATATAAAGCGTATCTGATTTCCTTACATGGCGAATCAGCACCTGTGATTGATGGTTTAAGTGGTGAGCAACGTTTATATATGAGTTGGGCAAGTGTTTGGCGAGCTAAAATTCGTGAAGCGCAACAAATCGTTTATCTGAAATCTGATCCGCATTCACCCGCAACGGTTCGTGGGAATGCACCACTGCGTAACCAAGCTGGGTTTTATCAGGCATTTGATGTGAAGCCCTCAGATAAGATGTATTTAGCACCAGAGAAACGGGTAACTATCTGGTAATTGCACAAAAAAATCCCACACATAGAAATAGTGTGGGTGAATAAAGGGCAACTTGTTGAGAAAAATAGGAAAACAGGTGTCATTATAGCCCATCTATTTAGTCGATGCTAAATAACCCCCAATAATTACCAGTTAGTTTTCACTAGCTGGCAATTTTTTTGGTTACTTTGCAAAAATAAGCAATAAATAATAAAGTAAAAAATAATCCTTAGGATCATCCTTAGGTTATAGGCAATAGCTGCCAAAGTAGCATTCAATTTATCACCAATGCTGCCTTTTAAGCGATTCAAATCCATCCTACATTTCGACTTCATTAGCCCAATTGTTGGTTCAATCTTACTTCGTTGTTTTAG
>SSGY01000055.1 GCA_008017145.1 Neisseriales bacterium
ACATTAACATTCTCACACCAATCTCCACTGCTAAAGCCGCTCCAAGAGCCTTCATGAATTATTGTGCTATTTAACATTTTTAAAATTCTCCTTAAAAATTTATTATCATTTATGATAATAAAATCCACAAAAATAATATGGATATACCGATATTATAAACCATTTAAGCAGTTTTTTCCAGTGACATAGCTAATTTATAGCGTAAAATTTCTTAGCAATTTAGTTGAGGTAGTGGTAGAATTCGCAATTAACAACAATTTAAATAAGGTTTAATGGTGATGCAAACAGAAAGTAAGAATTTTTTAAGTGGTAAAGAATTGCTTGATGAACAAGTGCATATTGGTGAGAAAAAAGGTATTCAACAATATTTAATTCAAAGCGTTTTAAATGGCTGTATCGCCGGAGCTTTCCTCGCTTTGGGTGCTTTTGCCGCATTGGTCGCAAGCCATGGAATTAGTGATTATGGTTTAGCTAAATTAGTTAATGCGGTAGTTTTTCCAGCTGGTTTGATTTTAATTGTAATTTGCGGAGGCGAATTATTTACCAGCAACACTTTATTAATTCAGGCTCGTCTTGAAAAGAAAATTACTACTAAAACCTATTTGCTCAATTTACTTATTATCTATTTTACTAACGCGATTGGGGCTATTTCCATTGCAGCATTAATTTTTGGTGCGGGTATTGTCTATAATGATTCAAATGCTATTGGTGGCTATGTGATCCATGTCGCAGCGCTAAAGGCTAACTACACTTTTTGGCAAAATATTTGTAGCGGAATTATGTGTAATATTTTAGTGTGCTGTGCGGCATGGGGAGCTTCTGCAGCTAAAGATGTAGCGGGTAAAATTCTGATAATTTGGTTTGCAATTATGGTATTTATTATTGGTGGTTACGAACATTGTGTTGCCAATATGTTTTATTTTAGTTTAGCGTTATTCGCCCAAACTGCACCAAGCTTGCTTGCAGCTAGTCATTTAACTCCTGAAATGCTAAGTGATTTAAATATTGCTGGTGTAATTCATAATTTAGTTCCTGTCACGATTGGAAATATAATTGGCGGAGCTCTTTTTATTGGCACAAGCTATTGGATTGTCTATTTTCGTGGCTATAAACAATCGTAAGACGTCGCATTAAAGTTATAAATTAAAATTAAAAACATGGTTGTCAGTTACAATATAGCACTGATACTTTGTATCTTAGATGTCACAACAAAATAATTACGCTAGAGTGTTAGTCAAAAATATTTTATATGTAGGTGAAAATGAGTTTTAAGCAATTAATAATTAATATTGATTCGGAAAGTGCCGAACAGTTATCAGAGATCTTTTTTGATTTAGGGGCAATTTCGGTAAGCATTGAAGATCAATATGAAGGCACTGAATTAGAGCAGGCAATTTTTAATGAACCTGGGATGGATGTAGAAAAACTGTGGGAACACAGTAAAGTATCGGTACTCTTAAATGAAGATAGCCAGGTAGAAGCTATGGTTGCTGAGGCACAAGAACAATTAGCCAAGAAATTTGACTGGACTCATGAAGTGGTTGATGATCAGGATTGGGTGCGTTTAACCCAAAGTCAATTTGATCCAATTGAAGTTACGCCTAATTTGTATATTGTACCATCATGGCATAGCATTCCTAAACCCGATGCGGTTGGGATTGTGCTAGATCCAGGCTTGGCGTTTGGAACTGGCTCACATCCAACCACGTTTATGTGTCTAGAATATCTTGCGACTTGTGCAAGTAAAACTCCGCGAATATTGGATTATGGCTGTGGTTCTGGAATTTTGGCAATTACCGCTAAAAAGCTTGGTGCTGGTTTGGTTGATGGAGTGGATATTGATCCACAAGCAGTTGAAGCTAGTGTTGATAATGCGAAAGTTAATCAGGTTGAAGTTGCTTTTTGCTTACCAGAACAATTTAAAGCTCAACAATACGATTTAGTTGTTGCTAATATTTTATCTAATCCATTGAGGATGATTGCTGATGCATTAGCTTCGTATGTGAGACCTGGCGGGAAAATTGTTTTGTCGGGAATTTTAGATAGTCAAATCGAAGAAATGAGCGAACTGTATGGAAAATGGTTTGCAATGTCAACTTATCAGGTTAATAATGGTTGGGCATGTCTTGAAGGTATCAAACTAGAATAAATTGCCTAGATTAAATTAACCTGTCTGAGTAAATCTTGTTGCTGAAGTAATTGTTCAATCGGTGCATCAGCAACAATCTGATGTTGCTCATTAAACAATATTCCACGTGTGCTTAATTCACTCACTAAGTTTAGGTTATGAGTGGTTATGATTAATGTTTTGCCTGCCTGATTCAGCTGCTGTAGCAATGCAACGAGCCAATGCTGGGTTTTGGGGTCGAGCGCATTGGTTGGTTCATCGAGAATCAAGACACTTGGATTAAGTAAGAGCACCGCTGCAATGGCGACCTTTTTCTTTTCACCACCACTTAATTTATACGGAGTTTTATTTAGCAAATGCTCAATATTGAGCAATTTGGCAATTTCAGCTATCCGTTGCTTAATCTCATCCGTACTATAATCAAGCTGAAGTAGACCAAATGCGAGCTCTTCAGTCACGCTATTACAAAATAGCTGAACATCTGAATCTTGAAAGATAAAACCAATCTGTCGATGATAGCTCATCGCAAATTCATCGCGTTGTAACATCTGTGCGCTGACAATTTCACCAAAAGCACTGAAACTACCTGCGGTGGGTGAAAGTAAACCAGAAAAGATTTTAAGCAGGGTAGATTTACCACAGCCATTTGCTCCCAGAATGCTGAGAGCTTCTCCTGCGTAAACCGTAAAGTTAAGATTGTCCAAAATTTTATCACTGTCTGGATAGCTAAATTCCAGATTCTCAACTTTAAAAATGATATCATTATTTATCAAGAAATTTTGCTCCACGCTAGTAAAATCAGCAGAATTATACCGTTATTAATCATAAAAATATAATCAATTTTACCTAATTTTAAGATTTTAAGACTAACTATTTTATGTGAAAACCCCCGAGCGCGCATTGCTGCAAAAATTTCAGTCGCCAAATAATTTGATTTGATGAAGAGTAAAGCCATTGAGTGCCCGATAAAGCGCCGATTCTCGCGATGGTTTAATCTACCAACTGTCCGTAAAAAGCGTGCTTCATTCATTTGCAGAGCACAATTTGCCAGCAAAAAAATATAACGATAAGTCATGGATAGAATCAGAATAAATCCAGAGGGTACTTTTAGCAAGGATAATCCTTTGGTCAGGTCATTCCAGCTAGTCGTGGTTAATAACAAATAGACTAATGATAAGCTGCAACCGCTACGGATGAACATCATCATAACCGCATGAAAACCATTGTCGGTGATATATAATCCGTGGCTGAACCACTGCGATTTTGAATTGGCGCTGATGATGGTTAATAGCGCTTTACCAGGAATAAGAATATTAAACAAAGCAGGGATTGAACAGATTAAAATAAAAACAGGAATGATTAACCATGCTCTTCGAATTAGCTGAATTGATGAAATATGACTAAGTTTGGCATAGATCAGAGTAATCGCAAATAATATCAATGGAACTGTGAATGTATGACTGCAGTTAATAATTATCATGAAAATTAGAGTAAGTATGAGCTTAGCTCGCGGGTCAAGAGCTTGTAATAATCCCTGATAATTTGCGGTACGATTAAAATAAATTTCGTCGTTGAATATTTTACTTAGATGAGTGATACTGCGCCGCAAAAAATTAAGTCGCTGCGGAGTTTTATTTATTAAACTCCGCTCATTTTTTAAAAGCCACCTTGGGATAAGTTCAGGTTGACACATCTAATTTTTGTTGTAACTATTTTTGGTTAAGCGATGAGTGATGATGATTAATCCAGCAATCAGACTGATACCAACTAATGCCGATAAAATATAACCTAATGATTGGGATAGTGCACTTTCACCAAGCACTGGTAGTGAGTAATCAGGTAATATCGCGTGCCATAAATCTGCTGTTTTAGCCATGCCGCTTGGGATGTAACCGATTAATTGTTTAACTTCATCTAGCCCCCATTCACCATAGGCACTGCCACTTGCCAGCAATCCAAGAGGGGTTAAGCAAATAACAAGAACTGCAGTAATAATCAGCGTTTTATTGCGGCTCATCCAACTGCTTGCAACAACTTCATTTGTTGCTTTAGTAACTGGGTTTAGAAGATGTGGTGCAAATTTAACCACATAGCTAAGAGCTAAAGCACTAATAAGTCCGTCAAGTATTCCAGCAAATAACATGTGAACAAACATCATTGCTGGGATCGTTACGCCTAGCGGATAAAATCCATACAAAGGAGTACCATTTGACGAAGTAAATAACAGCGGTTGAATACCCATTTCAATTGCAGTTGCTAATGCTGCAAGATTGATTCCAATATAGCTAGCAATAAAAGTTGCAACTAGATTACGCCGTGAGCCTAATGCACTAGTACCTGAAATTAATTTATAAATTGCGTAACCACAAACTGGCATTAAAAATGCCATATTAAAACAATTCACTCCAATGGCTAAAATTCCGCCATCACCAAAAATTAAGGCTTGGATAATCAAGGTCGTCGATACTGCTAATATTGCTGCCCATGGTCCAACTAAAATAGCAACTAAAACAGCGCCTACTGCGTGAGCTGAACTACCCCCCGCGACGGGGATGTTAAACATCATGATAACGAAGCTAAATGCAGCACACAATGCAATAGTTGGGATAGATTGTTGATTTTGTGCTAATTTTACTTTGCGAAATGCCAGATACCAAATAGCACTCATTACGATAAGTGCAGGAATTGTTGTTTGTGGGCTAAGGTAGCCATCAGGGATATGCATGTTTGTTCCTTATAAAGAGGCACTCAAACGCCTCAAGTATTACTCAATCAAAGTATTTCAAGTTAGTTTGAGTGTGCGTCGTCAAATCAATTAAATTGCGTGAGGTCTAAAAAATCATCTTATAACTTGCTAAGATTATAACATTTGTCTATATGGCGCTGAGTTCGTATTTTACCATAAAAGCCTTGTTTTATTAAGTGTCATTTTTGCGTAATGCTAATTATTCATACATAACATCTGAGTAATAATATTCTGGGTTTGTTATAATTATGCTTATATCAAATCAGAAGCAAACGGGCGCACATCATATAATAATGTATTACAACAGAATATTACCGCCATTAATGATGATATACTATCAACTGTATCAATATCTAATCAAAAGCTAATTAATGATGTAACATACACTATTTCCCCTCTTATTCATGTTGCAATTCCGCAACATATGAGTGGTAAATTGTTAACACCTGTAAAGGGTCAAATAAGGTACTCCAGAACAGTAAATATTGGGGAAAATCAGCTAACAGTCTCCTTTCAAGCTAAAGATAAAATACTTCCGTATGGGATATATCCACGTAGATTAATTTCTTATTTATGTAAATATATCACAAGCACAAAAGCCAAAAACCCAAAGATTAAACTACCAAAAAACAAGTTAAATTTCTTAAAAGAAGTTTTAAATATTAATTATGTGTGTGGTAAAAATGACACACTTATGATCAATAATCAACTTAGAGCATTCGCAGAATGTCTGCTATCTATTCATTATTCTAATCCCAACGACAAATCTCGAAAACAACAAGATGCTATTAAATTCTTTGATGGAGACTGCTCATGGCTTTATGATGAAAAGCAAGAGTGGTTAGGCGAAATTACTTTATCCGAAGAAATGTTTGATTTAATCAAAAGTAGTGCCGTTCCTATATCAGAACAAGCAGTTAATACATTTACCAACTCAAGAAAACTAGATATCTTTAATTATTTTACATATCAAAATTACAACCTACATTTAAAACGTATGGATCATTATTTTGAGCTCGAAGATTTATACAATTTATTTGGTTCCGGCATTAGTTCAATAAATGAATTTCGTCGAGTATTTAAGCGTGTAATTGCGGATATTAAACAAATATCAAGTTTAGAAATAGTACCACTTGGTAAGCACGGATATAAATTACTTAGTAATCAAGAGAGCTTATTAAAAATTCACAGTCGCAGAAAAACTAATGAAATCAAAGATCCAAAATTAGCAATTAATGAAGATTTCAAACAAAAACTTGAGAAAGACTATACTGCAATTGACATTGAAGCTGCTTCCATTTACGTACTTAAGCGTATCGAGCGCGGTGGCAAACCTATTGAAAATCCTCATGCATATATGCGAGACGTACTCAAAAATCCATCGTGGTATCGCAATGAACGAACCTTGTTGGTTCAAAGCATTCATAAAATGCAGCGTGATGATTATCAAAAACTAGAAGATGTAAAACACAAAATCACGGCACAAGAGCTTAAAGCTAGGCTAAGTCATACGTATGTCCTTGGGCTTCCTGTTGAGTTACGAGACCTGTATGAGCAGTTGCGCGTTCCTGGAAGAGTAATAGTCAAAAATGCTCCAAGCTGGGATTATGTTTGTTTTCTATTTTGGGAGTTCATGACAAATCGATGCGTAGAATATTCTGATTGCAGTATAGAGTCATTATTCATTCAGTTATTTAAGCACTTGAAATAAGGCTAATAACTATGAATAAAGTTATAGCAGTATTAACAGACCTGAATGGTAATCTTATAGAGAATACTAATTTCCCATTTCTTAAGTTAGCTCTGAAAGATTTAGATATCAAGTGTAATGAAAAAAAACTGTTGGCAAACATGCTTGATAAGAACTACACGGTTTATAAAACTCAAATTAATTTATCAAATAATGATTTTTTTCAGTACTTATTCGAAGAGTGGAAAATAAACAATAATATCAATTTGTCAATAGATAAAGTACAAGTTATGAATACTCAATTAAAAGACATAAATAGCTTTACTGATTTTGAGCGAGAAATTATTTATTCTTTGCTTAGTGGCTATGTGATTGATAAAGCTATAGAACAATTTTTGATTAAATTAACAAACCAGAAACTAAGAGGTAATGTTAGGTATACGATTGCAGCACTATACTCTAAATTCGAATGTGATAATAGAAGTCTATTAATTGAGTTACTTAAATATTATGAATTAGATCGTTATTTGCCAGTGAGTATATTTCCACCTGGTGTTTATAAAATTTAATGGAGTGATAATAAAATGTTTAGAAATTTAATAATTAGTGGATGCGTAATTTTAGCAGGATGCTCAACAGTTGACGAGCAAAAATATCATTGTTGTTTGCTGTTGTTGCCTTATGTGCATATTTCTTAACAGCTGGAGGTTTATTATGATGAGTTGGTTATATGACACTTGGTATGTGATTTTAGGTATGTTTCTAGGATTTCTAGGAACGCTTTGGGGACCGTGGATGGGTATCCCAATATCTATCTTTGGTTTATCAATATGCCTTTTTCATTGGCATATTGAAATTGGTAATATCATAGCAATCTCGGGGATGTTATTCTCTATATTTATCGGTCTACTTATTTATTTAATAGAAAAAAGAGCAGAAAGAGAATAATGTTAGAAATACAATGCATTTTTATATAGGTGATTTATTAAACAGGAAGAAAACGATGAATAATTTATCTATGTTCGGCTTAACAATTCCAACATTTGCATGTGGTAATAATGAATTTAAAATGTATTTAGTTTTTATTCTTTTCTATTTAGTCTTTGCATTTTTGTTAGTAAATGTTGCTTTGATTATTTCAGATTTAAAAGAACTATATTGTAGTAAAGATAATAGTGCGCAAAAATTTAAAATTTTTATACCAGCACTTATAATATTACAAATAAGTCTGGCTACATCGTTTTTTGGTACAAAACTTGGTGAAGATTTAACTAAAATAGCTGTTGAATGTCGCACACCTGAAGAGCAATTAAAAACTGATCAAGTCCTACGGTCAATAGTACAGCAATCAATAAACCATGGTGTTAATTGTATTCAAGATCCTAGTAACGCATACTGTCTTGCAATTGCTCTCAGAAGCGAACAAATCAGTGCGGGAACTACCTCATCTTCAGATTATCAGCAAGTAATTAACTCAAAAAATACTAGAGAAAAAGCACTGGAGATTTTGAAAACAGCTGAAAGCAATGAGTTGTATTAGAATTAAACATGAGGGGGTAACATCAACATACACTTAAGAAGGAGCTAGCTATGTTATTGGTTGTCAGAGTTATATTTGGAGTTGCAACCATAGCAACTATTGCTTATATTTCAAGACTAAATATTGAACCAAACAAAAAAGTAAACATTATATTCAAGTATGGATTTTGGAAATGAAGAACAAACTACTGATCTTATTTTTAGCCTCAAACATCGGAATGGCATCTGCTGTTGATCTTACGTGTCATGGTAGATTTGTCAATCCAATTACGGATATTTGCTGGTCATGCATGTTTCCTATGTTTATCGGTCCAATACCGATGGTATTTAATATTGGTAATCAAAAAGGTGGTACGATTATCGACGATGGCAAAGCAATTCCTCCTGGTTTTCCTTATCTCTCATCTGGTAAATTGCCTGTAGGTATGTGCACCTGTATGGACAGACCAGAGCTGCCAGTTGGTCTTATGATGTCATGGTATGAACCAAGCCGCTTTGTTGATGTAACGCGTACACCATTTTGTATGGTGGGGTTAGGCGGTGTAGATATGTCAGCTGGACTATCCGATCTATTACCAGCACCTGGTCATGGAGAAACTACTCACGATGGTGAGCAAGTATCAAGCTTTTATCAAGCACATTGGTTTGTTGATCCAATTATGGCTATCTTGGGTATTATGGATGTGGGGTGCAATCTTGGAGCATCTAAATCAATGGATTTGATGTTTATGTCAGAAGTTGATCCAACGTGGAATGATGATTCACTGTCGATTATTTTTAGCCCAGAAGTAGTTTTATTTAGTTCTCTACCAGCACAGCTTGCATGTGGAGTCGATTGTATTGCTAGCAGTTTACCAAATACTGGCAGCGATAATAAGTTTTTAGTACCAGCACCATATTATGCTCGCCCAACGTCAGCAACAAACCCAGCATCAGCAGCTAATCCAAGTAAATATTTATTCTGGTGTGGTGGCTGTCAAGGTGCATTGTATCCACTCAATGGTAATAATTCAGATCACGCACATGCCGTGCAATCGTCAATTCTTACATCAGAAAAACTTAATGGTCTTATTCATCGGATGGGGTTGGAAGACATGACTACTGGTGTCTTTGGTATGTGCAACAACTTATTACCAGACATGTTTATGACTAAATCAGAGTGGAAGTACTCAATGACATATCCAGTACCACAAACAGCATATTCTCCTGCTTGTTGCAATGCTTTTGGAGAGACTGATTCGACATGGAACTCAGGTGCTTCATTCCCATACACAGGTGAAGATTTTACATATATGCAATATCACGAACGTGACTGTTGCTTCTTATAAAGACACGAATATGGATAAAAAATTAATCTTAATGACTATTCTGGCATCTCTGTGCGTTATAAGCGTTCATGCTGATACAAGCGTGTATTTAGATCAAACGCAGCTAAAGCAAGCACAGCAGTTTAATACTGCAGCAGGGAATAGTGCAATTAAGAATGCTCCACAAGCAGAATCAGCATTGTCAGCAATTCAATTAAGCCAGTTAAATACTGCACAAGTTGAATCAGAAATTAAGACTACTGATCAATACTTCAAAGTTAAACCACTCAAAAATACTTTACCAAATGGTGAGAAGTATTACTTATACTCGGAATCTATTGTTAGTGATAGTCAAAAAGCAATGGCACAATATAAAAAACCTGTGGATCTAAACAAAACGATTGCCGATTATAACGCCCTTATTAAAAATGCTAAAGCTAGTATTGGTGACAATCGTTTGCTTATTTTTATTAGTAGTTCGATGCCAAAGAAATCAATAATAAACCTAATGACTCAAGCATCATCAATCGGCGCAGTATTTGTAGTCCGCGGTTTAATTAATGGATCATATGTGAATACTTATAAATATTTCAACAGTCTTAAAGGAAATAATACAGTTGGGATCATGATAAATCCGACCTTATTTTCAGCTCTACATGTAGAAACAGTGCCAACTTATGCTCTATATCAATCAGATAAAGACTTATTGCATACTGCTTGTAACGTAGCACCTAAATATACTAAGGTTAGCGGGGATGTGACGCTACGATATGCACTAGAGCAGTTAACTAAAAGTAATAATGCAGATTTAGCGCAGATAGCTACTAATGAGTTGGATATTTTAGACAGTAAAAGTTTTTATAAGTGAAATAACATCATAAATAAATCTTATATAACAAATATGAAAACCTAATTCATATATATGAAATCATACTTTAATTTTTAAACAAAGGATCAAACATGAAACTACGGAATTTATTATTAATAGGTCTTATGGGAATCAGTACTGTGTATGCAGATAGTGCGGCTACAAATTTTGAGCCAAAGGCAACAACCGATAAAAAAGTGGTGGAATACTTTCATAAGTTATTACCGACAACAACTATTAATACCATTTATACCACGCCGTATCCAGATACTTATGCTTTGGTAATGGGGAGTAATATTGTTTATGGTAATTTAAAAAGTAGTTATTTGACGGTGGGGCATATGTTTAATTTGTATACTCAAACAGATTTAACTGAAACGCTTTCTAAAATGAATACTCCAAAGATTAACATATCACAGATTAATGTTGATGATGCGGTAGTAACTAAAGCACCAACTAAAGTTAATAAAAAACTGATTGTATTTATTGATCCAGATTGCCCTTATTGCCGTCAAATAGAAGCTCAAATGTATGAACAAGGTATCGACAAAAAGGCAGATATCTATTATATGTTGATGCCATTACCAATGCATCCAAACGCCAAAGCACATACTACTAACATATTGTGCTCTACAAACCCGATTGCAACCTTAAAAGAGTATATGGTTAATAATAATGAGAATCCTAAAGTTTCACTTGCTGATGGTTGCAATATAGCTCCAGTATTAGAGCGCACTGGTTCTACTGCCAGGGGATTAGGCATTAATGGTACTCCAGCAATTATAACAGGCGATGGCACGATGATTATGGGTGCTGACATTCAAGCAATAACTGATTATGTTAATGAGAAGAAATAATGACTAGGGTAAGTCCAAATTGTATATCAGGTAATGGCAGATCATATGATATCAATAAATTGCTTCAACAATATATTTCTACAACTTCAAAAGTGCAAGTTATTAATGGTGATGCTAATGAAAGATATTGTAATTTAAAGGAGATAAAATGTCCAAAAAGGTTTTTAAATGATCTCAAAGAGTTTGCAGTCATGGCTATTCTTTTGGGGATAGGTTTGTTGATTTTGGTTTTAATAATATATGGAGTAACTGGAATTGGCTACGTAATTTCATTATTGCTTAAGCTAATCCATTAGTCTTTTTGGGTGCTTCATTATTCCCCCCCCCCTTGATATTGCACAGCTTTTTAAATATTTTAATCTAGATAAGGATAATTTATGAATAGCCAAAACAAAATATTATTGTTAATACTGCTTAATATTTCCGTTATGTTTTCAATAAATAGTTGTTCAATAAAGCCAGAAGCAGTAAGTCCAATTATAAAACAACAAGAGTCTGATTTAGTAATTGGATTTGTAAGTGCAGCAACACAAAAAGCACCAAAAAATGCTGTTGAATCTAGTTAAATACAATAAGTAATATAAATAAAGTTATTGGTGGAGAGGTGTGTTAAATAATGAGCGAGCGTAAAGCTGATGAATTTGCAAGCACCACGGAATAAGCCTGATTAGTTTCCTGATGGACAGCCCGTGGACAGCTAACGCTACGCTACCTGCCCACCGCCTGACACACAGGAAGCCTAACAGGTTATTGCCGTTAATTCACAGTTTACTGTTCAGGTTCAGAGTTTCGTAATAGTAATAAATTTGGGGGTTTGGGCGCTCCGCTGGGGTGCTCGCCGCACGGCTTAAGGCAAATTGCTAAAATGATTTATGAGTTACTAAATAGTTATTAACAATTTTTGTGAGTAAGTAATTTTTTTGTGGATTAATATATGAGTAAATATTTATTTATCTTATTGTCTGGAATTGTTTTTTATGCTCAAAGTGAAGAAATTAAAAACATGGTTGAGTTCTTTTCATATCGTTGCTCACATTGTGCCAATATCAACAATAAGCTGGACAGCTATATAAACAAGAACCATGTTAACTTTATAGCGATCAATGTTGACAACAACGACATTGCAATGCCAACTAACATTATGTACAACGTGGCAGTTGATGCGGGTATTGGACAACAATTCAAGAGTACATACTTTAGCGCTGTTGCAACTGGAATGCCTGCATATGCTCCTGCAACATTAAGTTATGTCATAAATCAAGTAAGAACTCCCTTGTTTGAAAAATTATTAAAAGACCCGAACGAGAAACAATTGATTAAACAGAAACTAAACTATGCAACCCAATTACTAGCTAAATATCCAGTCCAAGCTACGCCAACATTTTTAATTAATGACAACGCCTTGGTTCAAGGTGAAGATTTTGTGAATTATCTAAATTAGGAGGATCAAGAATGCGTAAATCATTTGTATTACTATTATTGGCAACAACTACTGCATTTGCCGATGAAGCTGTGACATTAAAGAATCAAGCCATGAACCAAATCGAGTCTATGTTTGACGCGCAGCAAAACATTATGACGGTGATACCAGATACAGTCAAAACACCATTACCAAATGACATTGATATCAGTATCAGCAATAAATGGATATTTACTATTAGAAGTAAACAAGCAATAACGATTAATCGTATTAGTATAACTTTGGATGGTGTTACAGTTGTGAATCCAGTAGGTGTTGAAATTAAGCCAAATGTAGTAAAAAACTATTTATTCAATAGTGGTAATTTACCTCAAGCCATAGCTAGTTTAACTAAGGGTTATAATGTGTTTGGTGCGTATCGGCAGATTAGTGCGGAACAATTCAAGGGATACTCTGATTATCGCTATAAGGTAGCTACTGTTTCAATTAATTGGATGGATGTCAATAAAAATTTCATGCAATCAGACATTAATATGATGTTGGTTATGGCAAAATGAAAAAACTTGCAATAATGGTTGTTTTAGCTGCGACAGTATATGCAGACAATAATGATATGTTTAATAACGCTTATCAAGTTGGTAAACAAAATCAATTTAACTTTAACTTAAATAGTGGTAGCACTTTTAATAGTTTTGGACAAGCTAACAACTTTGAGAGTAATATTATTAATAGTGCCAATGCAGGTAATGCTACTGCACAGCCTATGTATAATGGAGCAGCAAATGATCCAAACTATTTATATAATCAAGGCAAAGCTGATATCGCTAGTTGTCAGTCAAAGAGCGATCCTCGCTGCACATCGCTTAATAAATATGGTGATAAAGATACGCAAACACAATATCAGGCGTATAACCAAGGTATTTCTGGTAAATATTCAATTATAACTAAGCCAGATCCATCTGATAGTAATTGTACACAGGTAATCAGGAAAGTACCAATAGGTGAGTCTACTAAAACTTGTGTTGCATCAGCCAGTCAACAAACACAATGTCATTCAACAATATCAATATCACTAGGTTATCATGATTGTGATCCAACCAATAACACATGTACGACTTGGCAAAGTAATCCTGACTGTAAACTTGTTAAGCCATACATTCCAAGTAGCTGCGTAACATGGAGTTATAACATTTGGTATGGTTGCACGTCAGTTACTACAATAAACTGTGCCAACAATAGCACGTTTAGCTCTCCTGGTTGGTGTGGTAGGGGCACAGAAACTCGATTATGTGACGGAACAGACTATATAGATGGGCGTGGTAGTAATCCAGTTTGTATTAATCGCACTCAAGTTCAACTGGCAACATATGCATGCAAACAAGTTAGCTACAGTGATGGTTGCAAAGGATTTAAATAATGAAAAAAATAGTAACAATAATTATTATTGGAATCACTGAGCTCAGTTTCGCAAGCAGTTGTAACTTGGTCAATCAGCAGTGTGCAGATACATCTGATACCAAGACAATAGATGGTATTAGCTTTAAATTAAGTGAGGTATGCAGTAAATTAGGTTTGACTGGAAATAACTGTTGTTGGGATAGTATATCAAATTATTACTGTGGTGATCAAGTTGACACTTGTGGACCATATCGAAAAAATCCAAACTGTTCATTTATTGAAAACACCTGTATTGATAAAGATTACATAACTGGAACCTGCAATAAGTTTCAAAGCAGCTATAGCTGTGCTTCAGCATACGAGAGTCAAGTATCATCAGTATGCACAAACGTTGTTTGCTCGAATAATGAATCTGGAACTGCGGCTAAGTGCTTTAGTCCACCACAACCATCGGCGGATAATACGAGTCAGTTTGCGAAAGTATTAGGTTTTTTGCAAATGGGGCAGAACATGGCTCAAGATATGAGTTGTGTTAATCCTAGTAATCCTGATCCAGAAAACTGTAAGTTATTTTCAGGTAAATATTCAACTTGCTACATGTATCTGAACGATGCAGGTAAACCTGGTAGCTGGAATAATAATGGTTCGGATTGTGGAATTCACAGTGAGTTCTTTAACGGAGTAGCAACTGGTTATGATGCTTCAGATAAAAATCTATACTCACAGGCAACATCTGGAACTAATAATGTGATGGGTGGTGCAAGTAACTATAGTCTATCAAACGATGATAGCAAAGCTATCAACAACACTGTTAAGTTACAGCAAAATCTAAAGAATGCGCCCACTAATCAAGACGAACAAATTAACTACACAACAAATGGCTCACGAAACAATAGAATGTCAGTAAACAATGGTCAAGTTGTGTCAGTGACTATCAATAAAGATACGGTAAAAGATATCAGCGGCTGGAGTGCATTCAAAGCATACTTAACAGATCAATCCGTAAATTTGGCATGGAATCGTCAGAAGTCAGAACCAGATCCATCAAACATTAAATCAACAACATTTGCAGACTTAGGAATTACTCGCCGTAGTAGAGGAAATCCGTTTGCTTGGAATAGTGGTACGAGTCAGCCGACAATAAATGGATTGTGTATTCATCTAGCGGACTATTGCGATGGCGGTGATGACAGTGCTACATCTAGTGATCTAATTAAAAGCTATTTTGCGGCTGCAGGTGGATTTACTAATCCAAACTTTTGTGCACAATGTACGAGTAGCGTACTAGGTGCCTGTGTAACTGCTGCAGCTAAAGATACGATTCAACAATGGTGTTGCTTCAACTCTAAAGTCTCAATGGATATTAACCTTGCCGCTTATGATCAAGGCTTACTTAATTTGTATACTGACAATAAGAGTCGGTATGCAAGTCAAGTTAATTATTCAAGTGGGGTATGTGGCGGTGTTACTGTTGGCATGATCAGTAAAATTGATTTTAGCAAAGGAAATTACTTTAAAGATATGATGGATGCAATTGATATTAATAAAATGGTCAACACCAGTAACTTTACAAATTCTGCTGTATCTGGTCGAACACAGAATCGTTCAGGAACTGATTCAACGCAAATGGTAAAAGATTATCTTAAGCAGCAGAGTGGTAACTAGTATGAGAACGCTTTTATTAATATTTTCTATAGTTGGTGCTAATCAAATCTCTGCATTAGGACTAGATAAATGTTTTGAAATTGCAGCAAATCGTTACCAGATTCCAAGCAAATTGTTAAAAGCAATTGCGCGTACTGAAACAAAAATGAATCCTGTCTCAGTTGGCATAAATAATAATCATACTTACGATATTGGTCTCATGCAAATCAATTCAAGCTGGTTGCCAAAGTTGCAACGCGTTGGAATTACACAAAAAGATTTAGCTGATCCTTGTAACAATATTCAGATAGGAGCTTGGATACTATCCGATAACATAAAACGATATGGTTTTGGAGTAAAGGCTATTGGAGCATACAATGCGACTACTCCCAGACTTCAGCAAAAATATGCAGATTTAGTTCTAAATAATATGAAAGAAATCGAATGAAAAATTTATTAAAAATATTATTTCTCAGCTTATCATTTAATGTGTTTGCTGATGACTTGGGGGTTATTGGTAAAACATATCCTATCACTGAGCCTGACATGATTGAATGGATCAAATCACGTGCAAGCAGCATGATGCAAAGTGGCGAGTGGGAACAAATCCAGAAACAAGCAATTGATAAAACTCGCAACTATATTAATCATCCACCAGCTATAGCCAGTATTACAGATGCAGCCGAAACTAAAAGTTGGTACTACACTCCAGTAGTGCAACTTAAAGAGAATTTAACTGATGGACAAGGGCACATGATTGCCAAAGCTGGGCAATATAATGCACTTCGTTATATGCCGTTTGATGTACAGCTTTTATTCATTAATGGCGATAATCCAAAGCAAGTCGAGTGGGCATTAGAGAAAAACAAAGAATCGGATATCCGCACAAAAATTATTTTAACTAGTGGTTCATTCATGGACTTAGATAAAGCACATAAGGTTTGGTTTTACTATGATCAAGGTGGCAAGTATACTCAGAAGTTAAAGATTACTCATGTACCTGCTATCGTGAAGCAAGATGGAATCCAATTAAAAATAACCGAGATATCAAACAATGAAATTTAATTTTTTTGGTATTTCTTCGGAAGGAATAATTTCCTACTTTGTCAGTAAATCCTAGCGGGGTGTGGGGGCGGCAATGAGCCCCCACGGGGTAATTGGGATATTGGCATAAGAAACGGTATTAACCTAAACTTATAACTTAGTGATTATGTAATTAACTAGTTGATTTTTTGCTTTTAGATTAATGTTTATCTTGTGATTCATGGTGTAAATATACACTAAAAATATGTAATTTGTTATTTGTTATAAGCGAAATTTAATTTAAAAAAATGTGTCGAAGCTTGACTCTTCGAGTGGGGATATCTAAGCTTAAATGAGGGTGGAAGTATCCACCCTACAACAAGTTGTACCCGCCTCTTAGCTTAAACCTCGTTAAATAAATAATCAGCAATGATGTTTTAAAAAAACAAGTTTTTTGCGGAATAGGATAGTTAATTTAGCTGATTATTTTTTCTCTCGGTTGGCTCTCACACCTACCCAGCTGAAGCTGGAAGGTTAAAGCAATATAACTCTTTGAGTTATATGGATTAAATGCGGTATTATTAATAATACCATGACTAATATAACTAATTGTGTCAATGTGTTATGATTTTTAATCGGTATTACCGATAATACCAGTTTTTAAGGTGTATTATGAGTGAATTAGAAACCATCAGTTTTAAAATTTCTAAAAAAGTTGCAACAGATTTAAAAAGAAAAGCAGGTAAGAATCAATCTAGCTTTATTAGAGATGCAATCAAAGAAAAGTTATCAAGGGAGATTAAAGAAGATGAAACATTAACTACAATGGTTGATCAAATTAAAAACATGGATCCATTGGCTCTGCATGGGGCATTGTCAGATTTGGTTTATACGGCACAAGTTATTTTTAAGGAGAATAAAAAACAAAACGAAGTATTAAAGTTAATATATGAAAGTGCAGCTCTCGGCGGCACTTTTGCATACGAAACTTGGAAAGTCGGCGAAGATGAAAATTATGCTGAGAACTCTAAGCTTGGTATTCTACAATCTGTAGAAGATGAATTAATTGATATGAAATTTATAGAAAGAACTGTTGATGAATAAACTAGAAATTATTCTAACTGACTTAATGGGGTTACAAAAATGAGTAAATTAAAAATATTGAAAAATAAAATCAAGGCAATGCAGGAGCAATATGAAAAAGCAGTGCTTGAGCAACACCAAAAAATTGGGGCAATAGCGTTATCACTTTATGAAAAAGACACGTTGAGAGACGCTGATTTAAGAAATCAAATTGCCAAAATTATCGGCGAAGATTCACAAAGTGATACAGCTAAAACTGATAGTAATATTTTAAGTAGCGTGGAGTAATTTATGGCAAAGATGGCAACCAAGTTTGCAGGTAGACTTCTGCAAATTAAGATGAGTGCAAAGTTCTATGGGCGCATAATGTTTTTGATTTTTGCGGTTCAACTTGTTGTGTGTTTCGCTTACAACACTTGGTTTAACCATCAATGGATCACAGCAAAGCCAATATTCGATAGCGGCATGGCAATAGCATGGGAAGCATTAAGGAAATGGAAGATTGGCATTGCAGTTGAAGCTTTGAATACCAATCTTGATTTCTGGTGGCAGAACGTTGGGTGGGTATTTAAAAAAAGCATCTGGGTATGGATATTGTTACCGATGATTATGACATACTCAGTATTATTTGATGATAAAGACGATGACGAGGAATATAGTCGTGGTCGTCAATACTTGACTCCAGACGAATTAAACATGTTAGCAAATAATATTAAGTTCTCATTTGCTAAAATGTGGAAACTATCAAACTTAATTCCACTCGGACAAGTTCGATTACCAATCAAAGAAGAGAATAAACAGACCTTTGGTGTTGGTAAGCCTGGTTCTGGAAAAACTAATGCATTTAACCAAATTATTGAGCTTATTCGTAAGCGTAAACAGCGCATTATTATTCATGACTATAAAGGTGACTATGTCGAGAACTTTTATAATCCAAAAACCGATATTTTATTTAATCCACTAGATGAACGAAGTGTTGGTTGGTGTTTATTTAATGATTGTCAATCGGTAATGGATATCGAAGCATTTGGGCATTCCTTAATACCAAATGCAATAACTGGTGATCCATTCTGGAATAATGCAGCACGCGATGTTTTGGTTGGAGTATTGTATTTTTGCTGGCACAAGAACAAAAAAACCAATCTAGACATTTGGCGGACAGTTACTGCACCTAATAAAGTACTATATGCAATGTTGCGTAGTGTCATGGGTGGTGAGGCAGGCGCAAAGCATCTAGAAGATCCAGACGGTAAGACAGCAACTGGTGTAATGTCAAATTTAATGCAGTTTGTTAAAGTTTTTGATTTCATGTCTAAAATGACTGGTAACTTTTCCATTCGGGAATGGATTGCAAACGATAAAGGACATGGAACTATTTTTATTACCAACTATGCTAATTTAAAGTTTACATTAAGTCCAATTATCTCATTATTTATTCAGACAGCAGGTAATCGACTCCTGTCATTGCCGGATGATATTCATCGCCGGATATTTTTCTTTTTAGATGAGTTTGGACAATTGCCAAATATGGCAACTATTGAAAATTTAATGACTGCATCACGCTCAAAAGGTGGAGCTGTATTTATTGGTGTACAAGATATTGGGCAATTAGACAAGCTATATAAAAAAGAAACCCGAACTACAATTTTGAACTCGGCATCAAACCGCATTGTCTTTAACTGTAAAGATCATGACACAGCTAAATTCTTCAGTGACGACATTGGTAAGGTAGAGTACTATGAGAATATGGAAAGCCAGTCTCTGGGCATGAATAAGGGCGATAGGATTAACACAAACCGTCAGCTGCGTACTGAAAATTTAGTAATGCCTGAAGATATCCAATCATTGCCAGACCTTCATGCTTTTGTATCGATAGGTCATTATGATATTACGTTAAATAAATGGAAATATAAGAAATTCAAGAAACAACAAATAGCATTTGTGCCTCGTCAAGATTTAGATTTAGCGAATATCAAAGATATTAATCCGCTAGAGTTTCTTAAACGTCAGGCAACAAATACTGCCACTGAAAATAGTACTGAAGAGTCAATCTCAAGCGGTGACTCTCCAAAGCCAGCGAAGAAATCTACTGCCAAGCGAGTGACAGCTAAGTCTAAATCAACTATTGGTAAAGCAAACTCAAGAACTGATAAACCAGACAATGTCGACGATAAGACGAATAATGAAGTAGATAGTCTAAATAACTTTTTTGAAGATCAAATGCAGGAGTAAATGAAATGCTAAGTATGCGACGTGTTAATTCTGGACAAGCAAGTAGCTACTATACCGCTGATGATTATTATTTAAGCGAAGATAAAGGTCAGTGGTATGGTTCACTTGCTCAAAAGATGGGTTTTACTGGTGGAATTAAGGAAGATGATTTTATATCATTAGTCCAAGGGGTTGATCCCAAAGGTCGCTTTACTGTGCAATCGAAGATTACCAAAGATAAGGAAGAACACACTGCTGGAGTAGATTTTACTTTTAGCGCTCCAAAATCAGTTAGTGTAGCTGCGCTAGTTTTGGGCGATGAGCGCCTTTTGGAAATACAAGATAGGGCAGTTAAACATGCATTAGATTATTACGAAGAACATTATGCTGCTGCACGAACTACCGTTAATAGAGTAACTGAAACAGAGCAAACGCATAACATGTTAGCAGCTATGTTTAAACATGTGGGTAGTCGTGAACTTGATCCTCAAGTGCATACCCATTGTGTAGTAATGAACATGTCGGTTAAAGAAAATGGCGATGTGCGAGCAATGGATTTTGGTGAGGGATTTATGAATAAAATACCCTTGGGACAAATTTATCGCTCATTTTATGCTAAAGAGATACAAAATTTAGGTTACCAAATTGAATCTGATAGCAAGGGGCTATTTGAAATTAAAGGTATACCGCAGGAATTGATAGATGAGTTTTCAAAACGTTCTCAACAAATTGATGAGCGTTTTGAAGAACTACGACAAGAACACCCCAATAAAAATTATTCAGAGTTACGGCAACAGGCATGTATTGAGACGCGAAAGGTTAAAGATGAACCTCCATTGGAGGTATTAGCTGAACAATGGAAAGAGCGTGCCAATGAGGTAGTTGATCTTTCAAAACTGACGGAAAAACTACAAAATATATCTAATGACAAGACACAAGAAGCTGAACGTCCAGACATAAACTCTATAATTGAGAAAGCTGTGCGTGTTGCTACTGAAACTGAAGCCGTTCCCAAAGTTGAAGATATCTTAATGCCGGCATTAAAGTTTAGCGTTGGACAATATACAGTAGACGAGCTGCAAGTGGCACTGGATAACCACAAGGAGGTGGTTAAAATGTCAGATCGTAGCTATACAACATTTGATGTTATTCAGGCTGAACAAAAAATTGTTGATGCTGTAATTAATGGACGTGACAAGTATGTTAACAGCATAGCCGAAGATAAGATTCGTGAAGAAGTCAAACTCTATGAATTACTGAAAACATTGGAAGCTAATGAGGATCGATCTTTGACTCCTGGTCAAAAAGAAGCTGTGCTACATATTTTAAGTTCAAAAGATAATTTGATTGCAATTCAGGGTGATGCTGGTACTGGTAAGACCACCATGCTTGATGTGGTACGCACCATTGCGGAAAAAGAGAACAAAGAGATTGTCGGGTTGTCATTTACTGGTAAGGCAGCGAGTGAGATTCAGGATGCTAGTCAGATACGTTCAAACACTATTGACGGTATGTTGGCAAATAAGGAATCACTGGCAGGTAAAATTATAGTAGTCGATGAAGCATCCCTGGTATCAATTCAAAAACTAAATAAAGTACTAGATCGCTGTGATGAGCACAGTAAAGTTGTACTAATTGGTGATACTAAGCAGCTGCAATCGATTGGGCAAGGTAAGATATTTCAATCGTTGCAAGAACGAGATATTGTAGACACAGTCAGAATGCCCGAAGTTATTCGTCAACGTAGTACTCCTGAATATAAGTCAGTTGTTGATAAACTTGGTAAGCGTAATACTGCGGATGCATTCAAAGAATTAGATTCACAAAATAAGATAATAACTATTAAAAGCAGAGACGTTCGGTTGATGGGTATTTGTGATGAATACTTAAAAGATCCAAAAAATACAATTGTGGTAACTGCATCAAATAAGGATCGTGAGGATCTAAATAATATTATCCGCAACCAGTTAGTTAGCCAAGGGATTGTTCAGAGTAATCCCAATAATTTTGTTACACGAGAAAGTAAAAATTTGACTGGAGCAGACCGATTTTATATTGATAGGTACAACAAGCATGATGTGCTAATACTTAACCAAGATAATCATGCTGGTCGGGCAGGTAGTGAACATCGAGTAATTGATATAGATAAAAAGCATCATTCCGTAAAACTCTTAGATACTAAGACTGGTGCGATTAGCGATTTATCTATTAAAAAGCATGGTGATCAAGTACAGGCATACTCAGTACGTGAGCGTCAATTTGCTCAAGGCGATAAAATTATTTTTCTCAAGAATGATAAAGGGTTGGATGTTAAGAATGGGCAAACAGCTTATATCTCAGCTATCGACGAGAAGACAAGACAACTGAGTGTAAAAATGGAGAATGGGCGAGAGCTAACATTTAACCCTAATACTCAATATAAATATATTGGACATGCTTATGCCATTACTGATTATAAGTCGCAAGGTCAAACAGCAAAAAATGTTATTTATCACGCCGATACAGATAAAAAAGTGAATTTTAATCAAGCGTATGTTGGTATTACTCGTGGCAAAGATAGTGTAGTTATTTATACGAATGATAAAGCAAAGTTAACATCACAAGCTCAAGAGTCACAAAAGAAGACTTCTACACTTGATTATAACTTAGCTCGAGCTACGTCAACTACACAACAAAAGAAACTTGAAGAAATAGCCGCTAAAGTGGCCACTTCACGAAGTCCAGAAAATCAAGTTAGTAATTTACGTAAGCATTCAGTGGCGGAGAGACTCAAAGATGTTAAAGAACATATACATGACTCTTCTGATTATAACTTACCAGAGCATAGGAGGATGTTAATTGAAAACAATTCAATAGATCAGAGTCGTTCTAAAAATCGAGAGCGCTAATAATTATTTTTTAACTTTAGAAGGTGTTTATCATGAAAGAAATTAATGTGACTGGTTATGTTGGCAAAGATCCGGAGGTGCGTTATGCACCCAATGGTGATTCATTTACCGTTTTCTCTTTTGCGGTTTCAAGCGGTCCAAAAGATAAAAGGAAAACAGATTGGTTTGAAGTAAGTTGTAATGGTAAGAACGCGGAGACCACTCAAAAACATGTGCGTAAAGGTACACGCTTATTAATTCAAGGTTCTCCTGGTATTAATGTTTGGGTGAGCCGAGAGGGTAAACCAATGGGGGTAATGCGAATTTCAGTATCACGCCTTGAATTTATTGGTGCTAAATCAGAAGATGATGCAGAGGAAGCTGCTGATGCATCAGAAGAAATTAGTAATGATGAGCCTGCTTCTGTAAATCCAGATGATATTCCGTTTAGTTAATGGTTAATCTAATTTGTAAACTAACTTTCCATTTATGGAGAGTTAGTTCGGTCTAGTAATTTTATAAAAGATATATTTATGAATAACATCTACACTCCTCGTGATTACCAACTGGATATCATTAATGCAGCAATAGAACATTTTAAGCAAAACCAGCGTGGCAAGTTAATAGTTCCATGCGGGGCAGGTAAAACATTATCAAGCATCTGGATTGCTCAAGCAATTAAAGCTAAAGAAATTCTAATCTGTGTTCCTTCACTATCATTACTACGTCAATTTAAAAACGTATGGACGGATCTATCTGTTAACAATAAGAATTACCTGTGCGTATGCTCCGAAAAAGACATTGATAAACATCATGACGACTTAATTATGAATCTGGATGAGCTAGAATTACAAACATCAAGGGTTACGAACTCCCCAGGACACATCATCGATTTCTTAAAGCAGGACAATAATTCAGAAAGAGTGATATTTTCGACTTATCAAAGCCTCAGTATTATCTCTGATGCATTAGAAACTTATAGTCATAAATTTGATTTAATTATTTCTGATGAGGCACATAGAACCGTAAACATTGCAACTGAAGGGTATTTCACTTTAATTCATGACAATACGTTAATACCTTCAAAGAATCGTTTATATATGACAGCGACTCCAAAAGTATTTGCTAACTCATACAAACTACAATTAGATACTCAAGAAATATATGACATGAACAATGAGTCAATCTTTGGTAAAGAGTTCTATCATATGAGTTTTGCTGAAGCAATTGAGCGCAACATATTGGTTAATTACAAGTTAATCATAGTTGGTATAACAGACAAAAATATTCAACAAATGATATTCAAAAATAATTTAATCGCCGATGAGGTTAGTGCTGAGGAATTAGCAAATAACTATGCTCTGCAAAAGGCTATGCATGATTATAAAGCAAATCATGCATTATCTTTCCATAACACGATTAAAGATGCTAAGAAATTTGCAGAACGGCATAAGATATTATTCCCCAAGACTGATTCGGATTACGTATCAGGAAAAGATAGCTCAAAAATTAGAAAACAAAAGTTAATAAACTTTGAGAATCAGGATATAGCTATTTTATCAAATGCCAGATGCTTAAGCGAAGGAGTAGATGTACCTGACATAGACTTAGTTCAATTTTGTTGCCCAAAAAGATCTATAATTGATATAACTCAGTCTATTGGTAGGGCACTAAGACAACCAAGCAATGCAAATAGTGCAAAAAAAGAAGGTTACATTATTGTTCCGCTATTCTATAGCGAAACCGATAATTTAGATGACTTAATAATAAGGTCAGGGTATTCAGAAGTTATTAATGTAATAAAAGCGCTGTCTTTACAGGATGAACCGCTATCGGCTTTTTTCCACGATTCTTTACTTAATTCGCAAAACAATGAGCTTAATGATGATGACTATCAAGCTTACTCGAGTTTTATTATATTCGACAATTTCGATGCTAAATTACAAAAATCACTTATAGTAAAAATATTTCACGACTCTTTAGACTCATGGGATCAAAAATATAACGAATTAAAAAGATATCTGGAGAAGCACAACTGGATATTCCCTCATCCGAAAACAAAACTAGGCACGTGGTGTAACAACCAAAAATATAGTAGGAAAATAGGTCGTTTATTACCAGAGCGAGAAAAGAAATTAGAACAACTTGGAATAAAATGGGCAAGCACATTACCGCGGGATTTATTAAATGAACAAAAATGGGATACACAGTTCAATATGCTGAATGATTTTATCAAAACCCACAATAGGTATCCTAAAAAACCAATTTTCGCGCATAGGAATAATAAAACACATGAAACACTATTAGCTAAATGGCTTGGTATTCAACGAATTAAGTTTTCAAGAAAGCTGTTATCTCAAGAAAGAATTAATAAATTAAATACTATAAATTTCATATGGTCCGACACTGATCACAACTGGGAATATAAATATCAGGAGCTTGTTCAATATATTAGCTGTAATAATATGATACCACAAAAAGAAAAAGGAGCGAATCCTCTTTATAAATGGTGCAACTGGCAACGATTAATGTACAAAGCAGGTAAGTTAAATCAAGATAAAGTAGCTAAATTAACAGCACTAGGTATTAATCTAGAAATGAAAAAGTCTTACATTCCATCTGATGAATCTTTTGAACTTAATTATGAATTAGTTTTAGCCTATGTTAATACTCATGGAACTATTCCCGGGAAAAGAACAGATAGCGGTGAATATAGAAAGTTAGGTAATTGGATTTGTGCACAGAGAAATAAGTATAAAAAAAATAAATTGTCACCTGACCAAATTTATAAAATGGAACAACTTCCTGACTTTGTATGGGATACAATAGAAGAAAGATGGTTAGCTGCTTATTATAAATATAAGGAGTTAATTGAAAATAAAGTGGTGCTCAGCAGAGATTTGTCGATGTGGGTCTCAACACAAAGAAGGTACTTTAAAGAAAAAAATTATCGATTAACTCAGGAAAGAATAGATTTACTAAATCAAATAAACTTTAAGTGGGAGAGCGAAAACTTATGGATGTTGAATTATTATGAATATATCGAACTAAACAAAAAAAACTCCAAAGACTTCTCACCTAAATTAATTCAATGGATTCATAAGAACAGGAGGGAACATAAAAATAATACTTTAAATTTAGAGAGAAGAAAGTTACTAGATCAAATTTCATTTAATTATGCATCTGAAACTGAAACAACTTGGAATGCGCGTTACAACGAAGTATTAGAATATATTAAATCAAACAATGATCGCCCAAAAAATGGTAATACGCAATTAGGTAGATGGTTTTATAATAATATTTCTGCTTATAAAACAGGTAGATTAACACCTGAAAATCATAAATTAATTGAAAGTTTAATAGATATGCTATCTGATATATCATGATAAAAATATAATTTCAAAGGCAATTTAGTATGAAAAAAATAAAGATATTAGACAGGATTAAAGCTTTTTTTTCTGGTAATACTGAAAGAGTGAAAATCCCTCTCTATGGTTCATGGCAACATTTTGAAAACTCCGAAGAGTTTAATAATAGTGAAGTCCTTAATTATAAAGTTATCGATAAAGAGGGCTTTGATCTTTTTGAAATACCGCTTGAGCATGCTGTAGCGATCTACTATGATAATGATTCTATGTTGCCTAGTATTAAATCTGGCTGGGTGGCTCTTATTGATAGAAGAAAAATAGAATTTATTAATAACGAATTATACGCAGTTATTCTAAATAATAAAATAGAGTTTAGAATATTAGAAAATAGTACATCTAGCACAAATATTAAATTAATTCCTCAAAATAATAATTTTGAAACAGTTGAGTCGACTAGAGAGGATTTAAATGTATTGGGGAAAATTGAATATATTTTAGGCAGGGCAAATATCACGAATAAAGGTAAAGATTAAATGAATGAAAAATGCTTTCTTAATGCTATTAGGATTAAGAATTTTAACTCTCAGCGCCATAAATCGGGTTTGTCCATAACTAAATTTTGTGAAAGAATCGGACTACAACATTCTAATATGTCACCAATACTGAATGGCAATAAACCGTTTACCGATAAGTTAGCTGCTAAAATTGAAATAGCTTTAAATCTAGAAGCAACGATGCTGTCACAACCAAATGATGGTGCACTTATCCGTGATTTTAATGGTCAGATATCTAATCTTTTTGATAATCAGTTATATAATTTCATTATCCAAAATAATTTAAATCCTAAAGATATTGTTATTGTATATTCAACAAGTAATGTATTATTTGATTTTAATTATGAGAACAGAATAGATAAAATCATTGTTGATACGGCAGATAATGAATTGGTAAACAATAACTTATATCTTATTAAATTTAGGAGTTATAACTTTATTCGTAATTTTATTGATGGTTATTTCATTACTGCAGACACAGCATTATATGCGAACGTAGTTAGTGATGAGCTAGTTGAGGTTATTGGGCATGTGCGCTGTTATAGAACATTACAAGAATACTAAGGATACGATAAGTTGGTTATCACACCAGTACGCCTAAAGAGAAAACCCACCAATTTGGCGGGTTCAATTCTGCTATAATCCTTATCTGACCTACGAGTTCCGACCGTCAATGATTGGACTCTGAGGCGGTCGTTACTCTCTCCAAGGCAGAGAAAGGAGAAGTAATGAAACAGAAAAACAAAAAGTCTGAAGCGTTAATTATTGCTGTATGCTCTGCTGTAGCTGCGATGCTTAACTTTCTGACTAGCTTAATTCATATTTGGATTAAGTAGCTTTTGTACCGCTCATTTTGGGCGGTTTTTTGCATTTCTATACTGGTAATTATACCATAATAAAATCAGCTTTGAAAATTATTCATTTCATAGAGTTAGCACAGCCTTGCTACGTACGTGCCAAACTCACCTGTACACAGAACATTGCGGTATCGAGCCTTAATATTCTGGACTCTGTCACCTTCAACCACACCCACAAGCGTACAACCAGCCATTTCACTAAGTAAAACTAAGAACCATACAACCGTGTATTAGTTAAATCCTTGCCCGTAACCGTGCATATTTCGCACTTGCTTTTTGTCACTACTTCATAGCCCATGATTGTTATATCATGGGCTATTTCGCTTCACGTGCCAAAATGCGTGCAGAATAACGGATTTTAAGAGTAGTAGTTGTATGGTTCAAGTTTTACTAATCCACAAATTTTGTTTTTAATTTTTTTTGGGACAAGCCACAAAATAAATTCAAAAAAAATTTGCTGGACTCAGGGTGATATGGCTGGTTGTGTGTTGTGGGTGTAGAGACAAAAACATCTCTGTAATCCTTAACACTACTTAGACGGAGCGTACATCATGAACACTAACAACCAGTTTAACAATAAACCATTACCACCACACAAAGTACAGCAATTTATTGAAAATGTGCGAGTGCTCGATGAGTTGGCTAAACCAGTTAGCAATATTGAGATACTAAAATCTTACAAAGGTTTCGGCGGTTTAAAGCGTTGTTTTTGGGATAAAAACTTATACGGTCAATTAATGCGTGCAATTCGTGCCAATGTTGGCGTAGATAAAGAAAAAACTACACTGGAGAGCCTACGCAACACAAGCAGCAGCGCATACTATACACCGCAAGCAGTGATTGATTTTATGTACCGATACTTAGAACAAGTATGTAATTTTAAAGGCGGTGATATTTTAGAGCCATCGTGCGGCAATGGTGCGTTTTTTGAATACATGCCTGAGCATATCAAAGCTAATAGCAAAATAACCGCTGTAGAATATGATACATTAACCGCAAAATTAGTTGGTACTCTTTATGCTGATATTGAGGTTATTAACCAACCACTACAGGAAGTTAATTTTAGCAATAAAAAATATGACTTAATTATCGGTAATCCGCCATACTCAGCAGAGAAAGTAAACGATACCGCTATGGAGGATATAAGCGGCTATACAATCCATAATTACTTTATAGCTAGAGCAGTGCGACTATTGAAAGATAACGGCTTATTAGCCTTTGTTATGCCGTCATTCTTTATGGACAAACCCAAAGGGCATACACGCCACATTGTAGACAATGAAGCAGTGATTATTGATGTAGTACGGTTGCCTGATAATCTATTCGACCAAGCAACTGTAACCGTGGACTTAGTTTTTATCCGCAAAACAGGTAAGAAAATCCACGACATAACCAACACAATGGAGCTAATGCAAGGCAACGCCAAAGATGAAATAAATCAATTTTGGGTTAAAAATCCAAATCGTGTACTCGGTGAGCTAAAGTTAAAATGGGTTGAGTGCTATAAAAACTATGTCCCAACTTGTCAAACGCAAAACAAAGAGCAAGCCCTCAAGTATTTAGCGGTATGTGACTTTAAGCAAGAAACAATTGAGAATTATAAAACGATAACCAGCAATAGCATAGCTATTAGCAGCAACAACACGCAGCTACCCGAATCGCTATACCATATATTTTTAGAAGTTGAAAAAGAAGAAACGGCATTGCGTAATGATGTTAAGACTTTGATTGATAGGGTAAATAATCTTGCAGATACTCGCAACAGATTATTTGACATCATCGCAAGGTTAGAAAATTTGGCAGCGTAAGAGTCACTGTAAGAACTACAGATATGGTTATAACTAAAAATCAGTTAAGGAGCAAAATTATGAGTGAAGTTAATTTCATGAAGCAGCATAATGACAGAATTTATCTAATAAAAAATAATCGTAATATTATTGCTGGAACATGGTGCGAAGTAAAAGAGAACTATTTACCTTTTGGCAGTCATATCATTGACGAAATTTTAAACGAACTAATACCGCAAGGGCAATGCCACTTTACATATGAAGGAGATAGTTACCATTTAAGTAACAATCAAGAGCTTATGCGATACTACACAACAGTATTCAATAATGATGTTGAGATATTTGCTGATTATTTTCGAAATATTGGATTTGTAAGGCTTAGTTAGTCTAATTTTGACAATTAAAATGACGCACTAAATTATAAAAGCCAGTCTCTCGACTGGCTCATGAAGTGTTACTTCGTCCCTGTGTTGCTTCCCAGCAGAGCACAGCCACTGGTGATTATAGCTTAACAGAACCTATTTGTGAAAATATTTCTTAATTTTTTAATCCTGCAGAGATTCATTGCCATCCTTACACTCACTAAGATTCTGGGACAATCTAAGCTAAGGGACATTTCTTTACTTTGGCAATAAATCCCGCGGTGGTGTGGCGGTGCGAAATCGCCACTGAGTTAGTATATTTGTGAGGCGATTATTGATAGTAACCCTGACTTCATCTGCGAATGTCTGGTTAAGTCAGGGTTACTATCAATAATCATTAATTAAAATTAAGTTATGATTCGTTTGATTTTGTCATGATTAATAATTATCTTGTTTTGCAAATCAATAATCTCTTTTAGTATTTCCTGATATTTCATTAATTCTCTAAAATCTATAAAAATTTTTTCCGTTGTTTCGGGTCTATCTAAATCATATGCGTTTATTCCTAGTAGTTGCTCAACGCGCCTTGCTACTTTATCCCCAAAAGGTCTTTCACCTCGTATGATTGCATAATATTGATTTACATTAACTTTATTATTTTTGGCAAATTTATTTATTGAGTTATCAAATAATTTTTTTATATACAATAAAAAATTAGCCACTCTGATTTCATTTAATTCCATATCTTCATACTTTATTTAAGATTTTTACTTTGTAAAAGTTAATGGCTTGCTAATGCTGGGCATTAACTATAGCATTATTTTACGCTATTTTATACAATGCTTCATGTTTGTAATGTTTTTTGAATCCTTCAATAGTCTAACCTGTTTTACTATGATGTTCATCGTATGCAAGTGGTAGAAATTATGTGTTGTACTATCTGTATCATCTGTATATTTTGCTCATTCCATCTCAGACCTGATTAAACTAATAACAACTCTGTTAATTAAGACGCTCACGCGGTATTGCACCCTACGCCTATCGGCTGCGGAGTGCTAATGTTATCTGGCGTGTAATGGCTATCGCCATAGTGTAATTTTATATTTTTTCCCCACTGTAAGTATGGTAGCTGACTAAAACGATTATGATGTATTGGCTGTCAACTAATCAATGGTAAAGGCTTGCGCCCAAAGACAAAAATTTAACGCTTGGCACGAAATTAAGAAAAATAGCGGACTCGAAGAGATCCGTTATTTTTGTGCCTGCGCTTTAAAAACTTTTTAATGATTTTGACCCAAAGGGTGCCCCAAAATCAAAAAACTTTTTAATAATTTTTTGTTTTGCCATTGATTAGTTGCAACCTGTAACATTCGCTAACTCGTACCTCGTAAGCGCCTGTAACAGGCAGCACAATACATCATTCAATCGGCGTCAGCCACCCACTGCGGGGGAAAAATATATAGTTAGGACAGCAATTCTAGCTGAGGTACGGACGGCGCTCGTTGGCGCTTAGTAGAAAGTGGCTTGACTGAGGTTTTTAGTTCTTTTAACAAGTTGGATAAATTCAGGAATGATGCGAGATTAAACGGGGGCATACCGCTGATAATGAAAGTTTATATAACAATTTTAAGGTTCTAAAATGAATAAAGCAGAAATTTTATTTAGTCTTGCTTTTGGCTCATCAAGTTTTGCAGTGCTTGGGGCATTTTGTGATGTTCTGAGTTCGAGCGAAGCCGTGGGAGTTTTGGGAGGTGTGGCGGTATTAGTACTACTGCCACAACTGAAAAAAACTAATTAACTAATGTATATATAAGGTTGCACCCGATAGGGTGCATTAGCTAATCAAGGAGAAATTATATCATGGACAACAACAAACTACAAAACGCAATCGCGATTTTTGAACTAGCGAATGGGCAATATACGCTTAACGACATCAAGCAAGCATATAGAAAGCTTGCAAGTGCTAATCATCCCGACAAGGGCGGAAATACCGAAACCATGCAGCTAATTAATACTGCTTTTGCAGAGCTTTGCAAGTTTTTTGAGTTAGGCAATACAACGTTAGACATTAACGAGGACGGTAACGAAGAAGCAAAACAATTTGATTTTGAGTTTATCGAAGCACTAAAGAAAATGCAAGGCGTAATTATCGAAGTTTGTGGGTACTGGGTATGGTTAACTGGTGACACTTACACGCACCACGAAAAAATCAAGGCTTTAGGCTTTAAATTCTCAGGTGCGAAAAAAGCTTGGTACTGGTCACCAACTATCAACACTAGCACATACCGCCGAGGCAGTAAAAGCATGAAAGGTATCCGCAAGGAATACGGTAGCAGCATTATCAAGACTGAACAGCAAGCAGCGATTAATTAATTTATAGCGGGCAAAATGCCCGCTATTTTTTTAAGGTATAAAAGAATGAACACAAATAAAATCGTAGAAACTCTAAAACAGCAAAATATGGATTTTGAGTTTTATCCGACTACTGATGAGATAATTAACGTTATTAAGGCTACTATGCCGGAGTATGGCGGTACTATCCTTGACATTGGGGCAGGGAATGGCGCAACGCTGCAAAAGCTTACTAGTGGGGAGTACTCGCACCGCTGGACACGCTACGCAATCGAGAAAAATCAGATGCTCAAAGCATTAATTAATACGGATACTTTGGTTATCGGTAGTGATTTTATGGAGAACAAGTTATTTGATAAAAAATTTGATGTAATTTTTTGTAATCCACCTTACTCTGAGTATGAATCTTGGGTTTTTAAAATTATAGCCGAAGCCAACGCCAAGCATATCTATTTACCAATTCCAGAACGTTGGGCGAACGTGCAAAAATTGCAGGATATTATTAAGCAGCGGGGCTATGTTGTTAGTTCACTGGGTCGTTTTGACTTTCTTAATGCGGAGCGTGCTGCGCGTTGTAAAGTTGAGGTAATACACTTGACAGCACAAGATTATAAAATGAAGGATTTTTTTGATGTTGAATTAGAAAAGTTCTTTAAATTTAACGAGCCTGAAAATGAGCATAGTTTTACATTTAAAGAGCGGATGGACGAAAAAAAACAAGCGTTTACCGAATCGATTAACAACCGGAAGCTGGTTTGTGGTGGTGACTATGTTCAGGCTATTACTGCTCTATATCACGAAGAAGAAGGGCGCATATATGACACGCTGCGCGGACTTAGTGAGATTGATAATTCCTTGCTTGAGGCACTTAATATTGAGTTAGATAAAATCAAAACTTTTGTTAAGAATAAATTGCGAGGGCTAAGTTCTAAATATTGGCACGAAGTTATAACCAAACTGCAACCAATTGCCAAACGGTTAACAGAACGCAATCAAAAAGCATTGTTTAATGCGGTTACTGATGCAAATATGAGCTTCAATGCTGCCAATATATATAATGTTATCGAGTGGGCGATTAAAACTGCGTCACAAGCGATTGAGCAGCAAGTGTTAGATGTTTATAATGAGCTGATTAGCGAAGCTAATTGCACTAAGTATAAGTCTAATCAGACTATTTTTGTGGGTAATAACTTTGAAACTAAAACACCAAGCAAGCTAAATTTGCGGCTTGTAGTTGAGCGCCACGGTGGAGTAGTTTACCACCAATGGCGGAATCCCTCTCAAGAATTAAGCGAGCGCGGACACGCTTTTTTAGCTGATTTGTTCGTTATTGCAAATAATTTGGGCTTTGAGGTTGACAGTCGAGAAAGTTATTCTCGGCATTGGCAATCTGGGGTAGGGCAGGAATTTTCAGCGGTGCGAAATGGTAAGGAGGTGGTATTAATGACAGTTAGAGCATTTTATAACGGCAATTTGCATATTAAATTGAATAAGGAATTTAATCACAAGTTAAACGTTATCAAAGGCAAGCATGAGGGCTGGATTCATTCGGTTGATGATGTTGTTAATGAGTTTGAGGTTAGCGAGAAAGAAGCCAAACAGCTTTTTGAAGAATTACCTAAAATTACGGTGAGTGTTGCAGGATTATTGAATTAAGTGTATTAGTTTGGATTTAATCTGACAATTCTTAATAATATAAGTGACTATTTACCCAAGGCGCGAATTATCAAACCATCGAGGTTCTGATAATTCGTTACCATATTTTATTTTATACTTGAGAAAATTGTATGATGAAATTCTTTCAAAAATTTAATTAGATCGCTTAGTTAGTCATGAAAATACACTAAAATGTTAAATTATTTGTGCAAATCATTTGTAGATTTTTAATACATTTATAAAACATATATTAATAAAATATACATGTTAATCAATGTGTTAATCTGTAAGTATTAAGTTAAAATGATTTGTAGTAATTATTGACATGTATAAATTGTAAGTTGACAGACCAATGTGATGATATAATAACCGCTATAAAAAGAAAAAACCCAGCTTTGAGCTGGGGAAATCTTACTTGAAAAAGTCTATTTTGATTAGATTCAAAAAGCTAATTTTTCTGATTTTTTTTGAGTTTAAGAGGATTATAACAACGATTGATCCAATTAAACCAGCTATTGCAGCAGTTATCATATTTTTCCTATGAAAAGCTGTTGTTTTCTAAAGGGTTACTATTGGCGTAGTAACCCACCTCGTCTTTTCTCAAAAACTTACCCTGATTTTATCACGCAAAATCTTAGTTGCCAACTTGTTCAAGCGATATATTCTAAAATATAGTAGTTGACAAATCAATTGCCTTAGTTCAAAGCTTTATTTAGTAGGGTTCTATTTTTATCACAACTTAAAATTTTTGAGTAACTTTCAGATGAGTTTTAGTTGTAATGCTCGTTTCAACAATAAAAATTATCTAGTCGCCTTAAGCCATATTTTACACAGGCTGGATCTGTATCGATTGTCGTCTTCTTGGTTTGGTCTAACTTCTTAGTATGTTGCTAACCAATTTTATGATTTTGCTTTACTTTTACCTGTGCTGGGTTCCCTCAACTTACTTGTCCGGCTCTTATGCAGCAACATCAACTTATCACCGCTAATTACACCAATTCAGTAGGGTTTCAACCCTCTCGCTTGCTGCAGGAGTAAATTTTGTTTCCTGTATTCCGCATCATTATCATTAACTTAGTCTTTACTGTGTCCGTAGAGCAATTTTAGTCATTCGTCCTTATTAGTTTAGTAAGGATTTCGGATGTTTTTAACCTCACTACCAATATTTTAGCATTGACCGCTTTCTGGTTAAGCGCCTGTAATTTCATAACAGGCGCTAAATTCTACGCACTGCAAGGGTAAATGAACTCCAGTAAATAATTTCGCTATAAATCTTTGACCCGAGGGGTGCCCCAAAGATTTATTGCAAAGTATTGACCCAGAGGGTGCCCCAAACTTTGCGCCGCTGTAAAAACTTTTGGCCGGATCTACGCTGACCCAGAGGGTACCCCAGCGCGGACCAGCCAAAACTTTTTAAAATTTTTTATTTCCGCCCCTGCATCCCGCGTTACAATGCTGTCAATTGGCATGAGGTAAAACATCCTCGAAATCAACTAAACTTTAATAAGGATTGAATCATGATTAAAACTAACTTCTTCGGATACACAAGCAAAGACGCTGAAATTAAAATTGATACTATAACAGGCGAAAAATTTGTATTTATTCCTTTCGCAATGACTAGCGGAACTGATGAAAATCCTCGGACTGAATTGGTTGATGTAATTGTCGAGAATGAATGGTTTGATGTTGCCAGCAAGATTAAGGCAGGAACTAAGTTATCTGTAGAGGGAATCCCAAAACGGGCACGCGGTTTCGATAAAGAGCAAAATATCATTACAAAACTGGTTTGCAACACAACATTTTTAGAATTCCTAGACCACCAATGTGAAGTGTAACCTAATGATGCAGAATAACTACCCGCCATGTATGATACATGGCTTTTTATTTTTTATGCAAGATTATTTGTACCTTCGGATTTATTTAGTCTCAACAAATGTTCGTTTGATGAGACTGTATCTTTAGTAATATTTGGCTAACTAATCATGTATAATACTGCCATCTCAATAATCAAAATATCATAATGTCATTAACATGTAATTAAATGAGAAAATATGGCAAAGCTAGTAGGGTATGCGCGAGTAAGCAGAAATGAACAGGATTTAAATTTACAACTTGATGCATTGAAGAAAGAGGGCTGTCAAAGTAACCTAATTTTTGTTGATAAAATATCGGGAGCAAAGTCAGAACGTCCTGGTCTTGATATGTGTTTGGCAACTCTTCAAGCTGGCGACACATTATTGGTTTGGCGACTGGACAGACTTGGTCGGTCAATGTTGCATCTAGTTGCGTTAATTGAAAATTTGAGAGTAAAGAGTATTGGGTTTAAATCTATTTGTGATGGTGCGATTGATACAACTACTGCTTCAGGTGAGTTAATCTTTAATATATTCTCATCATTAGCGCAGTTTGAGCGACGGCTAATCCAAGAACGTACTAGAGCTGGACTTGATGCTGCACGTGCTCGTGGGCGTAAAGGTGGGCGTAAGTTAATTGATAGTACAAATCCCAAGGTGCAAATGGCGAAAAAAATGCACAAGGATCATGGCATGAGCATCGCTGATATTTGTAAAACATTAAAAATATCACGGGCTAGCTTCTATAGATACATTGCATTATGAATAAATCAGAGCTATTACGATGATCTACATGGTTAACCATCAAAAACAGCGCTTTTATTGGTTGTCGATACAGGAAGATATCTTTGGGCAATGGTGTGTAGTAAAGGTTTATGGTGGGCTAAATAATAGTCATTATCGTGAAATCTGGGAAGCTTGTGAATCTAGAATTTTGGCAAGCCAGCGGATGTTTGACATTGAGAACGTTCGTCGAAAACGTGGTTATATTTATGCTAATACCAAGACTCCAGAAGACTATGTTTTAACACCTGAAATCATTAATTAGAGTATAATGTTTAGTGATTATTAATTATGAGGTCTTATTATGGAAAAGTTTTATCAGGGAATTTACGATGGTAACAATTATAGGGTGACTGTTAATAATTGTCCATTAACTTCACCACATACTATCGAGCATCAATGTAATTTTAGTTGGGGCTGTATAGATCATGGTACTAGATATCTTGCCCAAGCATTACTGTTAGATTTAGGTTACGCTAATGCAGATAATTTGATGACAGATTTTGGATTGAATTGTCTCACTCGATTACCAGATAATTGGGGATATACCGAATCAGAGTTAAGAGATTTAATTACTAAATCAACCACTTGACACTCACTCTCGTATCACCGCCTTTAACAGGAATAGTTTAGGGCATTTTCGCTAAAACTTATTAGGTCCAGTCCCATGAAAAAATTATTTATCTTCTCTTTTGTTGGTATAGCAAGTGTTGTAAGTGCTAGTGACATGAGCTCTACAAGCAATTCAAACAAACTCATTACAATTACACAAAACTGTAATTACTATGCTGAGGGAGTTAAAACTAACTTGTCCGACAAAAATGTCAAGGAAGTTACAATGACTTATTCGGCAAATTATTCTGCATTCGCAAAAACGTGTAAGAGTGCAATTAATGAACTACTACCGAATCTTAAAGTTGAACCAAAATTAGTTACTAATGACACAATGCCTACTGTGTCTTATACGTCTAAAAACCAGTAAACTAAATTTGCCTATTCACGTCGCAGGGTAGGGGACTTCAAGCCGAGTATTTCAGCTTGGAGTCTTCAACTCAAATATGCTATCTTTCAAAGCCTTTGCTTTTCTCTTGTTGTTCAAATTCAACGCCTATTTTACCGTTAGTTTTATTGCTGAGGTGTTCAGCAACAGTTTTGACATCCAAATGATTAAGACTTAGTTCAGTATCAAAATACTTAATCGCGTTGGAGTTGCGTATCTCTTCAACTAAATGTGGGGCATGTTTTTCAAAACTACTTAATACTTCGCTGATAGTAGTATTTGAGCCAAAGGATAGTATCGTATTCGCAATTTCTTTTACATCCTTAATCTCTTTATCAATGGTTGGAATATTTTCTAGTTTTTGCGCTGCATCACGAATTTGCTCAAATACTTTGTCAAAGGCATTGTCAAGGTTTGTTTTGATACTAGTCAGATTATCTAATTCAGGTTGAGTAGCTCTTCTAGCCATCTTCATTTCATTTACGGCATGAATTCGTTCTGCCACATCTAAATAAATTTCAGGGGTCAAGTTATCACGATGATTGGTATAGGCTTTTACTATGTCATCGCCTTTTGCGGTTTCAGCAAGAATTTCAGCTTCTCTGGTTGCAACAGTAATATTGGCTAATTTACCAGAATTGACCAGCTCTTGTAAAGTATTTGGTATATTATGGTACGCTTCATTATGATTTAATGGGTTGACCATTCGTCCAAAACCTTGTTTAGCGAACTCATCTTCATAGCGTTGCTCAATTCCTATTCGGCTATTGAAATAATTACTTGAGACTACATATGCTTCAGCAGTATAGCCATTGTTTGTAAACATTTCGATAGTTTCCAATGGTGCTTTGGATGTTCTCATCGTACCTTCAATCAGAGTGTTTAACCCTTTATCAATAGCTTCCTGTTTAAGATTATCCACTACGTAATTACTGTATGGTTGAACCATTTTACTTGTTTGGTCTGGATTTTCACGAGCTAGTTGTTCGTAATTCGGGAATAGTGGTTTAAATTCGTCACCATTTAAGCATATAATATTGTTACCATATTCTTTGCTTATTTTTTCAATAATAGATGATTTACCAGAGGCTGGTTGACCGCCTAGAATGATCAAATGCTTATCATCGCTGGGAGAGTATTTTTCGAAGTTTACTTGTCGCCTAGCTTCTTCTAACATCGTGTTTGCAATGTTAACATCAAATCTACTTATTTCACCTAACTTGTCGTTACCAGTATTAATCATTTCTTTCATGCACTTTTTTCTCTTTATAGTTCAATATTATTAGCTGTATACCTGCTATTGCAGGAACACTAGTTAAACCAAATGCTGTAAAAATTCTAGGATCTAAGCTCCACATATTATACTTAGATATAGTATGAATTAATCCGCAGAGAATGGTTGAACCCATACAAAACAGAGTGATCCCAGTCATTAATTTTAGACGCAAAGTCATAAAATCTGCTACTAGTTTAGTGAGTTCTAAGGTTATAAGTAATAGAACTACTATCAATATCAGTAATATCATAAACATATATTAGCCTTTTAAATGGAACTCATATGTAGTCTCAAGTATTAATGTTAATCGCAGGATAAGAGCCTTGATTTATTTAGAGTTCAAGTTAGCATTAATTAGTTCTATAAAATAATCATAGTTAGCTTCTACGATTTGTTTATCTCTCTCGTAATCTCCAGTGAATGACTTGATCAGTCGTGAAACTGGTGCAGTGATAGTTTGGATTTCTTCATCGGTAAAGTCTCCCCATCTGTCTTTAATGCTCCATAATGCACGCCCAACATCAGAATAAAACTTAATTTTATTTTGATCTGGGTTGGCTAATGCTTTCTCTTTATAACCTAAATTCGCCATAATTCCTGATAAGCTAGGGAATAGTGACTTGCATACTTCATTTTCAATAGTTGGTGAATGTTTTACTTTGCTGGCAGTGCCATCGCCAATGTATCTTTTTTCCATTTTATATTCCTTATTAATTCATATTTCATAATTCATATTTATGAAATAATACTATTTAATTTGCTTTACATAATTTTCTAGTGCTTCAACGATTAATGCACTCATAGTTCGATTTTCTTGTTTAGAGCGCTTACGTTTACGGACGATATCATCCAACCTCTCATATAAACTAGTTTTCATACTAATAGTCAATCGGTGAATACTATCATCAACTCCATACGGTTTGTCTGCCATTGAGTTAATAAAGTCTTCTGCGTCTTTTTCTTTTTTTCTAACTTGTACCATTTTTGTTCCGATTCAATAATTCACACTTCATATTTCATAAATGTTATTTATGAAATCACATTTAATATTTTCAGTACTTCATTATACAGGCTATTTACTTCAGCAGTAGCCTCTATATTATTACCCTCAAGAACAGAAAGACCTTCACTTATTGCATCTTTGTATGCTTTCCTGAAGTAATTAATTGAAGTCATAGTTTTCAACTCTGGGTACTGTTCCACATATTTACTAAACTCTCCACGTTCGGTATCTTTTACTTTAGTATTTGTACTAGCCATAGTTTGATATATATAAGTCTTTAGTTCCGGATTAAAATCTGAAGCTCTAATAATTTGCTCTTGTAGTTCATTAATAGTGTCTAGATCAGGTTGTGAACACTGTAATGGGCAAATCAGAAGATCAGCCACAAGCATTGTGCTTAACATTTCGCGACTATTTCTACCTGCAACATCGACAATAATCAATTCGTACTTATTTTTTAATTCTTTAAGAGTGGGTTGCAAGTTGTCATATTTTTGCAAGACTTGAACAAATGGTTCCTTCTTATTGTACTCTCTGTCGCTACTCCAACGTGAAGCAGTGGACTGCCTGTCTGCGTCGATAATCAGAACATCTTTGTTGTTTCTTGCGAAAGCAACAGCTAAATTTACTACGGTGGTTGATTTGCCACAGCCACCTTTATTTGAGCCTACTAAAATAATCATTTTAACGAATCCTTGTGAAAACATAAATAATATTGTTTAATTCATACTTCATATTTCATACCGAGATTATAGCATAAATTTATGTAAGTGTGAAGTATGAAATCATAATATTTAATTCATACTGCATAATAAATATAACGTGAAAAAATTGAGCAGTTAGCTATATAGTTGATGCTAAAAATCATATATCAATCTGATTTAATTTAATAATACGCTATCTTCATGGGCGAAATATTGCAAGAAATGGTAAAGTAATGCTTTAAACCTTGCAATATCAGCGAGCAAAAAAGCATGAAACCACGTAAAATAGAAGATAAATTCCAACCAGAATTATTAAAGATTCAATTAATCCATTTGTTGGATATGAAGCATAGTTTGGTTCAATTAGCAGATAAATTTAACTGGGCTA
>SSGY01000132.1 GCA_008017145.1 Neisseriales bacterium
ATTGATGAGCCAATAAGCAAAGATTATATAGCACAAAGACTAAGAGCGGTTGATGACCTGATTGCCTTTCAGCGCAAACTATTACGAGATATACATCGTAACTATGACTATGGAAGTACTGAAACTATTCGTAAAATCGAGGCTGATATTGATGTGCATAGTCTTTTAATTCATTCTAAGCTAAATGGTAGTGTGCAAAACTCGCATTAATATTTTATTTTGATATGCTACGGCACGGTTAGGTATCGGCATCGTCTAGTATTTTGATAGGTTTGGGATCGAGGACTTAAACACAAAATGTATGTCCTCAATGCCCAAGGAATAAGTCCTTACTTGAATAGTTTCTTTAACTTCAGTGCAATATTTACCAATATGATTAATGCAGGAACTTCTACTAATGGACCAACCACGCCCGTAAATGCTTCAGGTGAATTTAATCCAAATGTAGCAATCGCAACAGCAATCGCCAATTCAAAGTTATTCCCCGCCGCAGTAAATGCAAGAGTTACTGACTGTGAATAATCCGCACCAAGCTTTTTACTAATAAATAATCCCAATACAAACATTATGCCAAAATAAATAACCAATGGAATAGCAATTTTTATAACGTCTAGTGGGATAGATAATATCATGGCACCTTTTAAGCTAAACATTACAACGATGGTAAATAGCAAGGCAATGAGTGTTAGGTATCCAATACGATTACAGAATGTTTGTTCGTACCAAGCCAGTCCTTTGATTTTACTTAACACCCAACGAGTAATAAACCCAGCAAGAAATGGTATACCTAAATAAATAAAGACACTCTCCGCTATTTGAGCGATGCCAATATCTACATGATATGAATGCAAGCCAAAAAATGGAGGCAACCAATAAATAAAGATCCAAGCATAGAGACTGAATAGGAATACTTGAAAAATACTATTAAAAGCTACCAGCCCTGCACAATACTCACGATTTCCACCAGCTAAATCATTCCAGACAATTACCATTGCAATACATCGAGCTAACCCGATTAAGATTACGCCAATCATATAATTTGGTTCGTTATGTAGAAAGATTAAAGCAAGGCTAAACATTAATATTGGACCAACAATCCAATTTAAGAATAATGATACCCAGAGTATTTTAGTGTTTTTAAAAACCAATGGCATTTCAGCATAGTTAACTTTAGCTAATGGTGGATACATCATTAGTATCAAACCTATAGCAATTGGAATATTAGTAGTTCCAATACTGTAATCATTGATTAATGTTGGTAATGAAGGTATAAACTTTCCTAACATTAAGCCAATAAACATAGCGAGGAATATCCACAAAGTCAAATAACGTTCAACAAAAGCTAATTTTTTCATTCCCACCCCCTAACAAGCTGAGGCAAATCAGTTTGTAAATAAACTTTGATTTCATCACGAACTTTACGATAGATAGCTAATTTTTCTTCTTCTGAAGCTAAGTTAGCCGCCAATTTTGGTGGGTCTTGGAATGAATGATGTAATTTTTGAGCTAATCCAGCAAACAGCGGACATGACTCATTGGCGTGGTCGCAGACAGTTAAAACTACATCAAATTTAATATCTTTTAATGTATCGACATGTTTGCTACTATGGTTGGACATATCCAAACCAAGTTCGTTACATACCTTAATCGCATATAGGTTCATGCCATGGGTTTCAATGCCCGCGGAATAAAAATTATGCTTAGGGTATAAGCTACGTGCAATAGCCTCTGCCATTTGACTACGACAAGAGTTTCCGGTACATAGGAATAATACATTTAACACGGTAACTCCTTGTTTAATAACAGGTTTAGTTTGCTTACTTGTTGATAGAGGTTTTCATTATCAATAGCTTTTATTAATTCGACTATTTGTTTACCAAGAGGGCTGAGCTGGTAGTGCTTCCATTTGCTTAGCTTAAAAGTCATGACTAATTCACTGCTTTCTAATTCTTTTAGATGGCGAGATAAGTTTGAGTTAGATAAATGAAAACATTCTTCAATATGACACAGGCAGATATTAGGATTTAATGAAATTAATAAGAGTATTTCTAATCTTGTCCGTTCACCTAGAGCCTTAAAAATTTTTTCCATATAGTTAGCTTCTTTTTTATAATTAGATTTATTATCACTGCATGATTATAGCATATTTGCACAAATATGCAAATATAATTGAGTAGTTATGCTATAGAAAAAACTCAGGGGGTAACCCTGAGTTTTTTCTAATTCTGTGGCAATCTCGCGATTCCTAAGTCAGTTAATTGCTTATCATCGACCTCATTTGGTGCACTGGTAAGTAAACATTGCCCCTTGGTGGTTTTAGGGAATGCAATCACATCGCGGATTGATTCAGCTTTACACATCATCGAGGCAATCCGATCTAAACCAAAGGCGATTCCACCATGTGGCGGTGCGCCAAATTGTAAATTATCCAATAAGAAACCAAATTTGTTTTGAGCTTCTTCTTTACTGATTTTTAACGCATCAAATACTTTAGATTGAATCTCTGAACGATAAATTCGGATTGAACCACCACCAAGTTCCCAGCCATTTAGCACGATATCATAAGCTTTAGCCAGACATTCGGCAGGATTCGTAGTTAGTTTGTCAATATGTTCATCTTTCGGTGAAGTAAACGGATGATGACAAGCTACATAGCGATCAGCTTCATCATCATATTCAAACATCGGGAAGTCAACCACCCACAATGGCTTCCATTCGCCAACTGCTAAACCTTTTTCATGACCGACTTTTAGGCGTAATGCACCCATTGCTTCGTTGACCACTTTAGCACGATCAGCACCAAAGAGGATAATTTCGCCATTTTGGGCATTCGTTGCATTAACGATAATGCTTAAATCCTCAGCTGATAAAAACTTAACTACTGGAGATTGTAAGCCTTCTTCATTTAGCTTGCTAACATCATTAACTTTGATATAAGCTAAACCTTTTGCACCATAAATACCAACAAATTTAGTTAATTCATCAATTTCTTTGCGCGATAACGTAACTGAACTTGGTAGTTTTAAAGCTACAATCCGACCATCAGCACGATTAGCAGCGTCATTAAACACTTTAAAACCACAGTTTTTAAGTTGTGCCGTTAAATCAACAAATTTTAAATTTTCTAAACGCAAATCAGGTTTATCAGAGCCGTAATAATACATCGCATCGGCATAAGTCATTACCGGAAACTCTGGTAATTCAACATCTAGGACTTTTTTAAATGCTTGACGAATCAATCGTTCTGCCATCTCGCGAATTTCCATTTCGCTTAAAAATGAAGTTTCGATATCGACCTGAGTAAATTCAGGTTGACGATCAGCGCGTAAATCCTCATCACGGAAACAACGCACAATTTGGTAGTATTTGTCAAAACCAGCAACCATTAGTAATTGTTTAAATAACTGTGGTGATTGAGGGAGGGCGTAAAATTGACCCTTGTGTACTCGAGAAGGTACTAAGAAATCGCGTGCACCTTCTGGCGTTGAACGTGTCAAAAATGGGGTTTCAATATCCAAAAAGCCTTCATCATTTAAGAAACAACGAATTTCATGACTAAGTTTGGTACGTAGCATGATATTGTTGCGCATTTTTTGCCCACGCAAATCAATAATCCGATGTGCCATGCGATTCATCTCGCTAACGCTCTCATCATCAACTAAAATCGGAGTAGGAATTGCGGTATTTAAAATCGTAATGCTGCTTGCCAGTACTTCAATATTACCAGTTTTTAGGTCTTTATTTGGATTAGGGCGTGAGCGGACTGTTCCAGTTACTTCTACGACATATTCGTGTTTTAATTTATCGGCATTACTAAAGCAGCTACTATCAGGTTCTGCTACAACTTGTAATAATCCCTCGCGATCGCGAAGATCAAAAAAGATCAAACCACCTAGATCACGCCGGCGATGTACCCAGCCTTTAACTGTAACTTGCTGATTAAGATAATCATCGGTGATTAATCCACAATAATTAGTTCTTTGCATTAAAGTAAATTCCTTGTTATATTCTGTTGTCAATTGTTCGCTGCATGTAGTTTTTACATATACTCATAGTATTTGATTTTTGGATGCGAAGAATTGATAAAAAAGACGATGTAGTGTAAACAGAGCTACATCAGGAGTCTTTTTTGAAATCCGACAAAGTCCAAGATTCAAAGGCGAAGAGTATTCTGTTGCATTTTAACAATAAAGTACATATTTTATCATGTTATTGTGTGCTAAATTTTAGGTATTTCCAATTAGGTATGCTATAATTTGACGGTATGATTTATCAAATAATGAGTGTGCTCTTTATAGATTGTTCACTGTGACTTATAGTATAAATTATCATTATGTTTAACCTTTATTTATCTATGGATTTATTAATGAATAAAAAATTATTTATTGCTGGCTTAGATTGGGCAATCAATACCGACGAATTAAAAACTATTTTTGAACAATTTGGTACTGTTATTTATGCTAAAGTAGTAACAGATGAGAATCAGCGTAGTCGCGGATTTGGTTTTGTTGAAATGTCAACTCATGAAGAGGCTTTGGCTTGTTTAGAAAATTTAAATGCCAGCGTACAAAGAAAACGCCAAATCGTAGTTAAATGGAAAGAAGAAAAAGCCCGCCCACCACGTGGTGAATAAGGACTAGAGTATGCCCAGAGAGTTTCGCTGGGTTTTTTTATGCCTTGTATTCCATATTTACAGCAGATATGTTACACTAACGCCCTCATCTTTTGCATCCGTAGCTCAGTTGGATAGAGTGTCAGTTTCCGAAACTGAAGGTCACAGGTTCGATCCCTGTCGGGTGCACCAAATATATTCCGTACCGCCTCAGTTTTCTAAAATATAACTCTTCACTTCAGAGTGTTAGAGTTGCAAGATGATTCTACTAAGCTCATATAATAGCAAAGTCACTTCTCACATATATTAAAAGTATATCAGGTAGTTAGTGGTGTGGCACAATCCGAGACTTTAATTACCCTCATAATGTAACGTACATAATGTATAATCAGACATATGGTAAAATTTTGTTACCAATAAACTATCTATAGTTTGAAACTATCAAATGTATAACTATTGTTAATTGCAACTAATGTGCTATTCAGTAATAATAATGCCATCGTTAATCTTAAAAAGGAGTGGTTATGACAACTCAAGGTAAATGTCCGGTAATGCATGGTGCAAACACTGAAACAGGTAATAACGTAATGGAATGGTGGCCAAAGTCACTAAACCTTGATATATTACATCAACATGACGTCAAAACTAATCCTATGGGAAGTTCATTTAAGTATCAGGAAGAACTAAAGAATCTTGATGTCGCAGCGCTTAAAAATGATCTAAAAACATTAATGACTGATAGTCAAGAATGGTGGCCTGCCGATTGGGGACACTACGGTGGTTTAATGATTCGGATGGCATGGCACTCAGCCGGGACTTATCGGATTGCTGATGGGCGCGGTGGTGCCGGGACAGGGAATCAGCGCTTTGCTCCACTTAATTCATGGCCGGATAATGTTAATCTAGATAAGGCACGCCGACTTTTATGGCCAATCAAGAAGAAATATGGTAATAAAATTAGCTGGGCGGACTTAATGATCCTTGCAGGGACCATGGCTTACGAGTCAATGGGTTTACAAACCTTTGGCTTTGCTTTTGGGCGAGAGGATATTTGGCATCCAGAAAAAGATATTTACTGGGGTTCAGAGAAACAATGGCTGCAGCCTAGTGGTGGTGAAGGTAGTCGCTATTCAGGTGAACGCGATTTGGCTAATCCGTTAGCTTCGGTAATGATGGGACTTATCTACGTTAATCCAGAAGGTGTTGATGGTAAACCAGATCCACTTAAAACCGCACATGATGTCCGAGTAACTTTTGCCCGTATGGGAATGAATGATGAAGAAACCGTTGCTCTTACTGCTGGTGGACATACCGTAGGAAAAGCTCATGGCAATGGTGATGTAGCCAAGCTGGGTGAAGCACCGGAAGGAGCAAATATTGAAGAACAAGGACTTGGTTGGATCAATAATTCCTCACGAGGAATTGGGCGAGATACTGTAAGTAGCGGGCTTGAAGGAGCATGGACAACTAATCCGACTAAATGGGATAATGGCTATTTTCACCTATTATTAAACCACGACTGGGAACTCAGGAAAAGCCCGGCTGGCGCATGGCAATGGGAACCTGTTAATATAAAAGAAGAAGATAAACCTGTAGATGTCGAAGATCCATCAATTCGCTGTAACCCAATCATGACCGATGCGGATATGGCAATGAAGATTGATCCTGAATACCGTAAGATTGCCGAACGTTTTTATAACGATCAAAAGTATTTTTCAGAAACATTTGCTCGCGCATGGTTTAAACTAACCCACCGCGATATGGGACCAAAATCTCGCTATATTGGTCCGGATGTTCCAAAAGAAGATTTGATCTGGCAAGACCCAATCCCAGCAGGAAATAAACATTATGATGTTAATAGCGTAAAAGAAAAGATTATCAGTAGTGGTTTATCAATTTCTGAACGAGTTGCAACCGCATGGGATAGTGCCCGAACATTCCGTGGCTCTGATAAACGTGGTGGAGCAAATGGTGCTAGGATACGACTTGCCCCACAAAAAGACTGGGAGGGTAATGAGCCTACTCGACTTAATCGCGTTTTAACTATACTTGAGAAAATTGCCGCAGAGACTGGTGTAAGTATTGCTGATATAATTGTTTTAGCTGGAAATACTGCAATTGAAGAGGCTGCCAAAGCTGCTGGTTTTACTATTAACATTCCGTTTATTCCTGGACGTGGTGATGCTACGGCAGAAATGACGGATAATGAAGCTTTTGAGGTACTTGAACCTGTTGCGGATGGCTTTCGTAACTGGCTTAAATCCAATAATTATGTTGTAACTCCTGAAGAACTATTACTTGACCGTGCACAACTTATGGGATTAACTGCACAGGAAATGACGGTACTAATTGGTGGGATACGAGTACTTGGTGCCAATTATGGAAATAGCTCACAAGGAGTTTTTACTAATCAACAAGGTGTTCTTAGCAATGACTTTTTTATTACTCTTACCGATATGACTTATAGCTGGAAACCAACTGGTAAAAATTCGTATGATCTGGTTGAACGCAAAACTGGCTTAGCTAAATGGACTGCCAGTAGAGTAGATTTGGTATTTGGTTCAAACTCAATTCTGCGTGCTTACGCTGAGGTTTATGCACAAGACGACAGCAAAGAGAAATTTGTTAATGACTTTATTAGTGCTTGGAGTAAGGTTATGAATGCTGATCGTTTTGATCTTGGTTAACTATCTTGCTAATAAATAAAGTAGCTTAAGCTACTTTATTTATTAGCAACTCACTGATGTCAATATCCTGTAATACCTGAAGTTTAGTCAAGAAACTGGAAGAAAGATAGGAACTTTACATCGAAATATAAATTATTTCCCGAAGATAAAAATGAATAATCAAGAACTGAATTTATCAATAGGTAAAACAGCATGCAAGCACTATGCACTAGAATTTATTTAACATGAAGGAAGTCAGATTTTTGGTGACATTAAATGCAATATTTGTAGTAAAAGGAGTTTTTTAGAACTTACGGAGAATTAAATTATGATAATGAATAATAAGCTTGAATATGTTCTAACTTACGCAAGTGCCTTAGTAATATGATAAAATATAGGCGCTTTATTTTTATAAATTGTCTATAAGGATATCAAATGAATTTACATGAATATCAAGCTAAGGAATTGTTGGCACGTTATGGTTTACGTGTTCAAACCGGAGTTCTGGCAACCAGTGGGCATGAAGCGGCTGACGCTTATGACAAACTAGGTGGCAAATTTGCGGTAGTAAAAGCACAGGTGCATGCGGGTGGTCGCGGTAAAGCTGGTGGCGTAAAGGTAGTTAAATCACGTGATGAAGCACGCGAAGTTGCGGAGAGCTTGATCGGTAAAAATTTGGTAACCTATCAAACAGATGCTAATGGTCAACCAGTTAATTCAGTATATGTTTCTGAGGATTTATACCCAGTTTCACGTGAATTGTACTTAGGTGCAGTAGTGGATCGTTCGAGCCGTAGAGTAACTTTTATGGCATCAACCGAAGGTGGTGTGGAGATTGAGAAAGTTGCTCATGATACGCCTGAGAAAATTCTTAAAGTAGTAGTAGATCCATTGGTAGGGTTACAACCATGTCACGCCCGCGAAGTTGCATTTCAACTTGGTTTGAGTGGTGAACAGATTGCTAATTTTGTTAAAATGATGCTTGGTGCATATCAGGCTTTTGTTGAGAATGATTTTGCTTTATTTGAAATCAATCCATTGGCAGTTCGTGAAAATGGTGAATTGGTATGTGTTGATGCTAAGATTAACTTAGATTCAAATGCATTGTTCCGCCATGCTGATCTATTGGCATTACGTGATAAATCACAAGAAAATGAGCGTGAATTAAAAGCTTCTGAACATGATCTTAACTATGTTGCTCTTGAAGGTAATATTGGTTGTATGGTAAATGGTGCTGGTCTTGCAATGGCAACTATGGACATCATTAAATTATACGGCGGTCAACCTGCAAACTTCCTTGATGTTGGTGGTGGTGCTACAAAAGCGCGCGTTATTGAAGCCTTTAAATTAATTTTAGCTGATAGCAATGTAAAAGCAGTATTGATTAATATTTTTGGTGGAATTGTACGCTGCGATATGATTGCTGAAGCGATTATTGATGCAGTAAAAGAAGTTAATGTAACTGTACCAGTAGTTGTGCGCCTAGAAGGTAATAATGCAGAATTAGGTTCTAAATTATTGAAAGAATCTGGCTTAGCACTGATTCCTGCTGAAGGTTTAGCTGATGCAGCACAAAAAGTTGTAGCAACTTTAAAATAACTGCGCTTACGTAGTAAAGACCCAATAAATTAATAAGGATTTAAGATGAGTGTTTTAGTTAATAAAAATACCAAAGTTTTAGTACAAGGTTTTACTGGTAAAAACGGTACTTTTCATTCTGAGCAAGCAATTGCTTATGGTACTAAAGTAGTTGGTGGTGTTACTCCTGGTAAAGGTGGCAGTCAACATTTAGGTTTGCCAGTTTTTAATACGATGAACGAAGCGGTGCGTGAAACGCAAGCTGATGCTTCAGTTATTTATGTTCCTGCACCGTTTGTGTTGGATTCAGCAGTTGAAGCGATTGATGCTGGTGTAGCCTTGATTGTGATTATTACTGAAGGCGTACCAACGTTAGATATGTTAAAAGTTAAGCGTTACGCAGAATCAAGCGGTTCACGGATTATTGGACCAAATTGCCCAGGTATTATTACTCCAGGTGAATGTAAAATCGGGATTATGCCGGGTCATATTCATTTACCAGGTAAAATTGGGATTGTTTCACGCTCTGGTACTTTGACTTATGAAGCAGTAGCACAAACTACTAAATTAGGTCTTGGTCAGTCAACTTGTATCGGTATTGGTGGTGATCCGATTCCTGGTACTTCACATATTGATTCATTAAAATTATTCCAGGAAGATCCACAAACTGAAGCGATTATTATGATCGGTGAAATTGGTGGAACTGCTGAAGAGGAAGCTGCAGAATATGTAAAATCTCATGTAACTAAACCTGTGGTTGGTTATATCGCCGGGGTTACTGCTCCTGCTGGTAAACGTATGGGGCATGCTGGTGCGATTATCTCTGGCGGTAAAGGTACTGCGGAAGAAAAATTTGCAGCTTTTGAAAAAGCTGGAATCGCTTATACTCGTTCGCCTGCAGAACTTGGTACAACAATGTTAGAATTGTTAAAATCTAAAGGTATGATCTAATTTTTTTAGATTAAATACGGACTAGTTTAGCCTCTAAAAGCCCACCGATTATGGTGGGCTTTTTTTATATTCACATGAGTTCAAAGGTACAGTAGTTGTTTGGGTGGTAAATATTTGGGTGGGAATATTTGCCATTGCTGAGCTACGACTAATTGGGCTATAATCAAACTTTTCTTGAAATAACTAAGCTTGAAAGGGTGTCTCGTGTTTAATAGTGTTTCTCGTAAGCTTGTGTTAGCGTTAACTTTGTCCGCGACACCATTTACATATGCTAGTGAAATCTCATATGAAGATAATGAGAGTGAAGTAAAATTGAGTGATGATGTTGATAAGACTCGTGATGATTATTTTGACAATGATGTTGGAGTTTTGATTGAAGAAGAAGAGATTAAGCAGCTTAAACAATCATATATTTCACCATATAATTATTTACAAGATCCAATTGCTTTAAACATGGGCTCAAGTGCTAAAGCTGAATCAACTGGAACATTTCATCTGGGTACTAGTTTTATCGCTGGGATGAATAGTCCAATGAATGGGCAGAACACTGCGATTAATACTAATATTGTTCAGGTTTGGGGACAAACTGAACGCTTTGGTGGTTTTGCTTTAGGTGGTGCTGGGACTGCAGTTGTCAATTTCCGCCAGATCGGACAACCAAATACCTTTAGTACGACATCAGTCTTTTCCCCGAGTCAAGCATATATTGATTATCAGTATAGCAATAAACTAGATATTGTTGCTGGTAATATTCTTATTTCTACACCGTGGGTTAATAGTTTTGGCTCAAATCCGGGAGCTACCTATGCGATGGGGAATAATTCCTATCAAGCAGCATTAGTTAATGTTCAAGCACTACCAAGCTTATTAATAACTGGGTTTAGTGCATGGAATTATACCCAATATCCAAATAACTGGGGTAATCAGCAAACGTATTACAATAATGGTGGTGTGCTAGCTAGCATCGGAAGTACTCCAACTAATGGACCAAGTGGGCTTGGTTTAACTTGGAATCCTGTGGATAGTTATTCAGGGCAATTATGGCTATATAATTTTGCGGATTATGCCAAAATGATTTATGCTGATAATAGTTATCATGTGGCTGTAGCAAGTGAAGTTAGCTTTGATTTTGGTCTGCAAGGTTTTATGCAATCCTCATCTGGTTCAGCTATTACAACCCAATTTCCATTACCTGGGCAAACTACGCCTGCTGGGGTAATTGCGAGTAATGGCGTTGGGGGTAGGATAGCTCTAAATGTAGCCAATAACACTACCAGCATTTCATATAATAATATTTTTGGTTCTAGTGGCTCGTTTTTGAATGGTGGAATGGTAACTCCTTATACTTATGGTATGGAAGTTGATCCGCTCTATACAACCCCTGCGTTGACATCCTTAGCAGAGCTTGGTTCTGGTTATGCTTACACCTTGCGCAATAGTACTTCGTTTATGGATAACTCACTAAAATTTAATCTATCAATGTCACAGTTTTTTGTCAATCAGGTTTATGTTGGACAAGCAACAAATGTAACTGAGTATGATGCATCGCTGTTGTACCGAATTCCTCATACCAATATGAATGTCTGGACGCGTTTGGTCTATCTCGAGCAACCTGATAATGTCGGTGGTAATATGCTGCAACCACGGCTTATTTTTAACTGGACATACTAAGATTAGCTTACCCATGTTTTTATATAGTTGTGTAATTAATGGTTTTAGCTTAGAATCTCGTCTATCAAGTTTAACTTCTTAATCTTTTAGAGAGTCCAAGCAGATGAAAACATTATATCGCGGTAAAATTTTTACATTTAATCAATCAGCTAATTTACAAAATTTACAAGGTGTGATTCCTGATGCCTTGTTTGTAAATGATGAGCGCTTCACGTTTCTACGGGATGGAGCAATTATTGTTGAGAATGGTAAAATTAGTGCGGTTGGCGATTATAATGAGATTAGTTCTCTATTAAGCTCGGAAGATAAAACTGTTGATTATCGCGGTAAACTAATTACACCAGGATTTATTGATACCCATATTCATGCAACTCAGACTTCAAGTGTAAGTGCTTATGGGGAAAAATTATTAACTTGGTTAGATAATTATGTTTTTCCAAGTGAAGTTGCGTTTAATAGTGAGCAATCAGGTCGTCGTGAATATGACATTTTATTAAAACAATTATTTAAAAATGGTACGACTTCAATTTGTGCATATTTACCAACCTCGTATGATGGTGCCGATTTGATTTTTGAAATGACCGATAAATATAATATGCGGGTAATCATGGGAAATACTATCATGACTGACGGTAATGCTAAGTTAATTACCAACCCGCAAACCAGCATGAAAATTAGTGAAAAGCTCTATAATAAATGGCATGGTGTCAATCGTTCATCATATGCTTTAACACCACGTTTTGCCTTGAGTTGTACCGATGAAACATTAGGTTTATGTCGTGAATTTATGGAATCACATCCTGATTCATACGTGCAAAGCCATTTATGTGAAAATATCAATGAGATTGCTGATACGGTAGCTAAATTCTCATGGGCGAAGGATTATCTGGAGGTATATGAGAAATCTGGTTTAGTGAATGAGCGTTCGATTTATGGACATTGTATTCATCTATCAGAAAGCGAATGGAACCGAATGGTTGAAAAACAAGCGATTTTTGCTAATTGTCCAGTAAGTAATAATTATCTGGGAAGCGGTCTGTTTAATTATCAAAAAGCAGTGCAACTAGATGCTAAACTTACTCTGGCAACTGACTGGGGTGCTGGTAATACTTTGTCTATGCTCCGTGTTATGGATGATGCGTACAAAGTTGCAATGCTTAATTCTTTCAAATTAGAAACTTTAACTCGCTGGTATTCTTCTACTTTAGGTGCGGCAAAAGCTTTAGGCATCGGACAATATATTGGTAGTCTTGAAGTTGGTAAAGAAGCTGATTTTATTGTGCTTGATCCCGCGCAAAATGAATTGTTAAATTACCGTTTGGAAAGTAGCTTTGATTTGTTGGATTATTTATTTTCACTAAGTTCGTTGGGTGATGACCGGATTGTTGCCGCAACTTATGTTTATGGTAATAAAGTTC